>JBIOFT010000100.1:0-13999 GCA_044447375.1 Terriglobales bacterium | reverse complement strand
CCCAAGGGGCCACCCGCCACCGGCGCCCCGCCCTCCTGGCCTTGCTTCTTCAGGCGCTTGATCGAGTTGGCATAGCGGTCGGTCACGGCGCTGAAATCATGTTCCTTGGTTACGGAGTTGCCGAAGGTGTAGAAGGCGATCTCGTCGAATTGGCTAAACGCGGCCGCCAGCGCCGGCAAAGTCTCGTTGACTTTGCGCAGCACCTGGTCGGGCAGGCCTATATCCAGCACCACCGCCGCCGACAGCGGGAAGGGGTCGCTGGTGAAGAGGTTGATCTGCTGCTGAACCCCCTCCTCGAATACCGCGAAATCATTCCTGCCCAGGCCTTCGACCAGATGTCCCCTCAAGTCTTTTACTGTCACCGGCACTACCACATAGTTCGCAACGACGCGCATGGTGTACATCATCTGGTCGCGCTCGTTCGGTGGGCCTGGCGGAGGAGTGGCCGCAGGCCCGGGCTCGTTCGCCGGCGGAAGCGGCGCCAGAGCGGGTGCTGAGGTGGGCGGCGGCGCCGGCTTGGGAACATTGTTTTGCGGAGTGGGAGCCGAAGGGAGCTGCTCCTGCACGGTCTCCTGTGGCGCCGCCGGGGTTGAGGATTGCTGCGCCATGGCCATGCCCGCCAGCAGCGCCAGCACCCACGCCCATCCTGCCGCCCTCAACATCTTGCTTCCCCCGTTCGCTTTGCGTGCGCCCATCAGGATATGATTATGGACGAAAGCGAAAGTTTCTGCATCTAAGCACTAGACTATCAGGAAAATGCTGAAGCACTCCACTGTCGCAGGCGCCGGCTGCCGCGCTCTTCTGTGGGTTGCCGTGCTGGCGCTGTTGCCGCGCCCCCTCCCGGCGCAGGCTCCGCGCGGCGACCAGAACGAGGCTGTGGGAACGCTGAAGGTCCAGGTAGACGTGGTCAACGTCTTCTTCAACGTCAAGGACAAGAAGGGCCTGCTGATTCCCGGTCTGGCGAAAGACGAGTTCGAGATTTTCGAGGACGGCACGCCGCAAACCATCAAGTATTTCGCCGCCGAAACCGATCAGCCGCTGACGCTCGGTATTCTCATCGATACCAGCCCCAGCCAGACCCGGGTCCTGCCCATGGAGCAGGAAGTGGGCGCGTCCTTCCTGAGCCAGGTGCTGCGCAAGAAAGATCTGGCTTTTGTGATCAGCTTCGACGCCGATGTGGACCTGCTGCAGGACTTCACCAACGATCCCCGCGAGCTGCGCGTGGCGCTGAACCGCACCAGGATCGGCGGCGGTTCGCCCCAGGGTGGCATCAGCAGCGTTCCCGGCATCGGGCAGGGGCCGATCCCGGCTGGCCGCGATGCCTGCTGCACCGATCTCTACGACGCCGTGTACCTGGCCGCCAAAGACCGGCTATCGGCAGAGGTCGGACGCAAAGCCATGATCATCCTGACCGACGGCGAGGATGAAGGCAGCAAGGTCAAGCCCCGCGAAGCCATGGAGGCGGCGCAGAAGGCCGACGCCATGGTGTACGTGCTGCTCATCGCCGACCGCGGCATGTACCAGGGCTTCGGCGCGGGTGAGATGAGGAAGCTCGCCGAGGAGACCGGCGGCCGCGTCATCGACGTGGGCAACAAGTTCGAGAAGCTGAAGCAGGCCTTCGACCAGATCTCCGCCGAACTGCGCAGCCAGTACAACCTCGGGTACACTTCCACCAACACCGCCCACGACGGTAGCTATCGCAAGATCGAAGTGAAGAGCAAGCAAGGCTACCGCGTGCAAGCGCGCCGCGGCTACTACGCGCTGGGGAAGTAGCTCGAAGATTAGCCACGGATTTGCACGGATGTTCACGGATTCTTTCTCTGATCCGTGACGACCGGTGAAAATTCGTGGCGTTTTTTATTGGTTTCCCACCAGCACCGGCCGAAACACTTTCAGCGTGCCATCGTTGCGCGCCGGCTTCAGGTGCAGCAGGTAAGCCATCAGCTCATACACGTCCACGTTGGAGAAGGCGGGCAACGTCGTCCCCGGCTTGAACGCTGGGCCATGGGCAATGAAGGTGGCCTGCATGGAGCGCAGGTTGTTGTCGTATCCGTGCCCGCCCTGCTTGAGCTCGTGTGACTTGGCGTACTCGCGGTCGGTGATCGTCCAGCCTTCATCGGCCAGCAGGATGATCGGTGCGATGCGGGCATTCCCGGTGTAGTGCCAGCGCGCCGGCACCTTTTCCCGCCGATACACGCGCGCGTGGGGCGCTTTCCTAAGCTGGGTAAAGATGGCGTCCGTCTCGCCCTTGGCCGGCCATAACGTGAACAACTGGCCGCGTGTGACAACCCGCGCCCGTCGCAGATCGATATAGTCGTCGATGAAGATTGCTTGTTTCGGCGGCGTGGGCGCCATGCCGTGATCGGAGACCACGATAATGTTCACGCGGTCTCCGATGCCGCGCTGGTGCAGACCGTCCAGCAGCCTTCCGATGGCGGCATCCACACGGGAGACGGCATCGCGCACCTGCGGCGAATCCGGGCCACCCTCGTGGCCTTCGTGATCCACCTGGTCGAAATAGAGCGCGAGGAACGCGGGACGCTGCTCGGCGGGCAGATCGAGCCAGCCGAGGATCTTGTCCGCGCGCTGGTCCGGCGAAACTTTGGCGTCGAAGGGCTCCCAGTAATCAGGCCGCACGCCTTCGATGGGCGCCGCCGAGCCCGGCCAGAACACGCTGGCCGTTTTCTGTCCCTGCTTCTGGGCCGTCACCCAGATGGGTTCTCCGCCCCACCATCTAGCCTCTGTGGCCGTGGGGTCCTTGTACACAAAGGTTGTGTCGAAGCCGGGATCGTACATCTCGTTGGCCATGATCCCGTGGTGCGCCGGATACAAGCCGGTCACGATGGTGTAGTGGTTGGGAAAAGTGAAGGTGGGGAAGCTGGGCGCCAAGGCGTCGGCGCGCACACCGCCTGCCGCCATGCGGCTGAGATTCGGCGGGCTGTACTTGTCGAGATAATCGTAGCGAAAGCCGTCAATGGAGATGAGGATGAGGGTGGGCTTGAGGTCGGAGATCGGCCGGGGCGCTTGGGCCGCCGCGCCCAGGGCGATGAGAAGAAGCGCGAGAAAAACCGGACGTGGCCAGCGGCGCACTCGTGCTCCTCAAACCTACTGGCTGAATGCTGAGTGCTGACTGCTGAGTGCTCTACTGCGTGGGCGCGTAATATCCCTTGCGCGCGCGCACGTGGTACTTCTTGTTGTCAGCCGTTATGTCAATGGAGCGGTAGCGGCCGTCGGCCTGGAAATCCGCCGGCTTGTAGGCCACGGCGTACTGGCTGCGCAGTTCGTCCTGGATCTCGGCGAAGGCGTTGGACACGTCCTCGATCTTGAAGGGGAAGAAGGCGCGGCCGCCGGTGGCCTCCGCCATCTTTTCCATCACCTTGTCGCCGCGCATCTTGATGTTGCTGATGTTGGTGCTGATGGCGTAGATGATCACCTCGGCGCGCTGCGCCATTTCGATGGTCTCGCCCATGGTGACGCGGCTCTGGTTGTCCTCGCCGTCACTGACCAGGATGATGGCGCGGCGGACCGGGCCGGTGCCGCTGGCCTTCATCAGCTTGTCGCGGCAGGCGTAATAGAGGGCGTCGTACATCGCCGTGCCACCGCCGGGACGCAGCATGCGCACCCCGTGCGCCAGATTCTCGGTGTTGTCGGTGAAATCCTGGGTGACTTCGGCGGTGGTGTCGAACCCGAGCACAAAAGCCTGGTCGGACTTGGGGCGGACGATCTGCGCCAGGAAGTACATGGCCGCCTCCTGCTCGAAGCGGAAGCGCTCGCGGATGGAGTTGCTGGCGTCGATCAAGAGGCCGACTCGCAGCGGCAGGTCGGTCTCGCTGCGGAACTGCACCACCGACGATGGCGGCTTGTGGTCGTCCATCACGCGGACATCATCCTTCTTCAGGTCCTTGATGAAGTGCCCGTGCTTGTCGGTCACGGTGAAGATGACGTTGACTTCATCGACGCGCTTGCGGAAGGTGGTGACCGCCTCGGAGTCATCGTCCGCCGGTTTGGCCGCCTCGGCCTTCTTTGGGGGCACGATGGGAGAGGCGAAGCTGGGCGGAGGAGCCGGTTTTGCGGCGGCGGCAGCCGGCGGGTTCGCCGGGGCGTTCTGAGGCGCAGGCTCGCTCTGAGACGCCGCACACCCTACTAAAATCCCCACAAAAACAAGCAACACGGAAAGCGTTTTCATCTCTGCTCGCATTATAGCCGGATTCACTCACCTTCGAGGTGGTTTAGGAAATCCTCCAGTTGGGGCGGCAGGGGCCGCGAAAAACCCAGGGTTGCGCCCGTTCCGGGATGCCTAAGCTCGATGGCGCCAGCATGCAGGAAGTTTCTTCCCAGGGCCAGCTTACTTCCGCGCGTGTCCTTCAGTTCCCGCGGGGCGCCATACAATCCGTCACCCACCACGGGGTGGCCGACCGAGGCCAGGTGGACCCGAATCTGGTGGGTGCGGCCGGTGTCGATGTTCAGCTCCAAAAGGGAGAACTTGCCGAATCGGGACTGGATGCGGCGCAGCACCCGCCAGTGCGAGACGGCCTCCCGCCCGCGGCGGGCGCGGGTGGTCATGCGCTTACGGTGGATGCGGTCGCGCGCGATGGCGCTCGCGATGGTGCCTCGGTCCTGCTTCATCCAGCCGTGCACGAGCGCGATGTATGTCTTCTTGACCTCGCGCCGCGCGAACTGCTCTGCCAGAAGGCGATGTGCGAGGTCGCTTTTGGCCACCACGATCAGCCCGCTGGTGTCCTTGTCCAGGCGGTGCACGATGCCGGGCCGCAACTCGCCGCTCACGCCTGAGAGCGACCCGAACCGGTGCAGCAGCGCATTCACCAGCGTGCCACTGCGGGACCGCACGCCTGCGCCGGCGTGCACCACCATGCCTGCCGGCTTGTTGACGACCGCCAGCGCGTCGTCTTCGTACACCACATCCAGAGGGATGTTTTCCGCAAAAGCCTTGAGCGGCGGCGGCTGTGGCGAGCCCAGCAACTCGACCTGATCCTGTTCGCGGAGCCGCAGCGAGGGCTTGGCTTCGGCGCCGTTCACACGCACCTTCCCGCCGGCAATAAGTTGCTGGATGCGCGCGCGGCTGACCTCCGGCGCCTGCGAAACCAGGAAGCGGTCCAGGCGCTCGCCGGCATGCTCAGCGGGAACCTTCAGCGTAGTCGGGAGGTTCTGCTCTGCCACTTGGGAGGGTTGTACCACAACTGGCAACTGACCACTGACAACTGCCTTACCCGCTCTTCCCGGCCGCCTGCTCGACTGGCATGACCTCGGGCTGGGAGCTGCGCCGCATCCACAGCAACCCACCCGCGATTACCAGGCCGATCGCCAGCAGTTGCGTGCCGCTCATGAACCCATGCAGCACGCTGCCGCGCTCCGGGTCGTCGCGCAGGAACTCCAGGAAGTACCGCGCGAAGCCGTAGACGAACATGTACGTGCCGATCACTTGTCCGTCAAAGCGCTTCCGCCGCAGTACCCAGGTGAGCAGGAAGAAGTTCCCGAGCTCGAGCACCATCTCGTAAAGCTGGGTGGGATGGAGCGGCACGCCGATCGGCGTCCCGACAAGTTGGGCCGCGAGCGGATTGGTGAAGGTGATGCCCCACGGCAGCGTGGTGGGCTTGCCCCAGCAGCAACCGGCGGCGAAACATCCCAGGCGGCCAATGGCGTGCCCGAGCGCGATGCCAGGCGCGAACACGTCGCACGTCTTCAGCACGGGCATGTGGTTGCGCCGGATGTACCACCACGGCACCAGCACCGCCGCCACGAATCCGCCGGACCACACTCCGCCGGCCTGCAACGTCGTAAGGCTGAAGATCTCGCCCGGGTGCGCCTTGTAGAACGACCAGTCGGTCACCACCAGCAGCAGTTTGGCCCCGAGGATTCCGGCCAGGATAGCGAGAATGCCCGCGTTCCACGCCTTGTCGGGATCCATGCCGCTGCGGCCAGCATTCCGCACGCCGATGGCGAGCCCGGCGAGCAGGCCCACGGCCGCCAGAAATCCGTAGGTCGGAAGGGAGAAACGGCCGAAGTGCAGCAGGATGGGGAGCACTGCGTTCAGTTAGATGCGACTTAGGAATAACTTCTTCGCCGCGGATTTGCGCGGATCTCAAGACCCAACGAAAACCGCAGAGGAAGCAGGGTTTTTCATTTCTCCCTCCGCGTGCTCGGCGGTGTCAAGTTGATCCGCGTTCGTCCGCGTTGATCTGCGGCGAAAAAATATCGCAGACACACTAAAGCCGACCCGCTGGGCCGTGGGATAAGACCGTTTTATGAACCCGTCCTAAGACGGTGGGAACTCCCCGAGGCCCTTTAGGCATTTCCGCATGGCGGAACAGCTCACCAGGCCTAATAGCGAGTCGAGATCCCATTGTGTGACTGTTGGTTCAAAAAAACGGCCTCCAGCCTCACCAACTTTGCAGGCCGGCCGACGGGATGATGCTAGAGAAATCGGGAGTGGATGGCAAGCCCGGACGCGCAAATAGTTGGCATCCGGATTGCTGCGAAGCAGCAATTAAGAGGCCGGCGGGACTACCCGGCGCGGCGTTCTTCGCGCAGGGCTTCGTCGAGCGCGCCCGAGAGATCCATGGCGCGCCGGTTGTATTCGCCGGCCACGGTATCGTACTTGCGCTTCAGGATGTGGTACTCGTCGGCGATGTTGAGCGCGGCCAGCACCGCCAGCCGCAGCGAATCCACCGTAGAGGTCTGCTCGGCGACCGCGCGGATCTTGCCGTCCACGTACTCCGCCAGCTTCTCGATGTACTCGGGATCGGATCCGCGCAGGTTGTAGCTCTGGTCGAAGATTTCCACCTGCACGGAGTTGCCGTTGGACCTCGCCGCGGTCTCTGACATATTGGGTCGTCTCCTTGCGGCGATTATCCTCCGCTTTCCTCCTGCGTCAATGAATCAATCTGCTTGAGCATCTTTTCTATTCGGGTACGTACCTCCTCGCGCTCTTTGCGCAAGGAGACGACCTCGGCGCGCAGCGCCTGGGTCTGGTCGTCGCGCCCATCACGCAAGCGCGCGGCCGCACGTTCGGCAACGGCCTTGGCCTCACGCGCCTCTTTCAGCATTTCTATGGTGCGGTAGATCTTCTGTTCCAGCGCGTGAAAATCGTCGGCCGGAACTGTTGCCGTCAGGTCTTCCATCGCCTTAGCGGACATACGTCGAGTGTCCTCACCTTCCAGATTTCCGATGAAGTGCGCGAGCGCAGTATAACGCATGAGCGGGCAGAGGAAATCCACAAGCGCGCTAGGCCCGCTGCGTTCCGCCGAGCGCCTTCAGCGCCTCGATGATCCGATTCGCCCAGAGCGTGGCCTCGTCATCGCGCAGCGTCCGCTCCACCGATTGGAACTCGGCGCGCAGCAGCACCGAGTACTGGCCGGCGGGCACGGTGCCGCCGCGGAAGATCTCCACCGGCCAGAACGACCGCAGCTCGGCGATGCGCAGCGCATCCACCACCGCGCGGATACGCTCGAACGTGATGGCGTTCTGGAACAGAAACGAGAAATCGCGGTCCACTGCCGGATAGCGCGAGATGGGCTGGTAGCGCACCGGGCGCAGGCCGTGGCGATAGAGCCGGTCGAGATAGATCTCGGCCAGGTAGGCGTCCTGGCGCAGCTTGCGAGCGGTTGTGACTTCGGGATGGAGTTGCCCCAGGCGAGCCACCATGCCGCCGTCGAGCACGGCGCGCGCGTAGCGATGCGGGTGGTAGTATGCCGGCGCGTTGTTGGCGTCGAAATAGAGCGAGTTGTGCTGAAACTTCACAAGCAGGGTCGCGACGTCGCCCTTCAAGTCGAAGAACGAGTACGCGCGCCCGGGCTGGTGGACGTCGGTGGCGATGGCTTGGCCGGTGGCGCCGATGGCGATCTGCTTCCGCTCCTCGGTGCTCGCGCCGGCGAGTTCGTAAACGTTGCCTGCCTCGAACAGGCGCACGTCGTTCACGCCGCGATTCAAGTTGTATGCCAGCATGTTGACCATGCTGGGGACGAGGGAAGTCCGCATCACGGCAGCTTCCTCGCTGATCGGGTTCTCGAGCGCGACCGGCGTTGCCGTCGAAAACTGCTGCGCTTCGGCCAGCGAGATGAAGCTCAGGGAAACCGCCTGGTTGTAGCCCAAGGCCAGCAGGGCGGAGCGCAGCGCCGCGTCTTTCGGCGCGTCGGGGGTCTCGACCACGGCGCCGGCGAATGCGGGCAGCGTGTTGGGAAAGCGGTTGTAACCGTAAATGCGCGCGATCTCCTCGATCAGGTCGATCTCGCGCTCGACGTCGAGGCGCCAGGTTGGGATCGCGACCATGTCACCGGTGACGTCGAATCCCAGCCGCCGCAGGATGCGCACCACGTCCTGCTCGGGAATCTCCTGCCCGAGGATGCGGTGTACTTCGGATCGCCGCAGGTGCAGAGTTGGGCGCTCGATGCGGCGGCCGATGGCGTCGATGAGTCCGCCTTCGAGTTGGCCACCGCCGGTTTCGAGAATCAGTTGCGCGACCCGCCGGCAGGCCAGCGGGGTTGCGCCCCAGTCGGCGCCGCGCTCGAAGCGGTGCGAGGCATCGGTGTGCATGCCGTGACGGCGCGCGGTCAGCCGTATGCCCACCGGGTCGAACCACGCCGACTCGATCAGAATGTTGCGCGTCTTGTCGGCGATCATGGTGTCGAAGCCGCCCATCACGCCGGCGAGCGCGACCGGCTTCACCGCGTCGGCGATGACCAGGTCGTCGGGGTGCAGTTTGCGCTCGACCCCGTCCAGAGTCTTCAGCTCCTCGCCGGCGCGAGCGCGGCGCACGATGATCTTTCCGCCTTCGAGCGTGTCCAGGTCGAAGGCATGCGTGGGATGGCCCATCTCGATCAGCGTGTAGTTGCTGGCGTCCACGCCGTTGTTGATGGGACGCGCCTCCAACATTTCAAGGCGGCGTGCGATGTGCGTAGGCGAGGGAGCGATCTTCATCCCGCGGATAATCTGCGCCGTGTACCGCGCGCAGCCCTGCGGATCCGGCAGCTCGATGGCGAACTTGGCTTTGCCCTTCGCGGCGGGCAGCTTAGGCTCAATGGGCTTGAGGTCGAGATCGTAGATGGCCGAGCACTCCCGCGCCACGCCGTAGTGGTTCATGGCGTCCACGCGGTTGGTGGTGATCTCCATGTCGAAGACAAGGCTATCGCCTTCGCCGGATGTCAGCTCTACGGCAAGCCCGGCGGCGGTCAAGTCTTCGGCGAGCTGCTGCGAGTCGACCTTGAGGTCAACGAACTCGCGCAGCCATTGGGGCGAGATTTTCATTTTGTTTTACCGCCGAGATGCCGAGATCGCCGAGGCTTCATTTCTGATTTCTTAACTCGGCGTCCTTGGCGTCTCGGCGGTGAATTCCTATGCAAACTGCTCCAGGAACCTCGCGTCCCCCTGGAAGAACAACTGGATGTCGTCCACACCGTACTTCAACAGCGAGATGCGATCGGCGCCCATGCCGAAGGCGAAGCCCGAGACCTTCGCCGGGTCATAGCCGTTCGCGCGCACGAACTCGAACACGTTTGGATCGACCATGCCGCAGCCCAGCAGTTCGATCCAGCCGCTCTGCTTGCAGGTGCGGCAGCCCTTGCCGCCGCAGAAGATGCAACTGATCGCCACTTCGGCGCTCGGCTCCGTGAACGGGAAGAACGATGGCTGGAAGCGCGTCCTGACGCTCGATCCGAAAAGCGCTTTCATGGCGTGGTCGAGCGTGCCCTTCAGGTCGCAGAATGTAATGTTTGTATCCACTGCCAGGCCCTCGACTTGGTGAAACATGGGCGAGTGGCTGGCGTCGGGCGCGTCATTGCGGTGCACCTTCCCGGGGATGACCACGCGGATGGGCGGCGCCAGCTTCTCCATGGTGCGTATCTGCACCGGCGAAGTATGGGTGCGCAGGAGCAGGCGCTCGCGCAGCGGCTTCGATTGCTGCCCGGCGACAAACAGCGTGTCCTGAGTGTCGCGCGCGGGATGGTTGGGCGGAAAGTTCAGCGCCTCGAAGTTGTAGTAGTCGGTCTCGATCTCCGGGCCCTCGCTCACCGAGTAACCCATCGCCTTGAAGACGGAGACGATCTCGTTCAGCGCCTTGATGACCGGGTGCTCCGCGCCGATCGGCCGGCGAATGCCGGGGAGGGTGATGTCGATCACCTCGCGTTTGAGCTCCCATGCGCGTATCTCGTCGAGAGTGCCAGAAACGAGTGGCACAGACTCTGAAAAGACTTTTCGCTCTAGGTCGCTTTGAACCAGCGAAAGCGCGTGCTCGACCTCTTCGCGAACGGAATTCACCCGTTTGCCGATCTCGCGCTTCACTGGCCCAGGCGCGGGCTTCAACCAGAGATCATTGATCTGCGTCAGAATTCCGTTCTTGCGGGCTATCCACCGATCGCGGAACGCTTTCCAGTCTGCCTCCTCGTTGACGGCGTCGGCTTCCGATTCCAGTGCCGACAGCAATTCGCGAACGGCCTTGTCCAGCGCTGCCGGAGAGTAGTCCGCGAGTTTGGGAACGGTGTACATTGAAAACGCCACGGATTTGCACGGATTCACGCGGATAGAACATGACCGATGATCCGTGGTTATCCGTGTGAATCCGTGGCTGGTTTTGAAGTTACGCCGCGCCCAGCGAGCCCTTTGCCTGCTCGGCCAGGCCCTTGAACGCGGCCGGGTCTTTGACCGCGAGGTCGGCCAGGATCTTGCGGTCCAACTCCATGCCGCTCTTCTTCAGGCCGTTGATGAACTGGCTGTAGCTCATGCCGTTCTCGCGGGCGGCGGCGCCGATGCGCACAATCCACAGCGAGCGGTACTGGCGCTTCTTCTGCCGGCGCCCGGAGTAGGCGAACTTCAGCGCCCGTTCCACCGATTCTTTGGCGGAGCGGTAGAGCTTGGACTTGGTCAGGTAAAAACCGCTGGCGCGGTCGAGGATCTTCTTGCGCTTGGCGCGGCGCTTGGTGCCACGTTTGACTCGGGGCATTGCGTTCTCCTTTTCGTGACTCGTGTTACTTAGCGGCTGAAGGCAGGATGTGCCTCTTCACACGCTGTCGGTCGTTGGCTCTTGTCCGTTGGTCGTTCGCAAAAGCCGGCCAACGACGAACGACTACCGACCAACGACTAATACGGAATCATCCGCTTGATCTTGGGAACGTCGGCTTTGTCTACCAGCGTCCCGGTATCGAGATGGCGCTTGCGCTTGGTCGGCTTGGAAGTCAGGATGTGGCGGACGAACGCGTGTCCGCGCTTGATCTTCCCGCTGGCCGTCTTCTTGAAGCGCTTGGAAGCGCCGGAATGTGTCTTTAGTTTTGGCATGTCTTTTCTCTACGTTTCACGTTATGAGGTTTTTTTCGGCGCCAGGATGGCGTGGAGGGCATTGCCCTCCATGCGCGGCCGGAACTCCACGATCCCCTTGTCGCCGATGTCCTTGATCAGCCGTTCGAGGATCTGGCGTCCCAGGCTGGTGTGCGTCATCTCGCGGCCGCGGAAGAATATGGTGGCTTTCACTTTGTCGCCGTCTTCCAGGAAGCGCAACACGTGGTTCTTTTTGAACTCATAGTCGTGCTCGTCCACGTTGATGCGGAACTTTACTTCCTTGACGGTGATGACCTTCTGATGCTTCTTGGCCGCACGTTCCTTTTTTTCCTGTTCGTAGATGTACTTGCCGAAATCCATGATTCGGCACACCGGCGGCTGCGCCGTCGGCGATACCTCTACCAGGTCAAGGTTCTTTTCCCGGGCCAGCTTGAGCGCTTCGAAGGGCTGCAGGATGCCGATCTGTTTGCCTTCGTCGTCGATCACGCGCACTTCGCGCGCACGAATACGATCATTTGTACGGATAAATCTCTTGTCGATACACAGCCTCCGGGAAAACAAGTGCGGCTGAAACCCAAAAAGTATAGCACGGGGGAATCAAGTCATCGGGGGATCGGGTGATTGAAGCCCGCATCCATTGCAAGCCCGATGAGGCTGTCGTTAGAAATCGCGCGCACCCGTGCCTTGACAATCTGATTCGCAGGGCGCGGGCCTTCCAGCCATAGCTTCTGATAGTTGTCGGTCAGCGTTTCGGTGCGGCCGTCCTCAACCACGCTTAACGTGATGGTGGAGACCGTTTGCCCGACCAGGGACCGCATGAATTCCTGCTTCTTCTCCGCCGCCAACTCCCGCAGTATGCGATTGCGCTCGCGCTTGATCTCGACTGGCAACTGGTTCTGCATATCTGCTGCGGGCGTGCCTGGGCGCGCCGAGTACGTGAACACGTGCAGGTAGGTGAAGGGCAGAGAGGCGATGAACTGGCGGTTCTCCTCGAACTCGGCCTCAGTTTCGCCGGGGAAGCCGGCCATCACGTCGGCGCCGATGGCGGCCACGGGCATGGCGGCGCGGATCTTGCGGATGCGCTCTTCGTAGTGCCAGGGCCGATACTTGCGGTGCATGCGCCGCAGGACGCGGTCGCTGCCAGTCTGCAAGGGCACATGGGCGTGCCGGGCGATGCGCCGCGAGCCGGCGACCAGGTCGATAAGCTCGTCCGTCCAATCCATAGGCTCGATGGAGCTCAGCCGCAGCCGCTCCACGCCGGTGTGAGCGAGTATCGCGCGCACCAGGTCTTCAAAGCGGGCCGGCGGCTCCAGGTCCCGTCCCCAGCGTCCCAGGTTGATGCCGGAGATGACCACCTCACGGAAGCCGGCAGCGACCAGCGCATCCATCTCGCGCAGCACGTCCTCGCGCCGCAGCGAGCGGCTCTGCCCGCGCACTAAGGGAATGATGCAGAACGAGCAGCGGTTATCGCAGCCGTCCTGGACCTTAAGGTTGGGACGGGTCCTGTCGTAGCCGAGACCGTCGAACACCGGCGCCGCCATCAGCTCGGTGTGGGCGAAGATGTCGCCGATATGGACCGACGCCAGCGATTCTGCCGGAAATAGGGGTCCTTCGCTCGCAAAAGCGGCTCGCTCAGGATGACAGTCGTGCAGAATCTCTCCCACCCGATGCTTATGCGAGTTCCCCACCACCCAGGCGACGCCGGGCAGGCCGTCCAGTTCCCGGGGAGCACGCTGGGCATAGCAGCCGGTAACCAGGATGCGGCAGCCGGGGTTCTCGCGATGCACACGACGGATGGCGGCGCGTACGTCCCGGTCCGCCTCGGCGGTAACCGTGCAGGTGTTCAACACCACTACTTCAGCTTCGCGGGCGCTCGGGGCGCGGCTCAGCCCGCGGCCTAACAGGTCGCATTCCAGAGCGGCGCCGTCCGCTTGCGTGGCGCGGCAGCCGAAGTTGAGCACATAGAAACTGGACACGCCGGTGTATTATAGCAACTGGGGCTGGGGTCTTTTCCGGGGACGTACCGCAACCAAAGCGGCTGCTGATCGCATCTCGGAACGGCGCTTCCCTTGGAGTCACACATGAAACGGCGCATCCTGCTGGTGGACGACGAGCTGGCTATCCTGCTGACCCTCCGTGCCATCCTGGAGATGAATGGCTTCGAGGTCGAGACCGCCTCCAGCGGCGGGGAGGCGATTGCCAAACTGCAGAATGGCGGGCAATATCACATGGTGATCACCGACCTGAAGATGGAGACAGAATCGGCAGGCCAGGATGTAATCCGCGCCGCCAAGCAGCTCGAGCCCCGCCCGGCGGTGGCCATGCTGACCGCCTTCCCGGCCCTGGGCAGCGGATGGAAGGGCGACGGGGCTGACTCCATGCTGGTCAAGCCCATGAACACCGGGGACCTGCTGCGGCAGATCGAGGTGCTGCTCATCCAGCACGAGGACGCCAAGCAGAGGCTGCAAAGGACGGCCATCCGCGCCGGCAGAAATTCCAAGCCGAAGAACGCCGCCAGGCGGGCCAGCTAGAAGAGTACCAAGTACCGAGTACCCAGTACCGAGTCAAGCCCCGGCATCACGGCCGAGCGTCGCCCTTCCGACAAACACTGAACCAAACACCACCACATCCGGATGTTGGGAAAGACACCCTTGGCCGTGCTGGCAGGACCCAGGCCCGAGAGAAACCGGGGGATCAGGCGCTGGCGGCGGCGGTG
>JBIOFT010000099.1:0-14009 GCA_044447375.1 Terriglobales bacterium | reverse complement strand
GTCTGCGCCAGAGCGGCCAGAGACAGGACTACCGCGAACAGCACAACAATGGGAGCAAACTTGCGTTTCATCGGATGCTTAGGACTCCTTGGGAGAATACCCGCGAGATTCCCCGGAAATGCGATCGGGACACCGCCTTCACAGTGCGGACCTTCCAGCCCCGGCCGGTAGAACCACGCTCGCCGGGAAGGCGCATTTTTTCGCGGGAGCGGATAGCTCGCATTATAGGGTGCGGTTCGGGCTAGCGTCAAACTTGAGGCGCTTTGCGGGCGTGAGCGAACGACCCTGAGCGGGTGAAAGGGGAGTCCCGCGGAGCCTGCCCTGAGCGCAGTCGAAGGGCGAAGTCCCGAGCGCAAACGGGGTCCCCCAGGGAGCCGGTCTTGGTTCGCTGGGGTGGTGGAGCGAGGGATCTCTCAAGAATGGCCGGAGCGGCACATTTCGGTCGATTCTCGCAGTAGCGCTCCTAGAACGTCGTGCTGACAGTGAACCGGAAGGTCTTGAGCGGTTCCGCCAGAAGGTAACTGGGGAAGAAGTTCCTCAGAGTCTGCTGGTAGGTGAAGTCGCCGGCAGCGCCGGGCGGGAACATGCTGCGCGTGATCAGGCTCGGGGTCGGCGCATTGGCGTCGAGCCGCAGCGGGTTGTACGCCCAGTACACGCGGAACGGGGCGTTAATGACCGGCATCATCACCTGGAGCTCCAGTCCGGTGGACATGCGCGGCACATAATTGGTTCCAGGGACCATCTGCAGTTTCTGGCTGAAGGGCGGAACCATCTGCCCGGGCGCGATGTTGTTGATGCACTCAAAATAGGGGTTGTTAGGGATAGGCATCAGGCTCGGGCAGCCGAAGGCAGTGTTGTTCAGTTGTTGGAGAGCGGTGTCGGAGATGCGGAGCTGCGAGCTGCGTGCGGCAAAGTTCATGCCCGCATCCACGAAGGGGGCGAGGTTCACCGGTCCCACCAGCGGAATGCGATATTCCAGGTTGGAAACGAAGCTGCTGTCGCCGCCGGGGAAGACAATGCTTCGAATGGGGACGGGAACCGTCCACACGCCAGCGCGGGGGTTGCCCTTATCTAGCGGGACCGGCGAGCCGTCGGGATTGGTAAGGATGACGCTGCCGGTCGTCACCACGAAAGCCACGGGTGAGACCGAGCGGATATCGAACCCGCGCAAATCCTGGTCGCCACCTAGATAAAAGCGCTGGAAGGGAGGCGCCACCAGCCCGCCGTAGCCGGTGAGGAACGAGCCCTGCACCCGGAAGCCCAGCACTTGGTGGCCCTCCCTGCTGGGGTGCAGGCCTTTCATGCTGATGAAACGCTTGTATTCGGCGACCGGCCGCACCGTCTTGACATTGCCCCCGAGGCCGGCGAATTCCCCGCTGAGAAAATAGCTTTGGCCCGATGTCGGTCGAAGCGGGTTGTTGATGGTGCTGTAGCTGAAGCTGGGGACCACCTTGCTGGTGATGATACCTTGCAGCGCATTCGGTCCGGAGAGGCCGCGGAACGACAGCGTATCGAAGTAAGTCTGCGACGCCTGGCTGAAGGTGGTCAGCGACGAAGTGTCGTAGCCGTAGGTGATGCCGATACGCTTTAGCGAATGCCGCAGCGGATAGCTGGCCGAGGCGGTGAACCCCTTGCTTGACTGGGTAAAGTTCTGCAACGTGTTCAGCACGTCCTGCGGCAAGTTGAGGGCCTGTCCGGCCAGGATGTTGGCTTGCCGCGCCTGGTTGTAGTTGAAGCTGCTCATATACACGGTGAAGCCGAGCTGCAGCGGCCGGTCCAGCACGTAGGGTTCGGTGAAGCCGAACATCACGCTGCGCTCCAGGTTGCCGATGTTGGCCGAGACCGTCAGCGTCTCGCCCAGGCCCAGAAAGTTGTTGGTCTGGTAGTTGAGGCCGACGAACGACCCGGCCAGGCCGCTAACGCCGCCGGTGAGCCCGATCGAGTTCTTCCCCTTTTCCTTGACCTTAAGGGTGATATCGACGGTGCCTTCCTGGGGGTTTTGCTTGGTGTCCGAGTCCTGCTCGGGCTTGAGCGGCTCGAAGTAGCCGAGCTGGTTCAGACGCAGCAGGCTGAATTCCCAAAACTTGGCGTTATATACCTGGCCTTCCTGCAGCGCCAGTTCGCGGCGGATGACCTTGTCGCGGGTGGTGGTGTTGCCCTGGAACTCGATGCGCCGGACGGAGAACTGCTTGCCCTCGTCGAGATCGAACTTCACCGTCACCGTCTTGTGCTCCTCGTCGATCTCGGTGTCCGGGACGGGCGTGAAGTTGATGTAACCCAGGGCGCCATAAGCGTCGCGCAAGTTCTTGATGCCCTTGCGCATCAGCTCGGTGTTGAAGATGTCGCCATCTTTCATGGGGATCAACGGGCGCAGGGCTGCCGCATTGGGGACGGCCTTGTTACCGCTAAACTTCACCTCTTTCAGGCGATAACGGTCGCCCTCCTCAATGGGAAGAGTGATGTCCACCGATTTGCCCCCGCCCTTCTTGACCAGTGGCAGATGGAAGCCGTGACTGTCGTGGATGCTGGTCTTGGGGTCCTGGACCAGGGCTTTGAAGTAGCCCTTTTGCTGGAGCGCGTCGCGGACGCGTTCGGCGTCTTCACTCAGCTTGGTGGCGTCGTAGGTGCGCGAGAACAGGTTCTCCAGAATGATCGAGCGCGGGATCCCGATGGGCTTCAGGTTCTTCATCGCGGAGCGCAGGTAGCGGCTGCTGACGGTCTTGTTCCCCTCGAACTTGATCTTACCGACCTTGACCTTGGGGCCCTCCTTGATGACGAAGGTGACGCCCACTGCCGCCGGCGGGATCTGCCGCACCTCGGTGCGCACGGTGGCGAACTGGCGGCCGTGCTCGGCCAGCAGCTCCTTGAGCGTGACCTCGGCCTTCTTGATTTTGGTGGGGTCGTACTGGTTCTCGACCGTCAGCCCAACCTTGCGCTCCTTGAAGCGGTCGAGCACGTCGCTGGTGCTTACCGAGCTCAAGCCCAGGTAGTTGATCTCCCGGATGGTCGGCCTCTCCTTGACGTAGATGTTGATGATCCAGCCCTTGGGCCCCTGCTCGCGCTCGAAGCGGATGTCCTCGAAGTAGCCGGCGTTCCACAGCGAGTTGAAGTCACGCTCCAGAGCAGCCTGGTCGTAGACGTCACCGGCATGGGTGAAAATCTTGGAGCGGATGGTGTCGGCCGGGATGCGGCGGTTGCCGTAGATCCGGATTTCCTGGATCAGCTCCTGCTGTGAGCCCACCATCACCCCAGAGCAGAGGAACAACACCGCTAGCACCAGGGCAACAAGCCGGGCAAACCGTGAAGTCTGGTCGGCACGAACCGGTGAGGAAGCCTCAAGAAACGCAGAAATATTCCACCCTCAGTCTGGAATACGGGAAAACGGAAATTATACGGTAGCCGGGCCATTCGCGCCAAAGCGCCCGGCGCTTCCTGTGAACGCCGGCCGCCCGGGCTAACTGCTTCGCCGGAAAATGGGTTACTGGGCGGACCCGGGGAGACGCGCCACCTCCACCAGCACCGAGTAGAAGGTGGCGCCGGCGCCCATGTCGGTGAGCCGATCCGAAGTGAGGACGTTGATGTTCCGGCCTTGCGGCGAGAGTTTGGCCCAGTCCAGCCGGGCGGCAACCACGCCCGGCGGCACGGCACCGTTCACCCGGGCCGTCAGGTCGATCTCGCCGCGGCCGTTGAACACCCGGACTCGGTCGCCGTCGCGGATGCCGCGCGGCGCGGCGTCCGCCGCTGTTATCTCCAGCAGGTGGCGGTCCTCCATCTGCTGCATGGACGGCAGGTTCGCGAAGGTGGAATTGAGGAAATTGTCCGCCTTGCGGGCCAGCAACTCCAGCGGATAGGTGCGAGCCTGTGGAGTGTGGCGTGATTCGGTCGGCGGAACGAACGCTAGAACAGGATCCAAGCCCTGGGCCGCCAGAGATTCGCTATAGAACTCCGCCTTGCCCGAGGGCGTCGCGAAGCCGCCCTGTTCGAAGGGCAGGAACGGAGTGGGCTGCGTTCCACTCGGTGTCTCCGCGTCTCCGTGGTGGAAGTTCAGGCGCACATGCCCCTCCCGTTCGAGCCGCGCGCGATCAATGCCGGCCAGCCACGGGTGCGCGGGGTCCAGGACGGAGTCGATGGCCTGGTCCAGCGTCGCCCGGAAGCAATCCTCGGTGAATCCCATCCGCGCGGCCAGGCCGGAGAAGAGCTGGAAGTTGGAGCGGCATTCGCCCAGCGGCTCAATCGCCTGCTGGGAGATTTGAAGATAGTAATGGCCGTAGGCGGTCTGCAGCTCCTTCTCCTCGAAGAATGTGGGGGCGGGCAGCAGGATGTCGGCGTAGTCGGTGGTATCGGTCGGGAACTGCTCGTGCACCACTGTGAACAGATCTTCGCGTGCAAAGCCTCGCGCCACGCGGTTGTGATCGGGAGCCACGGCCACCGGATTGGAGTTGTAAACGAAAACTGCCTTGACCTGAGGATCTGCCAGTTCGGTGAGCGCGTGCCCGATCTCGACCATGTTGATGGTCCGCGCCAGCCGGCCGAGCGCCGCCTGCATCAGGTCGGGACGCTCCAGGCGGTCACGCCGCAGCGGATAGGCGCCACTGGTGGAGAGCTGCAACCCGCCGCCCACCTCCTTCCACGAGCCGGTCAGGCAAGGCAGCATAGCGATGCCGCGCACCGCCATCCCGCCGTTTTCCGAACGCTGCACGCCATAGTTCATGCGGATCGCCGCCGGACGCAGGGTGGCGTATTCGCGCGCCAGCCGGACGACGTCCTCGCTGGAGATGCCGGTGATCGCGGCCACCCGCTCGGGCGGATACTGTGTGGCCCGATTCCGAAGTTGGTCGAAGCCAAGCGTGTAGCGTCTGACATAGTCGGCATCGTAGAGATTCTCGCCGATGATGACGTGCATCATGCCCAGCGCCAGCGCCACGTCGGTGCCCGGATGGATAGGAAGATACCAGTCGGCGCAGCGGGCAGTGCGCGTTTTGTAAGGGTCGATGACGACCAGCTTCGCGCCCTGGCGTCGCGCTTCCTCGATGAAAGGCCACAGGTGGACGTTGTTGCCGTGGATGTTGGCGCCCCAGGCAATGATGTAACGGGAGTGCGCGAACTGCTCCGGCTCGGTGCCCAGCTTGCGTCCCAAGACTGAGATCAGGCTTACCTCGCCCGCCTTCGAGCAGATGTTGCGGGCGAGTTGCGACGCCCCCAGGCGATGGAAGAACGCGCGGTCCATGCCGCTGCCGTTGAGCACGCCCAGAGTGCCGCCATAGGAGTAAGGGAGAATTGCCTCGCTGCCGAACTCGTGGCTGATGCCGCGGAAGCGTTCGCAGATCTCATCGAGCGCGGCGTCCCAGGAAATGCGCTCCCAGCGCGCGCCCAGACCTTTGCCGCCGACGCGGCGGGCCGGGTAGAGCACGCGGTCGGGCGAGTACACACGGTCGAGATACTTGGCCACCTTGGCGCACAGAAATCCGCGCGTCACCGGATGCGCGGGGTCGCCCTGGATCTTGGTCGCGCGGCCGTCTTCCACCGTGATCAGCACCCCGCAGGCGTCAGGACAATCGTGGGGACAGGCGGCATGGACGACGCGCTTCATCGGTGTCGATTATACCGAGTGCTGAGTGCGGAGTACCAAGTACCAAGTACCGAGTACCAAGTTCATCGTTGCAGCATTTGGCGCCTTTACTTGGTACTGGGTACTCCGTACTTCCTCTAGCCCGCCGCGCCATGGGTTAGCACGTCCCACGATTGCGCCTCAGCCCACTGCCGCAGATCGTGCCATGCCACCTCGGGGTATTCGCGGTGCAACCTGGCGATGTCGATCCCCGTGCCACTGCGGTCGAACCATTCGAACATGAGCGCCATATCTTTGCTCCAGGCCCGCACTTGCTCGAGGGGAGTGCGCTGGTACCGGATTTTCCGCCCCGCAGCGCGCGTCAGAATGTCGGCAATCTCGGGCGGCGTGCGCTCGTCGGAGGCGATATCGATTCGCCGTCCCAGGAACCGCTCCCGCTGTTCCAGCACCAGCGCGGCAAACCCGGCGATGTCGTCCAGGCAGATCAACTGGAGCTTGCAGCCAGGCGACAGCGCGATGGCAAAGCGGCCCTCCAGCAGCTCAGGATGGAAATAAGGACCGAGAAAGTTTTCCATGAACATTGTCGGGCCGATGACCGTCCACGGGATACCGAGCGACTGGATGTGGCGCTCCACCTGCGCCTTGCTCTCGAAGTGCGGGATCCCGGTATGCGTGTCCGCCTTGGGGACGGACATGTAGACCAGGTGTTTCACGCCGGAGAATTTCGCGGCATCGGCCATGTTGATGCCCTGTCGCACCTCGGTCGCCGGCCCGCCGGAGTCGAATGGGGTGGACACGCAGAAGAAGGCATCCATGCCGCTGGCGGCGTGGGCCAGGGAGCCGCGGTCTTCCATGTCGCCGGTGGCGATCTCCGCACCCAGCGCTTTGAGCTTCCTGGCCGCCGCCGATTCCGGCTTGCGGGTCAAGCCGCGCACCCGGTGGCCCCGGCTCAGCAGCCATCGCGCCAGCGCGCCACCCTGGTTCCCTGTGGCTCCGGTGACGAGGACGGAAAGACGGTCTGACATGACACCTCCGGGAATAAACCGGTGAGACCCCCAGCCTCGCTAGAGTTCGTGAATATGCGGGGCCAAAGCCAGTGGATTCTTTTTCCTGACGTTGCCTTGGAGAATACCCCTCGGCCCGGCAGGTATCAAGTTGGGGACTCCGAGACCCGCAACGCAGCCGCTATGATTATGGCAACAGGGTCAAGACTGGGGCATGAGCATGGCAACGACGCAGGTTATTCTCTACTTCGACACTCCCGCAGACGCATTGCGCTTCACTCTTGCCGCCAGTTCCGCGCTCGCCGGCGAGGGCAAGAAGTCCAACGACCAGCCCGACCTGAGCCGCGAAATCAAGCGCGCCACCCGCATCCGTGCCGAAGACGTGACCGTCGCCGGAAAGTAACTACCCCGTCTGGTCGAAACGAACCGGATACCCGTCCGCGAGGGTGCCCCACATCTGCCCGTATTTGGTGGAATCTGCCAGACGTCTTCCGTCCTCAACCTTCTGGCAATGCCGTCGGTGCCCGCGCACCGAACCCGGATACGTGTGCTCTTGACAACGCCTTCGCTCTTATCGAGGGCAACCCGCTCCGGTCTTATTGAACGTAGGAGGCTACCGCTCGCCAGCAGTATCTGGCCGACAGTTGTCCCTACTGCCGAATTCGCGTTCAGCCTGATCAAGGTCGAGAACACGTGCACCGGTGCGTCGGTGGATCTCCTCTCGCCTCTCCTGGATGCCACGGTCAGTTGAGATGATGTAGTTGGCGTAACCACTCATGCATGGGGCAATGATATGTCTGTCCTTCCGGGGCGCAAGCTCCTCTGGAATGTCATCAGGCGGCGGATGATTACATTCCCGAAGTTTGTTCATCGTCGCCAGTCGGTTGAGCTCCATTAGCACTGGGGTGCCGGAATACCCAAACTTGGTCATGACGCTCTGGTATTCGTCGGTTATGTGAGTTGAAACCACAACCTTGCAGCACTTCCTCAGTAGCAGGGCATAGATGCGCGACTCCTCTTCCGAGTGCGCCATCGCAGGGACGAAGACTTGTGCGTCAACGACGATTCGGCATTCATTCGTCTTTAATGCGGTCATGAACTCGTGACATCCAGTCGGAGAGCAGCCGGCGTTCGACTTCAGCAAAACTGGGCACCCAGCCTTGCAGCACCCCCGCGTCGTCAATGGTGAGCTCTTGCGCGGTTGAATCGGTCTGAGGTCGAATGAAGTGGTAGACCTTGACGCTCTTGGGGCTGAGCCCCCGGTTGATTTCTTCCTGTAGAGCCATCACGACATACTGGCTATGAGTCGTAACAATGAGCTGCCGACCAGCTCGGACGGCTTCAGCGAACATCCGGACCAGTTGAACCTGGGCAGCGGGATGCAGGCTGGTTTCTGGCTCTTCCAAGCCGATAACACTGCCTTCTGGTGAGGCAAACAGCTGGATGATGATGGGAAGAATCTGCTGCGACCCGAACCCCGCGCTTCTCAGGGGCAAAGCGGTCGAGGTGAGTGCATCAATGTAGCCGGAGTGCAATTGCGATCCGCCTGCCCACCCGCTAGAAACATCTGCCAGGCCGAACGTGCGCGACCATTCGCGTATCTTTGTTTCGGCACTGCCATACTCCGGTTTTGCAAGAATTGTAGATAAGACCTGGAGCGTGTGCTCGGCGCTTCTGCCGACTTCGGGAATCCTGAATTGGACATCTAGTTCCGAACCTTGAATTGCTCGGCCTGCTCCCACAAGAAAAACCTTCCTCGCGAAAAATTGCCGAATCGCTTCAAGCCCTACCTGTGCTGCCCGAAGCTGTGCAAGCGCGTTGCGCTGGTACGGGGTGTCGTGCGGCGGCGGCATGGACCCCGCCACAAACAGGTTACCGTCGAATACATGTAAGTCGTGCACCACAGGCGGAAGCGGGCTGATCAAGACATCACGAATCTCGAGTTTGGGTTGGTAGCTAGCGCCAACCTTCTCGAGAAGATTCCTAACGAGGACGTGCCCGTCCACAAGGAACTCATGCATTGTGTAGCGGTTTGTGCTCGGGCTGAAGCGGATTCGATAGCCGATCTCTTGGCCGAGGCACTTGGCTACTTCCGGCTCAACGTTCAGGTTTGTTGGTCTTTCAAGCCGGACTTCAATCTGCAATTCGGGTGCGCGAAGGCCGCCGTGGAGTGCATATTCTCCGGACGCCCCCAACTCCACAAGGTTCCCCGACCATTTGAGACCAGTGGGAGATTGTTCGCGTGCCGTTTGAACGAGCAATGCGAGCACATCGAGAGCCGAGGTCTTGCCAGAATTATTCGGCCCAAGAAGCATATTCAGGCCGGCCGTCCTGATCCGAAGACCGGGATCTTGCCCGAATGCTTTGAAGTTACACGCTGCTATTTCCGTCAGCATTGATCAGCTTATGGTAGGACTCGCAGGGCTGGTCAGGACGTATGAACGCTCTCCGGCCCTGGCTTCTTGAACAAAACAAACACGTGACCAGGGCTGCCAACTACGGCTGACACGGCCTCCCAACCTTCGTTACCCAATTCATTCAGCTTGTTCTGGATTCTCTGGAAGTCGGCTGTGCTTGGCTGTACGCCCGAAACAATTGGCTCGATGTGGTAGAACCAAGTTGGAATGCCCATCGCTGCCATTATACTCGGCGGTCCTGCCGTAGAATTCTAGCATTGCAAAGCCGCTAGTCGTCAGGGTTGAGTCCGGCGTCAACTACCGCCTTGCGAGTCGATCAAGTTAAGACGCTCGCGAGAAGCCCAAAGAGGGCGGGTGGCCAGGCGGACTTCGCTCACAAGAAACCATGGGCGCCCCACGCCGAGCCTCTCCTGCTCGTCTGGCAGTATGATCGCTCCGAGTGTGTAGCACAACCTCCCGGGTTGAACTGGGAGATCAGGAAACCCATCCCAGACAAGCTGCCCTTGTGTGTGGCACCGACGTTTACCCGGGCACCCGTCCAGTCCTGACATATTTCAAAAAGATATTTGTTACTAAAGATTATTAACAAATTACTTGACTCGCCCTTCCAGCCATCGATATTGTGTCGAGCAGTGCATTCTCAAGCTGCTAAGTCCTGCCTCACGAGATTTTGCCTCAAAGTCCTGCAGATCATGCGATCTCATGGGGCCGGGCTTCGCAAGTCGCTGATTTGACCACGGGAGAAAAAATGTCGCCACACCATCAGGATTCCGAACCCATTGCTTACGCCGACGAAGCGCCGCGCTGCCAGCACGTCCGGCTGAGTGGCGCGCGCTGCGGCTCGCCCGCGCTGCGCGGAAAGCGTTTTTGCCGGCTTCACCAGGCCGTTGTCGAGCTCGAAGAATTGGATCGCTCGCCGGCCCCCAACGGGGAGGCCATCGCCCTGCAGTTTGCCCTCATGCAGGTGATGCGGCTTCTGGAAGGCCGGGCCCCTGACTACAAGGCATGCCGCCTCATGCTCTACGCCCTGCAGATCAGCCGCGCCAATCTGAAGAACTTCGCGGCCGAGCGCCGCGAACGCGCACGCTCTTCTAACACCCAACCTGCGGCAAGGGAAAACAGAGAAGAACCGCGAAGCGAGAAGAAAGGACCACGGACCTGGATCAACTAACTCCTACGGGCTCAAGATTTTCCCTGCAAGTCCTTTGATTTCATGGGCCCCGGGGAGGGATATGCCGCAAGTCTGTGATTCTACTCGGGAGGCCCCCCGGGGGTAGGGGTAACGTTTTTGCAAACACTATGACAAAACCAGCCCAATGCGAACACGTTAAAGTCAACGGAGTGCGCTGCGGCTCGCCCGCGCTGCGCACTCGTCGCCTCTGCTATTTCCATTTCATGAGCCGGGTGCCGCGGATCGAGCTCGTGCCCATTCTGGAGGATGGCAATGCCATCCAGGCAGGAGTGCTGCAGATCATCCACGGCATGCTAGGGGGACGCCTCGACACCAAGCGCGCCGCCCTCGCGCTCTACGGCCTGCAGATCGCGGCCTCCAACCTGCCCCGCGTCCAAACCGAACCGCCGCGGCGGCGGATCGTCCTCGATGCTCCCGCGGAATTGGATTATCCGTACCTCAACAAGTCTTTGCAGTTGCAAATGGCGGAGGAGAAAGCCAGCGATCAGGAAGGCGAAGCGGCCCCGAGCGAAGAGAAGGGACATTGAGAGGAGATCCCTCGCTGCGCTCGGGATGACCGCCCGCGGCTCAGCTCTTAGCCTGCCCTGAGCAGCAGAGCGAAGCGAAGCGCCGAAGGGCCGCGGAAAGCGCGGTCATTTTATCTCCAGGATTTCTTTCTCCTTGGCCTTGCCCATATCTTCCATTTTCTTGATTTCGTCGTCGGTGAGCTTCTGGATCTCGTCGTAGGAGCGGCGCTCGTCGTCCTCGGTGATCTTTTTGTCCTTGAGCGTTTTCTTGATGAGCTCGTTGCCGTCGCGGCGGATGTTGCGGATGGCGGTGCGATGGTCCTCCAGCACCTTGTGCAGGCGCTTGACCAGGTCGCGGCGGCGCTCTTCGGTCAGCGGCGGCACCGGCACGCGGATGAGCTTGCCGTCGTTCATGGGATTCAGGCCCAGGTCGGCGGAGCGGATGGCCTTCTCGATGGCGCCCAGCGAGCTGGGATCGAAGGGCTGCACGGTGATGAGCTGGGCTTCGGGTGCGTGCACCTGCGCAATCTGGTTGAGGGGCATCGAGGTGCCGTAGTAGTCCACATTCACGGAATCGAGCATGTGCACCGAGGCGCGGCCGGTGCGGATGGCGGCCAGTTCTTTGCGGAAGTCTTCCACCGCCTTCTCCATCCGCGTGCGGAGCTGCGCGAAGGTTTCCTTGAGTGCGGGATTGCTCGCCATGCTGGGTTGGGGCATCGAGTCCGCCTGGTCAAAGTGGCCACAGGCAAGCGCCAGCGGCCAGGGATCGAGAACCGGGAATTATAGCAAGTAGGGAAGCAGGAGGCAGGGAGCAGGAGGCAGGAGAACAGCCGCGTCAGGCGGTGACTAGCGAACCAATTTTTTCGCCGGTCACGACTCGCCGGATGTTGCCGGGCCGGTTCAGGTTGAAGACCACGATCGGCAGGTTGTTGTCCTTGCACAGGCTGATGGCGGTGGAATCCATCACCTTGAGCCCCTGCTGGAGGACGTCCATGTAGGAGATGCGGTCGAACATCTTGGCGTCCTTGACCAGCACGGGATCGGCGTCATACACACCGTCCACCTTGGTGGCTTTCAGGATGGCATCGGCCTTGATCTCCATGGCGCGCAGCGAGGCGGCGGTGTCGGTGGAGAAGTACGGGCTGCCGGTGCCGGCGGCGAAG
This sequence comes from Terriglobales bacterium, assembly GCA_044447375.1. Classification (GTDB taxonomy): domain Bacteria; phylum Acidobacteriota; class Terriglobia; order Terriglobales; family Acidobacteriaceae; genus JAHFUA01. Next base: position 2,158 of record JBIOFT010000099.1, on the reverse strand, counting down.
ATGACGATGCGGCCCTTCTCCAGGTGGCGGATGGCGCGGCGGCGGATGAAGGGCTCCGCGACCTGGTTCATCTCAATCGCCGTCATGACGCGGGTGAAGACGGAACGCTTTTCGAGCGCGTCCTGGAGGGCGATGGCGTTGATGACCGTGGCCAGCATGCCCATGTGGTCGGCGGCGACGCGGTCCATGTCGCGGGCCTGCTCGGCGACGCCGCGGAAAAAGTTGCCGCCGCCCACCACGATGGCCATCTCGACGCCAAGGGAATGGACGTCCTGCAGCTCGGCGGCAACCTCGTGGATACGGGTCACGTCCACGCCGAAGCCCTGCCCGGCAGCGAGGGCCTCACCGGAGAGTTTCAGCAGGACGCGTTTGAAAGCGAGAGGCAAAACAGCAGTTGTCAGTGGCCAGTTGTCAGTTGCCAGTGTAGCACTCGGCAGTCAGCACCCAGCAGTCAGAGGCGCACCGCCCTACTTGGTGGCAACAGGGCTCGGTTCGTCGCCGGGGCCACCCGGTTTGCTCAATGCGATGGTCTCGCCCTGGTCGCCGACCTTGAAGCGGGCAAAACGCCGCACCGAGATGTTCTCGCCCAGCTTGCCGATCTTGGAGGCGATCAACTGCGAGACGCTGATGGTCTGGTCCTTGATGAAGGGCTGGTCGTAAAGGCAGACCTCCTCGTAGAACTTGCCCATCTTGCCCTCGACGATCTTCTCGGCGACGTGCTCGGGCTTGCCGGTGGCCTTAGCCTGGGCGCGGTAGATGTCCTTCTCGCGCTCGTAGGCTTCGGGCGTGACGTCTTCCTTGCGGACGAATTTGGGATCGCTGGCCGCGATGTGCATGGCGATATCGTGCACCAACTCTTTGAAGTCGTGAGTACGGGCGACGAAATCGCTCTCGCAGTTGACCTCGACCAGCACGCCGATCTTGCCGCCGGCGTGGATGTATTGGGCGACAGAGCCTTCGGTGGTCACGCGCGTAGCCTTCTTCGCCGCCGTCGCGACGCCTTTTTTGCGCAGGACGACGATGGCCTGCTCCAGATCGCCCTTGGCCTCGGTGAGAGCCTGCTTGCAGTCCATCATGGGAGCGCCGGTCTTCTCGCGGAGCTCCTTCACTTGTGTGGCAGAGATGTTCACAGTCGTTGTACCCATGATTGCTTGATACGGCCTTTCCTAGATTATTGCAGAACTGGTCCTACACGAATAGACCCGCAGCTCGCGGCGCGGGTCATACGAATTCGATGCAGCAGCTCGTGCGGGCGATTCAGCCGGTCAGAACGTCTGGCTTTCAACCTGCGGGACTGCTTCGGTGTCCTCTTTGGCGGGACGCTTGCGGGCTCCGGCGCCAAGGACCTCGTCCATGCTCACGGTTTCGCCGCCTTCGCCCGCGGCGGTGGCGTCCGCCGCGCCCACAGCGGTTTCGGCGGGAGCGGCTTCCGGTTCGGCTTCACTCTGGGCGGCGGCCGCGGAGATCTCCACCGTCTGCTTGTCGGTGGCGGCTTGCACGCCCTCGGCCACCGAATCGGCGACCTTGGAGGCGAACAGGCGGATGGCGCGCAGGGCGTCGTCGTTGCCAGGGATCACGTAATCCACTTCGCTGGGATCGCAGTTGGTATCGACCACGGCGACCACCGGGATTCCGAGTTTGCGCGCCTCGCGCACTGCGATCTGCTCCTTGTTGGAGTCGATGACGAAGATCAGGTCGGGCAGGCGATTCATGTTCTTGATGCCGGCCAGGTTGGCCTGCAGGTGCTTGCGCTCGCGCTCCAGCTTGATGACCTCTTTTTTGGGCAGCAGCTCGTAGCGGCCGTCCACGGCCATCTCGTCGAGCTCTTTCAGCCGCTTCACCGATTTCTGCACCGTGACCCAGTTGGTGAGCAGCCCGCCCAGCCAGCGCTGGTTGACGTAGAACATGCCGCAGCGCTGCGCTTCTTCGGCGATGGCGTCCTGGGCCTGCCGCTTGGTGCCGACAAACAGGATAAGCTTGCCCGCAGCGGCGGAGTCCTGCACGAATTTGCTCGCTTCCTTGAACATCTTGAGCGTTTTCTGCAGGTCGATGATGTAGATCCCATTGCGCTCGCCAAAGATGAATTCCTTCATCTTGGGGTTCCAGCGCTTGGTCTGGTGCCCGAAGTGGACGCCCGCTTCGAGCAACTCCTTCATGG
>JBIOFT010000098.1:0-14144 GCA_044447375.1 Terriglobales bacterium | reverse complement strand
CTGCTCGCTCTCCAAGGCATGCCGTCCTTCTACATGCCTTCGCTTGCCAGCAAGAGTGTCAGGAATGCTCCCGGTCTGTTCTGTCAGGGATGCCCCCGGTCTGTACCCTGTCAATTAGGGTTCCCCCCCCAGGACTCACCCTCGGTACAGTTGGGCGGACTAGGCTACCTGGCGATGATGGTCAAGGGTTTGCGTTGCTCCCTCTCGCCCAAGGATGTCATTGATGTGGTAGCTGTAGGGGCCGTACCCGCGGAGGGTCTGTTCATCGAATAGCCGCTTGATGCCGCAACCAAGACAAACTCGGTATGAGTGTCCTTCAAGCCAAATCGGCCAGCCCATCTTCTTGTGGCGGCAGCCACCGAAGATCAGCACCCGGACGGCTTTGAAAATGTTCCTCATACCGTTCTCCTACTTTTGCAAAGCAGGCCATGCCCGTGGCATTCTGATTACCAAAGTAATCCAGACGTAACGCGTTGATTCCATGGTTCTTATTAGCGGTCGGTCGGGATCTTGCGCAAGAAGTGTGCAATGTTTTGCAACTCCTGTCCGAGGAACTGGCGCCCCACCGTTGATTCCGGCCTCATAATGGCAAAGTGGCAGATTGCCCGGTACTGCCTAACGTCCTTCTCCCGAACACGCGGTTGACCCCGTCCACTAGCTCGGCTAACATGCGCGCTAGGCAGTCCGTGGTGCAGGCTATTCGTTGTGGGGGCGGTATCTCGATCGCATCAACCATCCCGCATCTCTTCAGGCCGCATCCCAACCTGTGCGACGAAATCAACCACAACCTCGCGCAATCGGAGATCGAAGGCGGTGTGCATCTGGAAGACCTCGCCCAGGGCAGCCGGTTGGAGGTCCAAACGCAGCACCGCTGGTACACGGTCGTCAACTGCGGTGACGGTTGGGTGCTGATTTCAGGTCATCCGAAATATTGTCCCCAGCCGTCGCGGGTCAGAATCCTGGGCTCGAACTGGGGTGGCTCGATGCTGAAGATCCGCTTTATTGGCCGCAGCATGCACCTGGAGTTCCAGCACCCTGAGTATCGGGCGCCGATCATCACCTCACGCATTGTCGCGATCCGAGAGGCCACGTCTTTCGAAGAACAGGCCGCTTGTCCCGTTGACGTGCCTGTTCGCTCCGACTGAGACGGAAAGCGGCTCAACGTATAGCTCCCATAGATTCTTCCGTGGGTCCCACGACCGGCTTGCCTGCTATAGTACGTCGCTATGTCGGCGGCTTCCCAGGAGGTATTTCATCGAGCTCTTTTCGAGGGCTACGACCCGGGGTCGTATTACGACGAGATGTTCTGCGCTCCCGGCCAGCCGCGCTCCTACTATGCCAAAATGTTCCAGAAGCTGGCCGCCATGGCTCCGGCGCAGTTCGAGGAACGCCGGCAGTTGGCCGATCTGGCCTTTCTGATGCAAGGGATTACCTTCACCGTCTATAGCGACGGCAGAGGCACCGAGCGATTGTTCCCCTTCGACCTGATTCCCCGCATCCTGCCGCGTTCGGAATGGGACCGCATCGAGCGCGGGCTGTCGCAGCGGATAGTGGCGCTGAACCTTTTCCTGCAGGACATCTACGGCAAGCAGCGCATCCTCAAGGACCGCCAGATTCCGCGCGAGCTGGTCTATTCCTGCCAGCATTTCCGGCGCGAGATGATGGGGATTGAAGTTCCGCGCGGCATTCACACCCACATCTCCGGCATCGACCTGGTGCGCGACTCCAAGACCGGCGAGATGGTGGTGCTGGAAGACAATGTTCGCACCCCCAGCGGCGTTTCCTATGTGCTGGAAAACCGCCTGGTGATGACGCGCACCTTCCCGGACGCGTTCCAGGCTTGCGACGTGTTGCCCGTCAATCACTATCCGGCCGAGCTCTGCAAGATTCTCCGCAGCCTCTCGCCCCGCGGCGGCGACCCGCCGCAGATGGTGCTGCTCTCGCCGGGCATTCACAACAGCGCCTACTTCGAGCACAGCTTTTTGGCGCAAGAGATGGGGATCGAACTGGTGGAAGGCCGCGACCTCATCGTGGACACGGGCGTGGTCTTTATGAAGACCATCCGCGGGCTGAAACGGGTCGACGTGATGTACCGGCGCATCGACGACGAGTTCCTTGACCCGCTGACCTTCCGCTCGGACTCGCTGCTGGGCGTGCCCGGCCTGATGGGCGCGTACCGTGCCGGCAACATCGCCTTGGTGAATGCGGTGGGCAACGGCGTCGCCGACGACAAGGCGATCTACAGCTATGTGCCGGTGTTCATCCGCTACTACCTCGGCCAGGATGCGATCCTGCGCAACGTCGATACCTATCTCGGCCTCCGCGACCTCGCGTACATGCTTGACCATCTGCCGGAGTTGGTGGTGAAGGCGGTGGGCGAGTCCGGCGGCTACGGCATGCTGATCGGGCCGGCCTCGGACCGGGCGGCCATAGGGGAGTTCCGGGAGCGGATCAAGGCCAATCCTCGCAACTACATCGCCCAGCCGGTGGTCGCGCTTTCGCGCGTGCCTTCCTATCATGCGGGCACCCGCCGCATCATCGGCTGCCACGTGGATCTACGTCCTTACTGCCTCTATGACGGCGAGAAGGTGACCATCGTGCCGGGCGGGCTGACCCGCGTCGCCTTGACGCCGGGTTCACTGGTGGTCAACTCCTCGCAGGGCGGCGGCAGCAAGGACACCTGGGTGCTGCACGGAGAAGCCTGAGATGGCCGAGATGCTGTCCCGCATCGCCGATTCCCTGTTCTGGATGGCGCGCTACATCGAGCGTGCCGAGGACACGGCGCGCATCCTCGATGTGAACTATCACATGATGCTCGAGCAGTCCGACCCGCAGTATCGTCTGCGCTGGGAACCGCTGGTGGCGATGGCGGGTGAAGAGAGGCCCTTCCAGCAGCTCTACACGGAAGCCAATGCTTACACGGTTTTCGACTTCCTGGCCTTTCGCGCCGATAACCCCAGTTCCATCGCGCAGTGCGTGGCCCGGGCCCGCGAGAACGCGCGCACCATCCGCGAGCGCATCTCACGCGAGATGTGGGAAGACATCAACGGCCTGTATCACATGGTGAGCCGCTTCGATGCGGCCGACGAGATTGCCGCCGGTCCGCACCGTTTCTGCGATGCCGTCAAGTTTGCCTGCCATCGCTTTCATGGTGTCACCGATGCCACGCTGCCGCACGATGAGGGCTGGGAGTTCCTGCGGATCGGCTGGTCGCTGGAGCGGGCCGAGGCCACCACCCGCTTGGTGGACGTGCAGTATCACAACCTGCTGGAGGGCCTTTCCGTGGCCGACACGCCCGACAACCACCAGTGGATGGCGGTATTGAAATCAGTGGGCGCCTACGAAGCCTATCACCGCCAGTATCACTCGCCCATTCGGCCGGAGAAGGTGGCGGAGATGTTGATCCTGCACCCGCGGCATCCGCGTTCCATCCGTTTCACCGCCGCGGAAGTACAGGCCGGCCTGCGCGCCATCAGCGGCACCGGTCCCGGTGGCTACGCCAACGAGGCCGAGCGCCTCACCGGCAGAGTCCTGGAGGGATTGCGCTACAACACCATCGAAGAAATCTTCGCGCGCGGCTTGCACCCGTACCTGAGCGATCTCTTGCGGAATCTCCGCCTGATCGGCCACGATATCGCCAGGACTTACTTCTACTACGCGGTGGTGGCATGAACCGGTATCACCTGACGCATGTTACGGAGTTTCAGTATGACGGGCCGGTTTCCGAGAGCTACAACGAGGTACGCCTCCGGCCCATGCACGACGACAAGCAGAGCTGCCTTTCCTTCCGGCTGGTCACCTCGCCCAACTCCCATGTGACCGCGTATCACGACGCCTTCGGTAACTGGGTGCACCAGTTCAATATTTTCCAGGAGCACCATCGGCTGACGGTGCAGTCGGAGTCCGTGGTGCTGGCGCACGAAGCCCGCGCCAATGGCGCAGCTTCCATGACCCTGGGCGAATTCGACGCGCAGGGGAAGGAACTTTGTGATGAGCATTTCGACTTCATCGCCGCCACCACCTATGTGCCCCACCTGCCTCGGCTCGAGGAACTGGTCCAGGCTGCAAGCCAGGCCAGCCAAGGCACGGTCCTCGGATTCGCGCAGGCAGCCTCGGACTTGATCCACCAGAGATTTCGCTACGTCAAAGGCGCCACCCACGTCCACTCTTCGGTGGAGGATTCGCTCACCCTGGGCGCCGGGGTGTGCCAGGATTTCGCGCACTTGCTGCTGGCCGTGGTTCGGATGCGCGGCCTGCCCGCACGTTACGTCTCCGGATATATCGTGCCCCAGCCTCAGGACGGCGGGGCCAGCAACCTGGAGGAAGTGGTCGGCGGACAGGCCTCCCATGCCTGGACGGATGTTTTCGTGCCGGGCACTGGCTGGGTCGGCTTCGATCCGACGCTGGGAAAGGCGGTCGGGCTGCGCCACGTCCGTGTCGCTTACGGCCGGGATTACGGCGACGTGCCCCCCGTGCGGGGCGTGTACAAGGGGCATGCCGGGCAGCGGCTCTCGGTGGATGTGCGCGTACGCCCAGTGGTGGACGACGAAGGCCACGAGCGGTTGCAGGAAACCGTCGCCCAGCCGGTCGAAGAATCCATCCCAGAGCGGCCTCAGCAGCCGCAACAACAGCAGCAGTAGTCCCAGTATCCGTTTGCACCACCGGCGACTGCGCAAGACTTAGATCGCCGGAGCTGGCCAATAGAAGCTGCTCAGTTCGTAGTGTTCACAGCGCTCTTGGTATCGCACCAACAAGCGTCGTGCTTTCTCCGAGATCACTGGGATCTCATAGTTCGCGCCCGCAAAAGACTGAACGGACAGAAGCGATTCAAACCACACCAGCGTCACGAACTCCGTTTCCGTGCCCGTTTCAAGCCGCAACAGGTGGTAGCCTCGGTAGCCCTGGTTCGTAAGGTCCGCTTGAAGACGCGGGAACAACTCATCCTTGAGGTATCCCTCGTAGGCGTCTGCGTTGGCAGACGCAGTCCATCCGCGCCACATTCGACAGATCATGGGCTACTCGTTTCCAATAACCACAGTCCAGGGCCTGATCTGCCAGCGGACAACCAGACCGTTCACTACGTAGGGGTCCGCTTTCGCAAACGCTTCGACGGTGGCGCGATCAGCCACTCGAAATACCAGCAGTGCCCCGTCCACAGGGTCGCCCAGCGCGCCGCCGAGCACAAGTTCGCCGCGAGCCTGGGCGGCACGGCCCAGACGCAGGTGCTCCTCGCGGTACGCCCCGCGGCGCGCAACATAGTCGTTCACAACATCGTAGAACAGCGCGTAATACGGCATAGTGTTCCCTTCAAGGATTCATCGACTGATGGTACCTGCAGGAGAGGGCCGCTTCCAATAAACCCGTTCCCACCTCGGGCAGCGGCGGCGCGGAGAACCGAAAGGCCACGGATTTATTGACAACACCCTGGCGGCAACCAAGCGTTCCTGGGATATAGCAATTGCGAGACTGGTCTAGCGATTGGTGCGCGATGGAGCTTGAGTTACGGTGATCTCAGCTTCTGTAGTCGTGCCGGTGCCGCCTTCGCGCCGATCGGATGCCGGCCGGCAACCGCTAGCGAAATACTGGGCCAGCAGTTTTTTTGCTTCCGCCGACACATCAATGAATTCGATGCCACAACCGACGCCAAGAACGCAGGTACGCACCCTGCCTTTCACGGATAGCTTCTGATCTCCAACCCAGAACACAATGTGCACGAACGAGTCGATCGCCGCCGGGAATAAGGTGTTGACGTAGCATCCGCTAAGGCTGATGTCGGACATTTCGGCGCGGATCGGCGCACCCTGCGTGGACTTCACTTCCACCGGCAAGGAAGCTTCGAAGCGGCGCTGCTGCCTGCGGTCCGCGCCGCGCTCCTGGGGGTCGCTATCCGTTTCCGGCGGCAAGTCCAGTTGCCACAGATCATCCTGAGGGTTGAGTTGTTCCAGCCCGAGTTGGCCGGCCTGCCCGCTCCCGGTTTCTCCCGTCCAAACCACCCGGTAACGGACCTTCCGGTCCTTGTACTGCAAGGACACCACCTCGCCGAGATTCACGCTGGAGCGGACGCCCGCGATCACCAGACCGTTGCGGCTGATGTTCACCGTCCACGCAGTTTGAAGGATTGGACGGCCGTTGGCGTCCATGCCCAGTATGCGCACCGTCAGCACGCGTTGGGCGCGCGGTTGTGTACGCTTTCCCATCTACGCCTCTCTCGCCGATAATGGTATTCCCGTTGCACTTCGACCCCAAGTTACGAACGTCATTGGCCGGCTATCGCGTAGCGCCTATTGAGAGAATCTTGAGACCGGCTGAGCGTTTTGGGAGCCCACCCGCTCCCGCAGGCAGGGAGTTGCGACCGGGGGCTAAAGCACAGAGCTGTGTGATATGACACACCCTAGAGTGACGGCCGTCACTTATTCCCCCCGCTAACCCTCTGTAATCTCAAGACCGTCACCCCGGGGGTGTTCTGGATATTCAACTGCACTATCCCCAACGGGAGGTTCTATGGCTGCTCAGGCTCGTTCCACCCGGCGTCAGCTCTGGCAGGTGTTGGGTTCCGTTCGTACCGGCATCATCTTACTGATTCTTTCCGGCCTCGCCGTACTGGCAGGGACGCTGATTCTGCAGCGGCCCATCACCGAACCCGACAAGCTGCACCAGGCTTATTCGCCCGAGACTTTACGCTTGCTCGATGCGCTGCGCCTCACCGACGTCTTTCACAGTTGGTGGTTCGTGCTGCTGCTGTCGCTGCTGAGCGCCAACATCGTGGTCGCTTCGATCGGGCGGTTTCCCGCCGCATGGCGTTATTTCTCACATCCGGCGCGCCGGGCGGAACCTCATTTTTTTACTTCGCTGGCGATGAAGCAGGCGATCCCGTTGCGGGGCCCGCGGGTGGACATGGAGAAGGTGGAACTCGCGTTCCGCCGCGCCGGCTGGAAGCCACAATATGTCAGCGACGACCGCGGCTCGGTTTCGCTTTACGCGGAGCGCTTCCGCATCGCGCGCATGGCGCCCTTCGTTGTGCACGCCAGCCTGCTGCTGATCCTCGCCGGCGGCATCATCGATGCCGTCTGGGGTTACAAGGGGTTCATCGCGCTGGGCCAGAATGAGAGCACCAACCAGCTCGAATTGCGCGACGGCACCCACAAGGCGCTGCCCTTCGCCATCCGTTGTGATGGGGCTGGCCAGGAGAATTATGCCGACGGCACACCCAAGCGCTGGTGGTCACGCCTGACCGTGCTGGAGAACGGGCGCGAAATCCGGAGCAAAGAGATTGTGGTCAACGATCCCCTTACCTATCAGGGCCTGCGTTTCTACCAGGCCAGCTACGGCGCGACCGGCGAGGTCGCCGGCGTGAAGCTGCTGGCCACCCCCAAGGACGGCAGTCCGAAACAGGAGTTCTGGCTGAAACTCGACGAGGGAGTTGCGCTCGATCAGGATGCCACGGTCCGCATCGCCCAGTTCATCCCCGATTTCGTGGTGGTGGAGAACCATATTGAAAGCCGGTCCGACCAGCCGCTCAATCCTGCCGTGCAGATCAGCGTACAGTCGAGGCGGGCGGGGGAGAATAAGATCTGGCTCTTCCCCAAGTTTCCGGAATTCGCTCACGGCAACAACACCGGATTCGATTTCCGCGTCGCGGACCTGAGGATGGGCTACTTCACCGGCCTCGAGGTCTCGCACGAACCGGGGCAGTGGGCGGTGTGGGCGGGGGTCGTCCTGATGGGAGCGGCTCTGGCGCTGGTGTTTTATTTTGTTCACCTGCGCTTGTGGGCGCTGCCGGTGGACGATGGCCAGGGACGGCTGGTGCTCTGGCTGGGAGCGTCGGCCAGCAAGAACCGCGAGGATTTCGAGCGGCGATTCCGCGATCTGGCGGACGCAGTCCAGCAGGATCTCAAGTCACAAGCCTCAGCCGCAAAACTCGAGCGCGCTGAGATGATGGTGGTCAAGTAAGCATCGGAGGAAGCAATGGCACGTGTACGAGTGATGGAACAACGCTCCGCGGCTCCCGCGACTCCCAGCGGCAATCTGCTGCTGGGCCTGGTCGCGCTGGGCACCGTCTTCATGCTGTTGATGGGGCTGTTAGGGACGGTCAAAACCGGGGTCCTTTTCAACGAGGCTAACCTGCTGTTCGCGGCACTGACCTTTTACGCGGCTTCGACCGTGCTCCATTTCGGTTTTGCCATGACCGGAACGGAGCGCTTCGTGCGCTTCGCCTGGCTGGCGACCTGGGCAGGGTTCGTGAGCAACACGCTGGCGGGCGCGCACCGCTGGTACACCGCCGGCCATGCGCCTTTTTCCAGCGTCTACGAGATGCTGCTGGCGTTCATCTGGGCGGTGGCCGCGCTGACCTTGTTCGTGCAGCGCAAGTACGGTGTGAAGGTGATCGGCACCATCACCATGCCGGTAGCGGTGGTGGGCGTGGTGCTGATGCAGTTGCTGCCTTCGGACGTGCACCCGCTGGTGCCCGCACTGCAATCCACCTGGCTGCACATCCATGTGACCCTGGCGATGCTCTCCTACGCGGCCTGTGCCGTCAGCTTTGCTCTCGCCATGATGTTTCTCATCCAGGACAAGATGCGCACCGAGAGCTTCCTGGCCAATACCAGCGCGCTGATTGCGCTGGTCTACGCCGGGGCCTTGACCCGGTTCGCGGGCGGCGGGCTGGCGGTGGTGGCGCAGAACCCGGAGACCGGCCGCGATCTCATGATCCAGCGCGGCATGCCGCTGATGGTGGTCATCCCTGATCTGGGATGGTTGTTCGCCATCGTCCTCGCCGCCCTGCTGGTCCCGCTCGCCTTGTGCGCATGGGCGAACTGGAAGCACGACGACCGCGGCTATGCTTGGGCCAACCGCGCCTTCGTTATAGCCATGATCTTGCAATTGCTGGCCGCCGCGGCGTTCGTGATGCGGGTCCGGGGCGGGCAATATGGTTCACCTATGGCCGAGGGCGTCTTCCCGACCGCCCTGGTGACCAGTCCCTTCCTGCTGACCGGTTTACTGAGCGGGCTGCTGGCTTCGGCGCTCTACCTGATGCTGAGCTGGCGCCGTGAAGGATTGCAGCAGATGCTCCCCGCGGCCGACGCCCTCGACCGTCTTACCTACAAGACCATCGGCGTGGCCTTCCCGCTGCTGACCCTGATGATCGCTGCCGGCGCCTACTGGGCGAATCAGACCTGGGGATCCTATTGGAGCTGGGATCCCAAGGAGACCGCCGCGCTGGTGACCTGGCTGGTCTATGCCGGCTACCTGCACATGCGCATCGCGCGCGGCTGGCGCGGGCGCCGCGCCGCCTATTTCGCGGTGCTGGGATTCGCTGTGGTGATGTTTACTTTCTTCGGCGTGACCTACCTCCTGCCCGGGCTGCACGCCTACGCCTAACGGCAGATTCGCGGGGCCGGTCGACGACCGGCCCTATTTTGTTCAGCGCCCCAGGTGTGCCGGCAATCACTACCTGCTGTGACCGCGGTCACACCGGAGCCCACCGCGCCGCGCCCATAATGGGATAATCAGCGGGGATCTTCCCATGCCTTGGCGCGTCAACTGGCGACTGAAGGCCGTTCTGCCCGTCCTGGTAGTGCTGGTGAACGGGCTGCTGGTGTTCCTGCTGGTCACCCTGTCGCTGGAGGGACCGGCCCGGCACCAGGTTCGCGTGGTCGCCGTGGGCGGTGCAGTCGTCATCTTCGCCGTAATCGTTGCGGTCATGTCGCTCCTGCTCCAGCACCCACTGCGGGAACTGCAGGAGAAGATTGCGCAGGTGCGCGAGGGTGACCTCAACGTCTCGGTGAACTTCGCCGCACGCAACGACGACATCGGTGACCTGGGACGCGATTTCAACGAAATGGTCCGGCAGCTCCGGGAAAGCCGGGAAGAAATCCAGCGCCTCTACCGCACGCAGATGTCGCGGGCCGAGCACTTGGCGACCCTGGGCGAGCTGGCTACCGGCTTGGCGCACGAAATCCGCAATCCGCTAGCCGGGATCGCCGGGGTGATGGATATCATCGGCCGCGACCTGCCCGAGTCCAGCCCGGCGCGCGAGGTCTTGGGCGAAGTGCAGCAGGAGATCCTGCAGATCAAGCGCATCCTTTCCGACCTGCTGGAAACCGCCCGTCCCAGGCCGCCTGATTTTCGCGCCACCGACCTGAACTCCACCACGGAACACGCGGTATCGCTGGCACGGCAGCAGACCCTCTCGCGGCCCATCGAGATCAAACTGTCGAGGGCGCACGAACTGCCGCCGGTCGAACACGACGCCGGGCAGATCCAGCAGGTGCTGCTGAACCTGCTGCTGAACGCTATCCAGGCGATCGACGATGCCGGCAACATCCGCGTGCGCGTCGGCTCCGAGGATGGCTTTGCCACGGTGGCGATTTCCGACACCGGCCGCGGCATTCCTCCCGAACACCTGGCCAACATCTTCCGTCCTTTCTATACCACCAAGAAGCGAGGCACGGGTCTGGGGCTGTCGCTGGTTTCGCGTATCGTGGAGGCGCACGGCGGGCGGGTGCAGGTCGCGAGTACTCCGGGGCAGGGAAGCCAATTCATGGTGTGGTTGCCGTTTCACCACGCCGCGGCCCCGCGGAAGGCGTCCTGATTTAGAGTAGGGCATATGGCAGACGAGACCGTCCTCATCATCGACGATGAGAAACTGGTGCGCTGGTCGCTGCGCCAGAAATGCGAGGAGTGGGGTTTCTCCGTTCTGGAAGCGGACAACGGCGCGTCCGGGTTGCGCATGGCGCAAAGCGCGAATCCCGACCTCATTCTGCTCGACGTCCGCCTTCCCGACCTCGGCGGCCTGGAAGTGCTGCAGCGGCTGAAGGATGCCGGCAACGCCCGCGCGGTGATCATGATCACCGCCGACCCGCAACTGGACGACGTCAAGGCCGCCATCAAGCTTGGCGCCTTCGACTTCATCGGCAAGCCCATCGATTTCGACGAACTCCACGTGACCACGCAGAACGCGCTGGAAGCCACACGGCTGCGCAGCGAAGTGGAATCGCTCCGCAGCGAGATGCAGCGGCGCGTCGGCTACCGCGACGTGCTTGCGGTGTCGAAGAAAATGTCCGACCTGATGGGTTTCGTGCGCAAGGTGGCGGCCAGCGAGGCTTCCACCATCCTGATCCAGGGCGAGAGCGGCACCGGCAAGGACCTGATCGCCAAAGCCATCCACTATCAGAGCACGCGCCAGGAGAAGGCTTTCGTTGCCGTCAACTGTTCGGCCATCCCAGAGAACCTGATGGAAGCCGAGCTATTCGGCCACGAGAAGGGCGCCTTCACCGACGCCAAGGCGATGAAGAAGGGCCTGTTCGAGATCGCCGATCACGGCACCTTGTTTCTCGACGAGATCGGCGAGCTATCGCCCTTCCTGCAGGCCAAGCTGTTGCGCGTGCTCGAGGACCAGGTGATACGCCGCGTCGGCGGCGTGAAGGACATGCAGGCGGACGTGCGCGTGATCGCCGCCTCCAACCGCGACCTGGAGCGCGCCGTGCAGGAAAGCACTTTCCGCCAGGACCTGTTTTACCGGCTGGCCATCATCAGCATCTACATCCCGCCGCTGCGCGAGCGCAAGGAAGACATTCTCCCGCTGGTGGAGTTCTTCATCGAGCACTACAACCGCAAGTTCCGCAAGTCGATTCGGGGGGTCACCGACGACACCCGCCGGCTGCTGCTCAACCACGACTGGCCGGGAAACGTGCGCGAGCTGAAGAACGCCATCGAGCGCGCCATGATCCTGGAGGATGAGCCGGTCTTGCGTCCCGCCTACCTGCCATTCTCCGTCGCCCAGCAGCACGCGCACGTCACCGCCTTCGAGCACATGTCGCCTGGCGTCGCTGCAAGCGGCGCTCTGCCCAATGGCCGCAGCCTGCCGCGGCTCTCCATCCCCGACGGCGGCACTTCGCTCGAGGAGGTAGAGCGCGCTCTGGTGGAGATGGCCCTGCGCCAGGCCAACGGCAACCAGACCCACGCCGCCAAGCTGCTCGACATCAGCCGCGACGCCCTGCGCTACAAGATGAAGAAGTTCGGCCTGATGCGTCCGGAGGAAGAAGAGCAGCCGGCGTCGCAGCCGGAGCCCTAGAGCAGTTCACCCTTGCTATAGCCGATTGTCATCCCGAGCGAGGGAGGGCTCCCGCGCGTTTTCCCCGGCGCGGGAAGCCCGAGTCGAGGGATCTCGGTTTGAATCGTGCCAGCGGCGCCTGTTTACCCCTGCGTTACCCCGCGAGGCCGGTTTGTACCTTCTTGCTCGCGACTCACGACTTAGGACTTGCGACTAGTTCCGGGCAGCACGATGTTATCGATCAACCGCGTGCTCCCGACGAGCGCCGCCACCGCCACCAGCGCGCCCTGTGATATGTCAGCAATCGGGTCGAGGGTTTCGCGATCGACGATCTCAAAATAGTCCAGGCGCACCTCGGGCTCTTCCTTGAACACGTCGAGCGCGGCGGCCGTCAGGCGGGCGGAATCGCTCTCGCCGCGTTCGGCCAGGGCTTGCACCCGCATCAGCGAGCGGTGAAGGATAGTCGCCTGCTTGCGCTGCCGCGGATCGAGGTAAGCGTTACGCGAGCTGAGGGCCAGCCCGTCGGGCTCGCGCACGATGGGACAGACCACGATCTCAACAGCGAAAGCGAGGTCGCGCACCATGCGGCGGATGATGACCGCCTGCGCCGCGTCTTTCTGGCCGAAGAATGCCAGGTCCGGCTCGACGATGTTGAACAGCTTTGCCACCACGGTAGAAACGCCCCGGAAGTGTCCAGGACGCGAGCGCCCACACAGCTTCTCGCTCACGCCCTCGACGGTGACAAAGGTAGTCGAGCCGGGTGGATACATCTCCTCCGTCGCCGGAGCGAAGAGGATGGCGACACCTTCGGCCTCGAGCAGCTCCCGGTCGTGCTCGAACGTGCGGGGGTACTTGGAGAAATCTTCCTTGGGCCCGAACTGGGTAGGATTGACGAAGATGGAGACGGCCACCACATCACACTGCTGCCGCGCGGCGCGCACCAACGAGATGTGCCCGGCATGCAGCGCGCCCATTGTCGGCACAAAGCCGAGCCGGCGGCCGTCCTGGCGGGCGGCACGCGAGGCGGCGCGCATCTCGGCAATGGTGTGGCAGATCTTCACAGCGTAATTTAACCACGGAGACACGGAGGCACAGAGGTTTTCTGATGTTCTCCGTGTCTCCGTGCCTCGGTGGTGGATTGTTCTCCTGCAAGCTTGACGTGCACGCCAATAGGGTTGAAAATTCCAGATTCAACACGTCGAGGTGAACATGCTCGCATACTTGTTCGTGCTGCTGGCGATCGCTAGCAGGTTCCTGCCGCATCCTGATGGCTGGGTGCAGTTCACGCCCGTGGGAGCGGCGCTGCTCTACTTCGGAGCGCGCGTGGCGCGGAAGCGCATGTGGATCCCGCTGGTGGCGCTGATTGCGGCTGACGTCTACCTGACCAAGGTGTCATACGCCTACCCGCTCACCGCCGATCACCTCGTGACCTGGGCGTGGTATGCGGGCGTCATCCTGCTGGGAGGTGCGCTGCTGGGCCGGCAGGTGAGCCCGCTGCGCGTGGCCGCCGGCTCGCTGGCGGCATCCCTCGCGTTCTTCCTGGTGAGCAACCTCGCGGTGTGGGCGGTCTGGCACATGTATCCGAAGACGCTGGCCGGACTGATGACGGCGTACGTGGCGGCGATTCCCTTCTTCCGCAACCAGGTGCTGGCCGACCTGGTGTTTTCCGCCGCGCTGTTTGGAATCGGCGCGCTGGTCGAGCGCCGCGTGGCAAAGCCGGCATCCGGTCAGATCCGGGCGGCTTGAGGCGATCAAAGGCGGACGGAGCAAGGCACGCCCCGCGCGTGCCTTTTGATTTTTTGCCCTCCGTCTCTCCGCGCCGCCGTGGTTATCCTTGTTTTTCCAGCTCGTGCTCCAGTTCCACCACCGGCTGGCGCCACAAGCGATAGATCACGTAGATCACCAGCAGCACGACCACGGCGCTCCCCAGCGTGATTGCCAGGTGCTTGTGGATGAGCACCCCGGCAATGGTCACGACGTGCGGCCCGAAGAACAACGTGAGGACGGAGAGCACGAGGAACCGCACCATCCGCCCGCAAAAAATAGCCAGCAGGAAATGCGTGAAGTGCATTTCGAAGACCCCGGCCGAGAG
>JBIOFT010000097.1:0-14816 GCA_044447375.1 Terriglobales bacterium | reverse complement strand
TCCACCCCCTCCGCGCTGCGCCGCCGCGGGGATCGGCAAGCAAGTGAATGCCAGAGTTACAATTCCGCCAAAGATTTTCACTGCGGTGGATTTCTTCATGGCCGTTCCCTCCAGCCAACGACGACGGGGAGCCAGGAAAGCATCCTCGAGGTTCTTTCGATCGTAGATCGCACTTTGTTTGATTCCCAGCGCGACAACTAGGTTGCGCCTTACTTCCGAAATGTCTCGCATTCAGTTCGCTGCTATCACCCTTGCCATCGGCGGACCACTCCGCCTAAGGTATAAGCGCAATCCTCGACTGGCTCGCGGCTATCGCACGTTGGTTAACGCTGTGAATCGTTACGAAAGCGTATCTTGCGGCGGCTTGGGTTCTGCCGGAAGATAGCAGTGGGGGCTTCCGAAACTCAATCGCACGCGCTGAACCCAATCGCACCGCCAGCGCCGAGCTTCAGTGACCTCGCACTCTCCCTTGGCATCCTAAAGTACAGCAGCCCTGGAGAAAAATCGGACCATGCGTACGGCCTTCAATCCATCCGCGGCAGAGGTATCGAAACTGCCTGCTTCTCCAGACACGGTCGAGCCCCGCACGGCCGGCGATCGCAGGCTGCTCTGGGAGCTGGCCGTCGGCTATGGCTTCCTCCTTTTGGCGCTTTGGAGCGAAGGCGATCTCCGCTGGGCCTGGGCCGTCGCCCTCATCTTGTGGATCCTGGGCGTCACCATGTATCACCGGCCCTCGCTGCGGCAACTGGGGGTCGGTGCAACAGGATTCCTGGCCTCGCTATGGATCGTGGGAGCGGCCGTGGCGGCCGGCGCGGCCATGCTTTTCGGGGCGCACCTTGCCGGCACGCTGCATCCCTACGTGCTGCGGCGGACGCTGATCGCGGCAGCCTCCGGCTATTTGATCTGGACCTTCCAGCAGCAGTTCATGCTGCAGTCGTTCTTCTTCCTGCGTCTGGAGCGGTTGCTGGGCAGCCGCAAAGCGGTGTGGGCCGCGGCCGCGCTCTTCGCCCTGGCTCATGCCCCCAACCCGGTGCTCGTTCCTGCTACTTTGGCCGCCGGGCTCGTGCTCTGCGAGCTATTTCGCCGTCATCGCAACATCTACACGCTGGCTATCGCGCAAGCCATCCTGGGAATGTGCCTGGCAGCAGCGGTGCCCGACGCTTGGCACCATCACATGCGCGTGGGCATCGGATACCTAAGCTGGATTCCGCGTTAGCGCACGCTCTCGTCTGCGCCGGCTGACGAGGAAGAAAAGCAGCGCCAGCAGGCCAAAGATCGCCGCCACTCCGCAGATAAAAACCGGTACGGCGAAAAGTGGACGTTGAAGCCGGCCTGTATGCGTACGTCTGTCGGGTCGTCGGGGTTATAGCGCACTTCAGTACGGCTGCCCGGGGGAAAGCGCTCCGCCTGCTTCTTCTTGCGTTCGTAACTCGTGCTCTGGTGAGGCGAACCGACGCTGCTCACATAGGGGCGGCCGTCCACCTGGTAGGCCAGCACGAGCCGCGTGTCATAGAGGATTTGACCGGAATCAGTGTGGAGAGGCACCACCTCGCTGTGAACCACCCGGGCATCCGCCGACGGCCAGGTACGCAGCACTTTCATCTGCTGGAGGAACGGCGGGACCGCGAACAGCAGCCCGATCAGAAAAAACACCAGACAGGCGACCGCGATGACGCGCAGCGTGATGCGAAGGGCAGATTTCATGCCTCAGCGGCGCGTGCCGGTTGAGAGTTCACGGGCTTCCTGCCGCAACTTCTTCGCTTTGGCGCCCAGGAACAGCAGGTATCCAATATGGATCACCCAGGTCACGGCGTAAGCGATATAGAGGTTGGTGACGCTGTGGATCATCGCGTGAAACTCCCTTCCGCCTGACCGACGGCCTTGAGCGCGTGCGCCTCATCGAGTTGCTGGCGCGTGATCTCCAGCCGGTAACGTACCCAGATCAGCAGCGCGGCAAACGCCATGAACGCGGCCCAGTTCCACAGCACCGCGGCCCACATGTGTGGATCGAGCCCGGAACCCTGTCCGCCGGCGATCACCGGCTGCGGGTGCTGCGTGCGCCACCAGCGAATCGACATATAGACGATAGGCACGTCGAGGAAGCCGAAGATGGCGAGCGCGGCGGCCAGCGTGGGAGTGGCCTGGCCGGTCGAGTATCGCCGCAGCATCAGGTAGCTGACGTAGATCAGCCACAGCACCAGCGTAGTCGTCAGGCGCGCGTCCCAGGTCCACCAGATGCCCCACACCGGCCGCGCCCACAGCGGCCCGGTCACCAGCACCACGGTGCAGAACACCACCCCAACCTCTGCGGTCGAGACCGCGAAGGCGTCGGCTTTCAGATTGCGCCGCGCCAGGTAGATGATCGAGGCGATAAAGTTGGCGAAGAAGCACAGGAACGAAGTCCAGGCCGAGGGCACGTGATAGTAGAAGATGCGCTGGATGTCGCCCATGGTGGCTTCCCGCGGCGCTACTACCATGCCCTGGTAGAGCGCGTAGGAGAGCAGCAGGAACGTGATGCCGGCAAGAATCTTAAATTTCATTCCGCGTGTAACACCGTTTCGAAAAGCAACAGACAGACGGTCGTAAAGATTACATCGTAAACCAGCAGCAGGGTGAGCCAGAACCTTGGCGTCTCAGTTCCGGTCAGAATCATAGTCGTGGCCTCGACCATGGCCAGCAGCGCCGGGATCGAGACGGGAAACAGGATCAGCGGCAGCATCACCTCCCGGCTGCGCGTGCGGAGCGAGATGGCGGCAAAAAACGTCCCCACGACGACCAGCGCCCACGTCCCCAGCAGGAATACCGGCACGAGCTGCCAGGCCGGGCCCACTGGACGCAGGTTGTAGAACACCACGAACAGCGGCATCAGCAGCGCTTCTACCACGCTGATGAAGAGAAAATTCCCCAGCGCCTTGCCCAGGAAGAGCGCGTTGGCGGGCGCGGGCGAAACGCGGTAGGCGTCGAGCACCTGGTTGCGCAGCTCGCGCATCCACGCCTGGTTCAGGGCAACGATGGCGGCGAACAGAAACGCCACCCACACCAACCCGCCTACTATCTGCCGCGATTCCTCGGCGGTGGGGTCGAAGGCGAAACTAAAGATCACCACCACCAGCAGCGCGAAGAACAGCATGGCGTTCACCGCGTCCTTGGAACGCCACTCCAGGCGCAAGTCCTTGCGCAGGTTGGAAGCGGTGACGGCAGCAAGCGAACTCATAACAGCACCGCCGAAGTCGTGGCGCGATCCGCCGCGCCGATCCCCTGCTCCCAGGCGGCGACGCGCCCCACTGACATCCACAGCGACTCGTCGGCGATCCCGGCCAAGTGCGCGGCCTGGTGCGTGACCACGAGGACAGTCTTGCCGCGGTCGCGCATCCCGGCCACCAGCCGTCCCATGGCGCGCGCCGAGCTGGGATCGAGGTTGGAGAACGGTTCATCAAGCAACAAAATTTCGGGATCGTGGATCGCCGCCCGGGCCAGCGACATCCGCTGCCGCATGCCCTGCGAATAATCGCCGACACGCCGTGGGAGCGCCGGATCGAGGCCGACCGCGGCAATGGCCTGCTCACAGCGCGCGCTTTCGGCGATGCCATAGAGTCCCGCGAAGTAGCGCAGGTTCTCCATCCCGGTCATCTCGTCATAGAGCAGCGGCGCATGGCCCATGTAGCCCAAGCGCGCGGTGAACTCGCTGCGCTCGCGCTTGCCGAAGATGCGGACCGTGCCGGCGGTAGCACTGGCCAGCCCGCAGATCACGCGTAGCAGGGTGGATTTCCCCGCGCCGTTATCGCCGAAGATAGCGTATACACGGCCTGGCTGGAAGCTGGCCGTCACCTCACGCAAGGCGGCAAAGCGGCCGAAAATCTTGCTGACTTTCTCCAGGCTGATGGGCGGTGCGGGTTCTGCGAGAAGCGGCTTGGCTTCGCTGGGCAGTGCGGCAGCCTCAGTAGGACGAATTGGGCGGACGATTCTCGGTGCGCTGTGTCGCCGGTGCGGGCGTTCCCTGCTGCTGGTCCTTGGGCGCGTACTTGGAGGCGCACTTGGCCTGCAGCATCTTGGCGTGGAAGACGCCGTCATGCCCGTAGCTGCCCTCGGCCAGCGCCTGGGCGTTGTCCACGAAGGTGTCGGGCGGCGCCTCGGAGCCGTTATAGACCACGGGCAGCATCAGATCCTGCTCGACGAGCGTGAACTCCACGTGCGAGCCCTGGCGCTTGATGGAGCCTGGGGCCACGTTGCCGGCCACGCGCAGGCGCTTGGCATAGACGCTGGAATCCATCGAGCGCAGCTCTTTGATGGTGACGTAGTAGCTCTTGCTCTGCTGCACCCCGGTGAACGCCAAATAGGCCAGCCCCAGGATGATGATGCCAATGGCCACGCCAAACTTTACGTATTTGCTGTTCACCCCAGACATGCTCATAAGACTCTAATCCTGCCGTCAGACCCGGTCAAGGCGGGTCCCGGCTCCTAGCGACACGGCAGGGCAGCGGCAGCCAGACGAGGCCCCGGGGTCGTGGCGGGCACTGTCCTCCCGTGCCGAAATGGATACCTGCGGCGATGAGACGCCGGGGAATCCCTGTTATTCTCGCCCATAGGGCGGGTTGCGAATCTGAGTGGGGAAAACATCGGCGTGCCGGACAACGGGAATGCTACTGTAGCCGAACCCGCCAAGACCACCGTGACCGCCAGCCTGGTGGCGGGCATGGTGAACGCCATCAAAGGGGTCAGCGACCTGATCTTTTCGCCAGGGCGGCCGCCGCAGGTGGAATCGAACGGCCATTTGGTGGCGATCAAGTTCGAGGGCCTGCCGCTGCTGACGCCCGACCACACCTCCCGCATTGCCACCGAGCTGATGGGACAAAACAAGCAGGCGCTGGCGACCCTGAAAGAGCAGGGCGCGTGCGACTTCTCCTACGGCCTGCCACAGCATGGACGGTTCCGGGTGAACGTCTTCCAGCAGCGCGGCACCTACGCCATCGTCATGCGCGTGATCCCGCCCCGGGTTCCGACCTTCGCGGAGCTGAACCTGCCGCTCCAACTGGGTAAGATCGCGGAACTGCGCAACGGGATCGTGCTGGTGACCGGGCCCACGGGGTCGGGCAAATCCTCCACCCTGGCGGCGATCATCGACAAGATCAACCAGGACCGGGCCGAGCACATCATCACCATCGAAGATCCCATCGAGTTCCTGCACAAGCACAAGAAAGCCACCATCCACCAGCGCGAACTGCACAGCGACACGCCCAGTTTCGCGCTGGCGTTGCGGGCTGCGCTTCGGCAAGCGCCCAAGGTGATCCTGGTGGGGGAGATGCGCGACCGGGAAACCATCGAGATCGCTCTGACCGCGGCCGAGACCGGCCACCTGGTGCTCTCCACCCTCCACACCATCGACGCTTCCAAGACGGTGGAGCGCATCGTCGGCTCCTTCCCTCTGGGCGACCAGCAGCCGGTTCGACGCCGGCTGGCGGCATCGTTCCGCTATTTCATCAGCCAGCGGCTGCTCCCGCGCAAGGACGGCGCCGGGCGCGTCGCCGCGATTGAGATCCTTAAATCGACGCTGCGAACCCGCGACTACGTCGAACGGGGCGAAGGAGAAGGCAAGACCCTGCTCGACGCCATGCGCGATGGCGGCAACGACGGCATGCAGCATTTCGATGGCGAGATGGAGCGGCTTATTCGCGAGGGCGTCATTGACTTGAGGGTTGGCTTGGCTTACTCGACCAACGAAGGCAACCTGCGGCTGCAGCTCGCCGACTTCGCCGAGGAACAGGGAGAGACGTAGCTGTCTTACGTCTCCTACCCTGAAAGATCCCCAGCTCGACAAAGACGCAGCAAGCTGCTCTCTGCAAGAGTCTCCCCGGCGTATAATAATGGGTTTTAGAACAGGGGACACTCTCACCATGAGCGGAAACGGCCATCAGCATTCTGGTAACGGCAACGGCGCGCCCAAGCTGCGCGCTGAGTGGATCGCGCGCCGCAAGGCGGACAACAGCGACGGCAACTTCTCGCAGATGCACTATGGCCGCCAGGGTCTGGTCACGGAAGAGATGCTCTACGTGGCCGAGCGCGAGAAGCTCGCGCCCGAACTGGTGCGTGACGAGGTGGCGCGCGGGCGCATGATCATCCCCGCCAACATCAACCATCCCGAGCTGGAGCCGATGGCGATCGGCGTGGCCTCGCTGTGCAAGATCAATGCCAACATCGGCAATTCCTCCGTCACCTCGGACGTCGACGAGGAGCTGAAGAAGCTGCACACTTCCGTCCACTACGGCGCTGACACGGTGATGGACCTCTCGACCGGCGGCGACATCCCGCAGATCCGCGAAGCCATCCTGCGCCACTCGCCCGTGCCCATCGGCACTGTGCCCATCTATGAGGGCATCTCGCGGGTCAAGAAAATCGAAGACCTCACTGCGGACATCATGCTCGAGGTGATCGAGGAGCAGGCGCAGCAGGGCGTGGACTACATGACTATCCACGCCGGGGTCCTGATCCAGTATCTGCCGCTGGTGTCGAAGCGCATCACCGGGATTGTCAGCCGCGGAGGTGCGATTCTCGCGCAATGGATGGCCCACCACCGCAAGCAGAACTTTCTCTATGACCGCTTCGAGGACATCGTCAAGATCTTCAAGAAGTACGACGTGTCGTTCTCGCTTGGTGACGGCCTGCGTCCGGGCTGCGTGGCCGATGCCAGCGACGAAGCCCAGTTCGCCGAACTCCGTACCCTGGGCGAACTCACCGAGATCGCGTGGAAGCACGACGTGCAGGTGATGATCGAAGGCCCCGGCCACATCCCGCTGGACAAGATCAAGGAGCAGGTGGAAGAGGAAGTGAAGCACTGCCACGAGGCGCCGTTCTACACCCTCGGCCCTTTGGTTACCGACATCGCGCCCGGCTACGACCACATCACCTCGGCCATCGGCGCGGCCATGATCGGCTGGTATGGCGCCGCCATGCTCTGCTACGTCACGCCCAAGGAGCACCTCGGACTGCCGAATGACAAAGACGTGAAGGACGGCATCATCGCCTACAAGATCGCCGCCCACGCCGCCGACATCGGCCGCCACCGCACCGGCGCTCGCGATCGCGACGACGCCATCAGCCACGCCCGCTACACCTTCGACTGGGAGAAGCAGTTCGCGCTCTCACTCGATCCCGAGACGGCGCGCTCCATGCACGACGAGACCCTCTCCGACGACTATTACAAGCACGCGGCCTTCTGCTCCATGTGCGGGCCGAAGTTCTGCTCTATGAACTACTCGGCTAAAGTGGACGAGTACAACCGGCAGGTCCATGGGCTGGAGAAGAAGGATTACTCGCAACTGGTGGAGAAGTTCGCGCCCAGCACGGAGAAGCTGGTTACACCTACAACCAAGTAAGCAGTCAGTCGTCAGGCGGTAAGGCTGACTGCTCTTTTCCCTGTGCCATAAATCACAGCTTCCCGCCCGTCCTTCTCTTCTACAATGCGAGGGTGGAAGCTCCCGACCGCCTCGAGCGCGAACGCCGCGACCAGCGCCTAGCCATACGTGTGTCACTGGTGTTCGGTGTTGTCATGATGGTGGGAAAGCTGGCGGCATACATGCTCACCGGCTCGTCCGCCATTTTCTCCGATGCCGCCGAGTCGGTCGTCCATGTGGTTGCTGTCTCCTTCGCGGCTTTCAGCCTGTGGCTGAGTTCGCGTCCTGCCAACAACAAGTTCCTCTACGGCTACGAGCGGATCACGTTCTTCTCGGCGGGCTTTGAAGGCGCGATGATCGTGCTCGCCGCCATCGCCATAATCTACGCGGCGATTCATAAATGGCTCGCGGGGTTGCGCCTGGAACACTTGGGCCTGGGAACGCTGTTCGTGCTGGCCGCGGCGGTGATCAACGCGGGACTGGGCTGGTACTTGGTGCGCACCGGGCGCCGCACCCACTCGCTCATCCTGGAAGCCGACGGCAAGCACGTGCTCACCGACAGTTGGACCAGCTTCGGCGTAGTGGGAGGCCTCTGCCTGGTGCTGCTGACGGGATGGAAGCCCTTCGATCCGCTGTGCGCCATTGCCGTGGCGTTGAACATCGTGTGGTCGGGAGGGCACCTGATCTGGCGCTCGGCCACCGGCCTGCTCGACTACTCCGATCCCGAAGTCGGGCGCAAGCTGCGGCAGAGGCTGGACGAACTCTGCGCGGGATTCGCTGTGCAATACCACGGCGTGCGCTTCCGCACGACTGGAAACCGGTTGCTGGTGGAAGTCCACCTGCTGTTCCCGCACGGCACGCCGGTCGGCGAAGCGCATCGCATCGCCACGCAGGTCGAGGAACGTCTGCCCGAAGGTTTCGAGATTCCTGCGGAAGTGATCACCCACCTGGAATCGCTGGAAGACCACGCCAGCGTGCACCACGCGGAGCACTACACCGGCAGACCGTTGTAGCGCTTACTCCGTGTCCGATTGCTGTTTCAGCTTTGCGGTGGACGAGTCATCCCGCGACGGGCGCCGATGCAGATCCGCGCTGCGCCGGGCAGCAGATGGCTTCGGAGTTGTCGGTCGAACCGCAGGCGCGGTGTTGGCAGGTGGGACCAGACTGGGATTGGGCGTCACTGCGGACGGCGTAATGGTGGCTGGGTCGAAGGGCACGGCTTGCTTCACGGATCCGTTCATCAGCAAAGCGCCGGGCGCAAGCGGCGATGCCGGACGGCGGTTGGCGTAGGCGACGAAGCCGAGCAGCAGCAGGAAGCCGGCAGCGGATGCGATCGCAAGCACCTTGCCCGATGGCAAAACCGGCGCGCGCCAGCGCCGCACCGCAAGCACGGCGTGCAGCCCGCGGCTGAGCATCGCAGCCAAGGCGCTGCCCACGCGGTTGAGCTTTTGCCGGCGCCCCGACTCTGCGCCGGGGAACTCCAACGGCCGTCTGGCGATGTCATAGACGACCGCGATCTTGGCTTTCTGCGGCTGCGCCGGCTCGGAAGCCGCCGTGTCTTGCGGGGTACGAGTGATGATCCGCGCGAGAGGCATGCTTTTCACCTTCGACCTGGAAGTACGACAACACGGCGCGAGCCCTGGTAGCCGAGCACTGGTACCTTAGACGCAAGGAATCGCCGACAGGATGGCCGAGATTTCTGCCCGCGTCCCCCTAGCGATGTCTCTCCAGGATACTGGCGGCCCGGGCGAGTACGGTGGTCAGCGCCGCCAGTTGCTGCTCGGTGGCTTGGAGATCGCCGGCATCGATGGCCTCGTTGACCCCCGGAATCACGTCGGCGGCATATCCGGTGTAGCGGCCGGGGGCATAGATGGCGTGCCGGAACCAGGGACGCCCGGGCAGGCCGTTGGGCAGAAGCAGGGCGCGCTCGGCTTCCCGCAGGGCGCGGTTCATCGCGGCGGACTCGGAGGCATCCCTGGGCTGCTCCCGGGTAATGGCGGCGCCAGCGCGGGCAAAGCGCTCCGCGGCTTCCAACGCCGCGGCGAACGAGGGTGGCTTGTTGTACGTCTTCTCCGCCCTCCCTTGTGCGGTGCGGATGTAGGCCGCGATCTCCTTGCCATAGTTCTCGTAGTCGTAGGGAAGCACGTCGCCGTCGGCGAGGCGCAACACCGCGAGGCCGAACACCCGCGCCATCTCCTGCTCGTAGGTGAAATCGGGATCGGCAAAGCGCTTGAACCACGCGAAATCGTCGAAGGCGGAGTGATAGACCCCGTAGCTTCCGCTCGACGCCATGTCGGTCGAGGGAATCCCCAGGTGTTGCAGGAAGGGGGTGTAGTCGGAACCGCTGCCCAGGTCTCCCACGGGAACATCGGTGTTGAGCTGCACTACCGGCATGCGCCCGGAGTCGCTGACATCCGGTTGCGGCGGGTTTTGGCCGCCGACGCGCCAAGCCTGGTACAGAGTTCCGCCTTTCGGGCTGGGGACGGCCTTGGCGACGTCGCGCAGGAACTGCTTCAGGCTAGGGACGGCGGAGGCGCCGAAGTTCGGACCCGAGACCGCGGAATCCATGTTCAGGTAGGCCACGGCGCGATCGAGTTCCGCGGCGTGTTGCTCGGCCCACTCGGTGGAGCCCATCAGGCCGTGTTCCTCGGCGTCCCAACTGCCGAAGATCAGGGTGCGCTTCGGTCGCCAGCCTGCCTTGAGCAGCCGTCCGATGCCGCGCACGGCCTCCAGCATGGCCACCGTGCCGCTTCCGGGATCGACCGCGCCGTACACCCACGCGTCGTGATGATTTCCGGCCAGCACCCATTCGTCGGGATACACACTGCCGGGCACACGGCCAATCACATCCCAAATGCTGCGGTAGGCGTAATCCTGCTTGAGGTGCATGCGCACCCGCACCGGCCCGGCGCCGAGGTGGTAGGTGAACGGCAGGGCGCCTTGCCAATCGCGCGGCGACTCCGGTCCCGCCAGATGCCTCAGGATGGGCTCAGCGTCGGCCCAGGAAAGCGGCGTGGTGGGCACCTTCGGCATCTCGGCCCGCTGCGGCGGCGTGCGCTGCGAGAGCGGCAGCCCGGGCACGGAAGCGATCCCCGGCGTGGTGGGATCGCCAGGAATGTTGAAACTGTAGCCGATCGAGCCGCGCTGCACGCCGGTCGCCGGACGCCATGGCCCCTTGGGATAGGGATCGCCTTTGAAGTATCCGTCCTCGAGCGGGTCGGAGTAGATCAGCAGGCCGGCGGCGCCGAATTGCTGCGCCAGATACGCCTTCACCCCGCGATAGTTGGTCCCGTAGCGCACGATGACGATCTTGCCCCGCACATCGATCTTCATCTGCTCCAGGCGCTTGAAATCCTCCAGGCGGCCATAGTTGGCGTAAATCACCTCTGCCTCGACATCGCCGGAAGGCGAGAATCCGCTGTAGGACATGACGATGCGCGGGTCGTCCTGGTAGGGGTCGCTGCTAACGTGCTCGCGGCTGGGCCCGTGCATTTTGACGCCGGGCGGGGCGACCACGTCCACGCTGATCTCTGAGGGATAGTTCATCCAGACTTTGTACTCGACGATCTCGGTCTCGAGGCCGGCTTCGCGGAACTTCTGAGCTACGAACTCGGCGGTCTTCTTGTCTTCGGGAGAGCCGGCGATGTGCGGCGCCGCGGTGAGCACACGCAGGTCTTCTTCGGCAACTTTGGGATCAGGGACCCCGAGGAACAGCTTGTCGAGCTCGGCTTGGGTGCGGGGTTCGCGGGAAGCCGCAGGAGGACTCTGCCCCGGTCCGCTGATCGCCACCAGCGCAGCGCACAAGCACGCCAGGAGGAAACGCTTCATCGTTCTCCGTGCAAAGATGAGTTTCGAGGCCGGGGGATTCGCGGTCCCGGGAGGACCAGACAATTTACACCAGCGGCGCGGCATCGGCCATGGCGGATAAGCCTCAGCGAGCGAGTCGATTTCCGGTTTGCCGACGATACGCCCGAAATCGTGGGGCCATGCAGTCGGCGACGAAAACTGTAAAGTTTTCTCTCGTCCCAGCCGATAGGATTGTAGAGGCAATAAGGACCTCCAAGATGATCAGCCCTGTAACAAGTGCAACCCAAGCCGTCCCGACAGCCGCAAGCGCAATCCAAACTCCGCCTGTGGCAAAGCCCGCGACCCCGAGTCAGAAATCGGCCCCATCGCAACCACCGTCCACTAGCAGCACCATCACGGACACGGTTCAGATAAGCAGTGCTGCCCAAGCAGCGCTACAAGAAGCTATAGAGAGTCCGGCTCAGACTGCCCAGGAAGCTGGTAGGGGAGATCATCAGGCTCAGCGACTACTCGCGAAAGAGACCGCTGCAAGAAAGACCGAGTAGTAAGCCATTTCGGGAGAAATTAAAAGGAAGCGGCTTCGCGGGCTTGGGGACGACAACCTGATCCTGCAAAACGGAGGATCGCCAATTGGCGCTTGAGCGCCTCGCGGAGGATATCGCTTCTTGTGCGCCCCGACTGCTTGCACACCTTGTCGAGTAGCTTCTGCAGCGCTGGCTCCAGGCGGATAGTGACGGCTGACGTCTTTTTCATATCGTACATTGTATGTCGCATCAGGTGCAGGAGTGCTGTACGCTCTTATTCAGGAGATAAATGCATCCGGTCGGAACTACATACTCCCGCTTGCGGCAACGGCTGGCTTCGGTCCTGGACCAGGTTGCCAACGATCAGGGGGTCGTCATTGTCCGGCGCCGTGGCGCCAAAGACGTAGCCCTGGTTCCAGCCGAGGAACTGACGAGCCTGATGGAAACCGCACATTTGCTGCGCTCCCCAAGGAATGCTCAGCGGCTGCTGGCGGCGATCGAGCGGGCTACTCTTCAGGTACGCTGCCACAACTGAACGTAGTGTCGTCGAAGCGCCATTGAACAGGTGTGCCGTCATGAGCTCCTTTGGCGCGTCGCGCCAGCCAGCAACGAAAACGCGATCCCGATTCCGGCGGCCCCAGCCAACGCGACCAGCAAGCCCAGGAGAATCGCAAAGTAGATTTTCATACCATAGTGCGCCGCCAGGATCACTGCCGCGATGCCAAGAATCCATCTGAGCCGCAACAGAGCTTTTGCGATAGCGACGCTATCCTCATGGCTCAGCTCGCCGGAATCGCTGGCGAAGGCTTCGCCCCGTGTCGGGTAGCCCGCAGCCAGCTCCGCCGCTGTCTTTCCTCCGTGAAGAGAGGCCGCAACCATTCCCACAAGGACTGTCATTGCGATTAACGCCAGGCCAATGAACCACTCATGCCGGAAGCAGTAAAAGCAGGCGAGTGCGATGAACGAGAGCCACACAGGCTTTTAGCACGAACCAATCGAATTTCGCACGATAACGGCTCGCCATCGCTGGCTCCTTGGTTGAAACAGGCATTGGCAAACACTGAGCTTCGGCCGCAGCGGCTCATTGTCGCCCCAGCCCCCGGCTTCAAGTCGCTTCGTGCATAAACTGATAGAGGTCTTGAATCGTACCGGGTGCAGCGCGTGAGGGGTTCTTGAAGTACCTCGCCATCCTGACGTACTGCGGCCCCCACAGCTCGTAGTTATATTTCGTGTCGCACTCCTGTCGCCGCCGCTCGGGGCGAAAACAACGCCAAATGAAGCCAAGGAGGTCGTCCTCAAACACGTAAGGCCGAACAGGCCCAGTTGGACGGTGTTGTTCGGCCGCGAAGGGAACGAACCGCAGCTTGCCTTTCTGCATGCTGGCTGCATCGCAGAGTGCTACATCCAGCTCCGGAAAGGAAGCGGATCGGTGGAGCGTCTGCGGCTCCAAAATGTGTGGCACGGCTGCAAACCCGGTCAATCTCGCCGTCGGGGAAGGCTCCGAAATGCTGGAGCACCGTGCGAATGGCCTCCGGGTCATCACGGAAGCGCACGTTGAAGTTAACGTTATCTGAACCGCCCTTCACCTCACCCACAATGAAGTCGATGCACCGGGCAGCGATTGCCAGACGTACCAGAACCATCCTGAAGCCAAGAGCCTCGGGCCGGACGGGAAGCCGTGCGAGTTTGATACGCGAGGATTGCTGCAACGGGCGCACATCGTTGCGAACTGGCCACCCATCTACATCGGGAAGGAATCCGACCGGCACTGGGAAGAAGGCGAAGATTTGAGTTTGCTGGAATTCAAAGCCATCCAATACAGGCGCAAAGGGAACGCCATTGCGGATCACGAGCAATTGGCGCGGATTGCGAGCGTTCCGAAGCGGGAATTCATGCGCCGTGGAATCAACCAGCACACGCTGGAGAAAATCTGTCGGCGGGAACCTGTGCGGGAGATCAAGTTAGCGAAGTGTTTGAAGGTACTCGAAGAATACGAATCAGAAAAAGATTCATCCATCAAAGCACGACCGGGTTGAGCCCGGCACACGATTGAGGCGATCCGGGCGGGGGGAAGCCGGTTCGACACCAAAACTCAGCAACGGGTCGTGCAATTCCTTATCACTGGGGTTACCGGATGATTTTGTTGGGTGAGGAGTCCTGGGAAAGCGCTTCCAGGTAGTGCTCCAGCTGAAGTCGGCAAGGGGAGGCCATTTTCGGCGAACTCGATGCCGTTGCCCAGTGCAGGATCTTCTGCGTGTTCTCCGCCCTCTGGTTCAGCAGGGGGTCGATCAGTTGCTTGTCGTTCAGAAAAAACACTTCCATGGTGAGACGACTATTGCGGCTAGAGTAGACCAGAGCTTCGCGGGCCAATTGCAGTTTGCCCCACCGCCTCCCCAATACGCCCTCAAGGTTCGCATTGATTTGGTCCATTTGGCTCAGTCCCAGAAACCCGATCCCGATCAAGATGGCAACCAGGAGGCCGAAAGCCAATCCCAACTTCATCGCGATGTATTCGCGTTTCACGATGCTCACCGGCCTCATCTCGCCCGGAAGGTCTTTCGGGTGGTCCTGAGCGTTTCGTGCTGCTCTGACCTATTGTGAGCGCACTGTGGGAAGAACTGTCCCCACGACCATTGTTGGCTCGAAGATCACACAAAACGGTGATCCAGGTCACATCCGGACTCACGTTGGTACCGCGACCAAAGTTTCGTAACGGAGTGCTCTAAAGACAGAAGCACGTTCACTGCAAAGGCAAGAATTGTGCCGAGACAGAATAGTTTCATTTTTCGATCCACCACGCTCGCGCGCGGATCGGCTCGCCCCCGGCACCCCCAAACCCGCAATCCCAGAGGATGATTCCGAATCACACTGGTATGTGACCTATGTCACCGCAGTCGTACCCGGTCGCTCTTACCCTGCCACCATGGTGCTTGAGCTGCGGAGCGCCCCGTCATCTTGTTCTGTTTTTGGAACAAGACTCACATTTCACCCACAGAAACGTTGACAATTGATAAGCGTTGCCCGTGCAAGCAGACGAGAGTCCGTCGTCGCGCCTCGTGGTCTTCTGCGAACCACCGCCATTTGACACGGAGGAACT
>JBIOFT010000096.1:0-15016 GCA_044447375.1 Terriglobales bacterium | reverse complement strand
CTGGTTGAAGGCGCGCCGCCCGGGCAGGCCGGTGAGTTCGTCGTGGTAGCCGACCAGGTAGGCAGTCTCGATCACGCTCGCGCCCGCGATCAAGGCCGCGGCCGCGAAATAGCCCGCGGCCAGGCGCGGATGCGCCGCGCTCATCGCCATGTAGCAGGCGCCCAGTGCCCAGAACATACCACTATCCCGCGGCTTGCGTTGGACCAGGAAAGCCACGAACAGTGCGGCGCCGCATGTCAGGAACAGCAAGGCGGCAAGCTGTGGCACCCGGCTCCCCGGCATAAGCTGCGCGATCAGGGGACGGCCCAGACGGCGCAGCGCCGAGACTTCTCCCGTTGCCAGGATCAAAGCCACTCCCGCCGCCTGCACCGCGATCAGCCCGCCCCACCAGGCGAATGCTTCCCAATCGACGAATGCATCGTCTACCAATAGGAGGGCGGCGACGTTGAGCGGCAGCAGTACGGCGAGGGTGTTGCGCAGGGCCGGTTCGCGCCACGCCCACGTCATCATCCATGCCCGTTCGCTGACCAGCAGAAGAACGAGCATCAGCATCAGGCGAGGGGAGCGCAGTCGCCAGGCCAGCAGGATGCCGGCCGCGGCGATGGCCAGCCCGATGTACCTTCCCCCGGGTGGCGCGAAAACAGTCCCCAGCTTCCAGGGCAGGAGAAGCGCGGCGGCGGCAAGCAGCAATCCATTGGGGATCACCAATTGCCACAAAGTTGAACGGATACCCGATTTCATGCGATCGCCGCGAGGCCGGCTGCGATTCGACGATACGTCCGCGACGCGGCCAGCAGGAATAACTCCCGAGGTTCGAATTTGAGGCGCTTAGCGGGCGTGAGCAACGTTGGCAGCCAGTGGACGGGCGAAATGAGTTCGTCTACCATCGCAGACCGGGATGGATGTGGCCCGGGCGCATCCCTGCGCTCGCAGCCCCAGCACAAGAGATCTGCCATGAGGGATCTGACACAAGGCTCGGTCACGCGGCACGTCCTGCACCTGGCGGTCTTTCTGGCCGTCAGCATGGTCTTCCAGACGCTGTATTACCTGGTGGACCTCTATTTCGTTTCGCGGCTGATTGCCTTCGGGACGGAGTACCTCCGCATCATCTCCTGGAACTTCGCGGGTATGGCGCTGATCTTCACTAGCTCCAGCCTGTTCCAGGCTCTGGGCAACACCTGGCCGTCGCTGGCAAGTTCAGCGCTTCGTCTGTTCATCTTCGCCGCTCCGGCGGCTGCGCTTTCGTTGCGGCCGGGGTTCACCATCCGTCAAGTCTGGTATCTCTCGGTGGCGACGGTGGCGATCCAGGCTGTCAGCAATCTTGTGCTGCTGCACCGGGAGTTTCGCAGGAAGCTGACTTTCGCCGCTCCGCCGCCCATGGCCGAGGTGAGCGCGGCGGGCGAGTTGGGCTGATTCGCCATGTATGTATTAATAAATAGAGGAGAAAAGATCATGAAGAGAATGTCGATCGCCGTCCTGCTGGTTTGTTTTGCACTGCTGCTGCCGACCCTGGTGCTGGCCCAAGCTACGTCGTCTTCGACCTCCACGGCCAATCCGCCCGCTCGTCCCTTCCATGACGGCCCGGTGTGGACCCTCACCTTCGTGCATACCAAGCCGGGACTGGGTCTGAAGTATATGGAGTATCTGGCCACCGAGTGGAGGAAGGAACAGGACGCGCTGAAAAAGGCAGGATTGATCCTCGATTACAAGGTCATCGGCGCCGAATCCCACAGTCCCAACGACTGGGACCTGATGCTGATGACCGAGTTCAAAGACCTGGCTACGCTGGAAGCCAACGAAGACAAGATGGAAGCCGTCGCCATGCAGGCGCTCGACCTGAACGATCAGAAGATGCTTCAGGGATACCAGGAGCGCTCCTCGTGGCGCGAGATCCTCGGCGACCGCCTGGCGCGGGAGATCATCCTCGAACCCAAGTCGAAGTAAGCCGATCTTTTAGAAGGCTTTCGCAGCCTTGCGTCATGTGCGCGGGGTTTCTCTGGGAGATTGGGTCCCCGGCAAACGGCTCACTGGCGTCTCCAGCTACCCGCGGACTACCCGAATAGAAATAACTGATGGTCGGGATAAGAATTTTCTATTTCCCCGCCCCAGTGCAACGCGGTAAGAGTTAAGGTTTGCCGCATTCTTGTCACGGGTTTCGACGGCACACAGCCGTGATGTGCAGTTATGGGTAACACGATCATGAGAGCAATAATGTCCAGGCGCGGCGTTTTCCTCTGGGCTTTGGCGCTGGTGATCCTGGCCGGGGCGTTAACCACTGCGGCGGCCGCACAGGTGACCACTCCGGCGGTGGCGGACAGGCTTGCCAAGCTGGAGAAGGACGTGGCCCAGGCCCAGAGTTCCGGCGACAACGCCTGGATGCTCACCAGTTCGGCTCTCGTCCTGATGATGACCGGCCCTGGGCTGGCTCTTTTCTATGGCGGCCTGGTGCGCAAGAAGAACGTTCTGGGCACCATGATGCACAGCTTCGCCCTGATGGCGATCGTGACCGTGCTCTGGGCCATCATCGGCTACAGCCTCTGCTTCGCATCGGGGACGAGCTTCATCGGCGGCTTCGGGCACATCTTCCTGCGGGGAGTGGGCGCGGCGCCGGACGCCGATTACGCCGCCACCATTCCCCAGCAGAGCTACATGGTCTTCCAGTTGATGTTCGCCATCATCACGCCAGCCTTGATTACCGGCGCCTTTGCCGAGCGCATGAAGTTCAGCGCCATGGCGATGTTCATGGTGCTGTGGTCCCTGATCGTGTACGACCCCATGGCGCACATGGTGTGGGGCAAAGGCGGCCTGCTGAACGCCAGCCTGGGCGGGCGCATCCCGACGCTCGATTTCGCCGGCGGCACGGTGGTGCACGTCACCTCCGGAGTTTCGGCGCTGGTGTGCGCGTTGTATCTCGGCAAGCGCCTGGGCTATCCCAAGGAATCGATTCTGCCGCACAGCGTAGTGCTCAGCTTTATCGGCGCCTGTTTGCTATGGGTGGGGTGGTTCGGGTTCAATGCGGGAAGCGCGCTGGCCGCCGGAAGCCTCGCCACCAGCGCGTTCGTGGCCACGCATTTTGCCGCCGCCGCTGCCGTGGTGGGCTGGGGACTCGCCGAGTGGTTGCGCAACGGCAGACCCAGCGCGCTGGGCGCCATCTCAGGCGCTGTCGCCGGACTGGTGGCCATCACTCCGGCTTCCGGGTTCGTGGGCCCGATGCCCGCATTGGCGATCGGCTTCATCGCCGGCGTCTTCTGCTATCTGATGGTCGCCAGGGTGAAAGCCGCCTTCGGCTACGACGACAGCCTGGATGCCTTCGGCGTCCACGGCGCCGGCGGGACCATCGGAGCCCTGCTGACCGGGGTCTTCGCCGCCAGCGCGGTGAATCCCGTCTTTAAAGACAGTGCAGGCAATCCGCGGGCAGTGGGCCTGATTGAGGGCAATACTCACCAATTGCTGAATCAGTTGGTGGGGGTCGTGATCGCATGGGTCCTGGCTATCGTTGGGACACTGGTGATCCTGAAGCTCGTCGACCTCATCGTGGGATTGCGAGTGGCACCGGAGCAGGAAGTCCAGGGACTGGACCTTTCGCAGCACGGCGAGGAAGGCTACAACCTGGAGTACTGAAAGAAAGTACCAAGTACCCAGTACCAAGTACCAAACATCGAAAACTCTTCACTTGGTACTTGCAACTTGGTACTTGGTACTGGTTTAGAAAACGGAGTGTCATGACCAAGATCGAGGCGATTATTCAGCCCTCCAAGTTCGAAGCGGTCAAGGACGGACTGCAGGAGATCGGCGTGGATGGAATGACGGTCACGGACGTGCGCGGTCACGGCCGCCAGAAGGGCCACACCGAGGTGTATCGCGGCCGTGAATACACCGTGGACCTGGTACCCAAGGTGAAGATCGAGATGGTGGTGCCCGATGACCTGGTGGAGAAGGCCGTCCAGGCCATCCTGAGTTCCGCCAAGACCGGCAAGATCGGCGACGGCAAGATCTTCGTCTCCCGCATCGATGACGCCATCCGCATCCGTAACGACGAGCGAGGCCAGGGCGCCCTGTAGAACAAGCCGTTGGTCGTTAGTCGCTGGTCGTGGGCAAGGGCACGGTTTGTTTCGGCTAACGACCACCGACCAACAACTAACGACTGTCATGTCGGCTGCTGCCGTACCCAATCTTCGGGACTTGTACCTCTCCGAATCGGGGCAGATTCGCGCCCGCTTTCAGCAGAGCGGAGATGGCCTGGCCGCGGTGCGCGAGCGCGCGGCGCTGGTGGACTCCATCGCGCAGCAGCTCTACGCCGCCTTCATCGCGCCCGAACCGGGCGGCCCCGAGCGCTTCTGCCTGGCGGCGCTGGGCGGCTTCGGACGCAAGGTCCTGTTCCCCGGTTCGGACGTGGACCTCCTGTTTCTCGCCGGGGACGGGCGCACCGAGGAGCAATACAAGCGGGGGATCGCCAACCTGTGCCGCGAGCTGTGGGACCTCCGCCTGCGCGTCAGCCCTACCACCCGCAGCCTGGCGGAATGCGGCCGGCTTTACCGCGACAACCTCGAGTTCAACATGTCGCTGCTGGACTGCCGCTATCTCGCCGGAGATGCGCAGTTGTTCACCCGCTTGCATGAAGAGGAAGTGCCGCACTTGGTGGTGCGGGAACGCCAGTCCCTGGTGCAGAACCTGGCGGAGCTGACCCGCACGCGCCATGCCAAGTACGGCCAGACCATCTTTCACCTGGAACCCAACCTCAAAGAAGGGCCAGGCGGCCTGCGCGACTACAACGTCGCCTGCTGGCTGGCTCTGATCTCCGGGCTGGAGAAACGCAGCCCCCGGCCGCCCGCGGGACTTTTGGCGCAGGAGTTGCGCGAGGATTGCCTGCGCGCCTTCGACTTCCTGTGCGCGGTGCGCACCTTCCTGCATTACCGTCAAGGGCGGGACGACAATGCGCTCAGCTACGAACTCCAGGCCGAAGCCGCGGCTGCCGGCATCGGCGCCAAAGTCAACTGCGCCATGGAGCCTGCGGAGTGGATGCGCCTATACTTCCGGCATGCCCGCGCCATCGACCGCGCCGCCACCCAGTTTCTGGACGATGTCGCGGGGGCGCGCTCATCGCTCTACCACGCCTTCGACGACTGGCGATCGCGGCTCTCCAACGCCGATTTCCACGTCAGCCATGGCCGCATCCTGCTGCGCCAGTCCACCGCGATGGAGGATGCTTCGACCGCGCTCGCTCTCTTCGAATTCGTCGCCCGCCACGGGCTGAAGATCAGCCGTGACGCCGAGCATCGCATCGAAAAAGCCTTGCCCCTGCTGCGTCAGCGCCTGCCCGGGCTGCCCGGGTTCTGGGACCGCCTGCGCGTGATCCTCACCCTGGGCTATGCCGCTGATGCCTTGCGTGGGCTGCACCGCAACGGGCTGCTGACCCTGCTGTTGCCGGAATTCCATGCCATCGATGCGCTCGTCATCCGCGACTACTACCACCGTTACACGGTGGATGAGCACTCCTTCCTGACCATCGAGAACCTGCACCGCTTACGCCAGGCCGAGGACCCCTTGGAGAAAAGGTTCGCCGAGATCCTGGCGGAGACCGAGCGCCCCGAATTGCTGTTTCTGGCGCTGCTGGTCCACGACATCGGCAAGGGTATGCCGGGGGAGAACCACATTGCCGGCAGTCTCCAGGCGCTCGATCCGATCCTGGCGCGCCTGGCGCTGGACGCCGAGGCGGACGACACCGTCCGCTTCCTGGTCGCCAATCATCTGGAGATGTCGATGGCGCTGTCGCGCCGCGACATCTTCGATCCCGAGACGGTTCGCGCACTCGCAGCCAAAATCGGCACTCCCGAGCGGCTGAAGATGCTGTGCCTGCTCACCTATGCCGACATCAAGTCCGTCAACCCGGAAGCCCTGACGCCGTGGAAGGCGGAAATGCTGTGGCAGCTTTACGCCGCGACCATCAACCACATGAACCGCAGCCTCGACGACGAGCGCGTGCGTCCCGGGCAACTCGGGCTTCACGAGAGCGCCGGCGAGGGACTCAAGGAGTTCCTGGCTGGATTTCCCAAGCGCTACCTCCTGACCCATTCGGCGGCAGAGATTGGGGAGCACTTGCGGATGGCGGCGGCGCTGGCCGAGGCCCCGGTGCAGGTGTCGCTGCAGAAGCGTTCACACCTCTACGAGCTGACGCTGGTCACGGCCGACCGTCCCATGCTGTTCGCCACCATCGCCGGCACGCTGGCGGCGTGGGGCATGAACATCGTCAAGGCGGACGCGTACTGCAACCAGGCCGCGGTGGTGCTGGATACCTTTCACTTCACCGACCTGTTCCGCACCTTCGAGCTGAATCCTTCGGAGAGCGAGCGCTTCCAGAACAACCTGCTTTCGGTACTCAGCGGCGAATTGAGCCTGGCGGCGCTGATGGCGGGCCGGGCCAAGCCCGGCGGCATGCGTCCCGCCAAGGTGACCATTCTGCCCCGGCTCACCTTCGACGACCATAGCTCCTCGCACAGCACCCTGCTGGAGTTGGTGGCGCAGGATCGACCCGGACTGCTGTACCACGTCAGCTCGAAGCTGGCGAAGCAGGGGTGCAACATCGAGGTCGCGCTCATCGATACCGAAGGCCAGAAGGCTATCGACGTTTTCTATTTGACAGTGGGCGGCGCCAAGCTGGATGCCGGCCGCCAGAAAGCCCTGGCCGAAGCGCTGCTGCAGGATATTTGACCGCTATGGATTTCGACGTTCTCACCACGTTTCTCGAGGTCGCCAAGCAGGGGAACTTCTCCCGCGCGGGGCAAAAGGTCTTCCGCTCGCAGTCGGCGGTGAGCGCGCAAATCCACCAGTTAGAAGAGGAATATGGCGAGAAGCTGCTGGACCGCGCCGGCAAGAGCGTGCACCTCACGCCCGCCGGCCAGGTGCTGCTCGATTACGCCCGGCAGATGCTGAGCCTGCGCGACGAGTCGCTGCGCGCCGTCGCCGACCAGAACGTTACCCCGCGCGGCATGCTCGCTATCGGCGTCAACGAAGCCACCTGCCTCTACGTGCTGCCCGACGTCTTCGCGGAATACTCGCGCCTCTATCCCGCGGTGCAGATCAACATCTACCGCAACTTCAGCCGCAAGATCGTGGAACGGATCGAGTCCGGAGTGCTCGACGCCGGCGTGGTGACGCTGCCGGTCCGTTCTCCCAGCCTGAAGATACACTCCATCTTCCGCGATCGCCTCATGGTCATGGTCAGCCCGCGCCATCCTCTGGCCAAGCACGCTGACGTTTCCGTGGAGGAGATTGCCCAGCACTCGCTCATCTTTCCCAAGACCGGATACACGCGCCAGTTGCTCGATAAGCTGTTCCGCCCTCACCGGGCGCAGTTGCGGGTGGCCATGGAGCTGCCCAGCGTGGGGATGATCAAGAACTTTGTGGCGGCGGGGCTGGGTGCCACACTGATCAGCGCCAGCTTCGCCCAGGCCGAAGCCCGCGCCGGCCAGGTGGCTTTGATCCCGCTCAAGGGAGCCGCGCTGTGGCGGGAATTGGGATTGATCTACCGCAAGGACCGCAGCCTGCCGCGCGCCGCCATGGCGTTTATCGCGCTAGTGCGGCAACGCTCTGCGGCGGCCCGCGCCAGCGACAAGCTCACGGGCAAGCGCTCCGCCCTCAAGGAATTGCTCGTGGGTGAAGGCCCCAGCCTGGAAGGGTTGGATCTCACCCGCGATGGCTCACGCCTGCGAGACAACAAAACGCCACGGATCGGCACGGATGAGGACGGGTAACCCGACGGAATCGAACCCAATCCGTGATGATCCGTGGCAGGCTTTTAGTTGCCGTATCGTCCGGCCATGAACTCCCCGATGGCCTGGTACGCGCTTCTTAGCGTGGGTTCCTGCGGCAGGAAGACGATGCGGATGTGCCGGGTGCCCGCCTGCTGACCGAAGCCGCCGCCGTGGACCACCAGCACCTGCTTTTCCAGGAGCAGCGCCTTCACGAAGTCGAGGTCGTCTTCCGGAATGTCGAGGCGCGGAAAGGCGTAGAACCCGCCCTTCGGCATCACGCAATGGACGCGGGGCGTGGAGTTGCACCACTGGACGGTGAGGTCGCGCCTCGCCTGGAGCTTGGCGATCATTGGGGGCAGGTGTTGCTGCATGCCTTCGAGCGCCGGCCGCACCGCGTACTGCACTGGATGATTGGCGGACAAGCGCGTCCGCAGCAGCTTGTGCATGCCTTCCGTATAAGAGCGCACCGCGGCCGCCGGCCCGCTCACCACGCACCAGCCCACCCGCCAGCCGGTGGCGAGAAATCCCTTGGACAGTCCGCCGAAGGTGACTACCGGGATGTCGGGCGCGAGCGTCGCCAAGGGCACGTGATCGGCGCCGTCGAAGGTCACACGGTCGTAAATCTCGTCGGCGAAGATGACCAGGTTGTTCTGCCGCGCCAGTTCGGCGATCGCTTCCAGCGTGCGCCGCGAGTGCACAGCGCCGGTGGGATTGTTGGGATTGATGAGCACGATGCCGCGCGTCGAGGGCGTGACCCGGGCGGCCAGGCTCTCGACCTCCGGCTCCCATTCCAGTTCTTCCGCCAGGTCGTAGGGATTGCGCCCGGCGCCGATCTTGGCCAGCACCGCGGTGTAGAGCGGATATCCCGGGCGGGGAACCAGCAGATCGTCGCCCGGGTTGAGCAGCGCGGTAAGGCAGATGTCCACGGCTTCGCTGACGCCGTCGGTGATGAACACGTCCTGGATATTGCGGATGCCCTTGCGCTCGGCATCGCCGCGGATGGCGTGCAGAGCTTCCGGGACACCCAGCGCGGGAGCATAGCCGTTCTTGCCGTTGCGCAGGGCTTCGACCACCGCGTCCACCAGTTCCGGAGGCGTGCTGAAATCGGCGTCCAACGGATCGCCGATATTCAGCATGAGGATGCTCTTGCCCTGCCGCCGCAATTCATCGGCGACCGCGGCCAGGTCGCGGATGGGCGAGCGCACGTGTTGCAGGTTCTTGGCTACCAGGACTTCGAGCGCCTTCGTGGTCAGCATGATTCAGGACCTCTAGAACAGTTGCACGCCTGAAGGCATGCCCCTTTACAAGCTACTTCTACTTCAGAAAAACTCACGACGTACTCTTTAATCCTACATCCGCCGGAGGCATCGCAGCCGGCGACTGGCAATGCTGCAATTTGCAGGTGCCGTTTTGGTAAGCGCGCAGCGTGCGCACCGTAAACGGGATGCCCAGCGGCCGGTAGGCGCTCGCCAGCAACTCCTGCACCGCACCCACGTTCTTTTCCGCCAGCGCCAGGATGGACGGTCCCGCCCCCGCCAGGCATACCCCCAGCAGATCGGGATGCTGGAGCTCGAGGGCCTCCTCCAATCCCGGCACCAGCATCAAGCGGAAGGGCTGATGGCAGCGGTCGCGCAAAGCCTCGCGCAGCAGCGAATACTCGCGGCTCTGCAGCGCCTGCAGCAGCAGCGCCACGCGTTGCAGGTTGAAGACTGCGTCTTCTCGCCGGAGCTGCTTCGGCAGCGCCCGCCGTGAAGCTGCTGTGTCCAGTCCGAGGTTGGGAGTCAGTACAACGAAGCGAATGGCCTCGGGCCAGGGCATGGAGAGCGCGATCACCGAGCTGTCTTCCAATGCGCAGCTCGTAGTCAGGCCTCCGAGGAGCGCCGCCGCAGCGTTGTCGGGATGGCCTTCCAACTCGCACGCCACATTTAGCAGTTTTTGCATGGGACAAGGGCCGAAAAAGGCATCGTACAAGCGCAATCCCGCCACCGTGGCCGCCGCGCTGCTGCCCAACCCCGAGCGGCTAGGGATCTCGCTGCGCACCTCCACGCAGAGCGAAGGGAAGTCCACGCCGTCCCGTACGGTCATGTGCCGGAAGGCGCGCTCGATGAAGTTCTCGCCATCCAGCTCAAACCCGACGAAGTCGAATCGCAATTCATTTTTCCCCTGGCCGGGCATGCTTTGCGCCCGTACGTGCAGGTAGAGCTGCAAGGCCACCGCCAGTGTGTCGAGACCGGGGCCGAGGTTCGCGACCGAAGCCGGCACCACGATGTCCGCCGGCTCCAGTCGCGTTCGCATCGCCATTGGTTTGGATCCCATCTCTCCTAGTCCGCCTGCACTTCGGCCGAGGTACGCACGGCCGAGGTGTACCGCGATTTGCCGATGTAATCGGTGTCCTTAAGCACGTGCCCGGTCAGGATGGCGACCACGCTGGCATCGCGCTGGATCGTCCCTTCGCGCACCAGCTTGCGCGCGCCGGCGAGCGTGGTGGCCGAAGCCGGCTCGCAGCCGATGCCGTCGCGGCCGATCACCGACTTGGCTTCCGCGATCTCGTCATCGGTCACGTCGATGGCCAGGCCGTTGGTGAAGCGCAGCGCCTTCAGCGCCTTTTTCCAGGAAACCGGCGCGCCGATGCGAATCGCTGTAGCCGCGGTGCGCGGTTCCTTCACCACCAGCAGTTCCTCCGAGCCCGCGCGCCAGGTGCGAACCAGCGGATTTGCGCCTTCCGCCTGCACCACCACCAGCCGCGGCACCTTGTCGATCAAACCGGCGGTCTTGAGTTCGTACAGCGCCTTGCCGAATGCCGATGTGTTCCCCAGGTTGCCGCCGGGAACCACGATGTAGTCGGGCGGATTCCATCCCAATTCTTCCAGCAGTTCGAACATGACCGTCTTCTGGCCCTCGATCCGGAAGGGGTTGATCGAGTTCAGAAAGTAGATGTCCGGGCCGGACTCGCGTAGCGCCGTCTCCAGCGCCTGGTCGAAACTGCCTTCCACTTCCACGATCTCCGCGCCGTAATCGAGCGCCTGCGCTACCTTGTTCGGCGAGACCGCACCCGCAGGCAGATAGACTCGCGCCGTCATTCCTGCGCGCGCGGCATAGGCGGCCATCGAGCCTGCCGTGTTGCCGGTCGAAGCGCAGGCCACCGTGCGCGCACCCTGGAACCTGGCCTCGGTGACGCCCACGGTCATCCCCAGGTCCTTGAAGCAGGCGGTGGGATTCCAGCCCAGGTGCTTGAAGCGTATGTCCGAGAGCCCGGCCCAGTCGGCGCCCTTGATGCCCGCGACCAGCGGGACATTGCCCTCGCCCATGGTGACGATCTCCCGCGGCGCGTACTCGGGAAGGAACTCGCGGAATCGCCACACCCCGCTGCGGTCGCGGGGATCGCGCGAGCAGCGCCGGTTCCACCACAGCTCTTTCAGCACCTGGGGGCTGAACATCAGCGGGCCGGCCGCCACTTCCAGCAGGCCGCCGCAGCGCGGACACGCCAGCGCGCGCTGGTGCAGCTCCAGCTTGGCG
Source organism: Terriglobales bacterium (assembly GCA_044447375.1). Taxonomy (GTDB): domain Bacteria; phylum Acidobacteriota; class Terriglobia; order Terriglobales; family Acidobacteriaceae; genus JAHFUA01. The sequence goes on along the minus strand of JBIOFT010000096.1, from coordinate 3,749 downwards.
GCACAGCGTTCGTCACTGCATCGCAGATACATTCGGCTCCTTCAGCGCAGCAGCGGCAGGCTCAAGATCGGTTCCACCAGAAAGTCCAGGCCGCGCAATTCCCCGAGCGCTCGCTCCACCAGCGAGTTCGGGCACTCCTCGATCGTCATGACGAACGGCAAGCGCGATTTCGGATATCCCGGCTTCTGCAGCACCGCCTCGATGCTGATGCCGTATCTTGCCAGAATCCCTGAGACGGAGGAGATGATCCCCGGGCGATCGCTCACCGTAAAGCGCACGTGATGCGGCGCGCTGAACTCGGAAGTCACCGGCACTTTCTGCGCGGGCGGGGAATGCCAGCCGTTCATGCGTCCTTCGGCGATGGCAATCAGGTCGGAGACCACGGCCACCGCGGTGGGATGGCCTCCCGCCCCGTGGCCGGAGAACACCGTCTCTCCGCCGAATTCGCCGGTCGCCATCACCAGGTTCTGGCTGCCCTGCACCCGCGCTAGCGGCGACGCGAGCGGCACCAGCGCCGGTTGCACCGAAGCGAACAGCCGCCCGTCCTTCAGCTCCGCGCAGGAGATCTGGCGGATGGTGCAGCCCAGGTCCCTGGCATAGTGAAAATCAACCGCCTCCAGGCTGGCGATGGAGCGGCAGGCGATCTCGCCCGGCGCAACTTCGCAGTTCAGCCCGACGCGCACCAGGATCGCCAGCTTGGCCCGGGCATCGAAGCCCTCAACGTCGTCGGTGGGATCGCTCTCGGCGAAGCCCAGTTGCTGCGCCTCGCGCAGCGCCTCGGCAAAACCGCCGCCACCGTCTTCGATCTTGCTGAGGATGTAGTTGCAGGTGCCGTTCAGGATGCCGCAGACCCGGTAGAGGCGGTCGCCCGCCAAACCCTCCTGCAGCCCCGAGACCACCGGCACGCCACCCGCGACCGAGGCGCCGAAAGCGAGCTGGCGTCTCTGGCGCCGCGCCAGCTCCAGCAGTTCCGGTCCGTGATGGGCGATCAACTGCTTGTTGGCGGTCACCACGGACTTGCCCGCCGCGAGCGCCCGCCGCACCCACTCGCGCGCCGGTTCCAACCCGCCCACCAGTTCCACCACGATGTCCACGGAATCGGTGAGCGCGTCTTCGAAGTTGTCGGTCCAGCGGATGTGGCTGGGAAGCCAGTCCACCCGCTTGCGTTCCACGTTGCGATTGACGATGTGAGTCAAGCGGAGGCGTGAGGGCGCGCTCGACAGAATGCGCGCCACCGAGCTGCCCACGGTCCCAAACCCCACCAGGGCCACGTTCACCGGGCGCGCTTCAGGATGGGCGACCGAGGCAACGCGAGCGGAGGCTGGGCCGGAAGGCGGCTCTTCGGAGGCCAGGCTCGATCCTGCCTGCCGGGGAAAGCGCGGGTTGTCGCTCATCCCGCTCATCCATCAAACTCCGTGCCCATAGCCCACCTCAACCAAAGGGACGTATTCCAGCCAATTGGCGGAGAGCGGATGGCTGCCGCGCGTCACCTGCTGGAAGGCTTGCTGCAGCCGGCGGGTGATGGGTCCGGTCTTGCCGCTGCCGATGCGCCGGAAATCGATCTCCCGCAAGCCGGCGACCTCCGCCGCCGTGCCGCAGACGAACACTTCATCGGCCAGGTAAAGCTGGTCGCGCGAGATGGGCTCCTCCATGACCTTGAGGCTGAGGTCGCGGGCCAGGGTCAGGATAGTGTCGCGGGTGATGCCTTCGAGAATCGCCGCAGCCGGCGAGGTGTAAAGCACGCCGCGGCGCACCATGAACAGGTTTTCGCCGGTGCATTCGGCGACGTAGCCCTGGGGGTCGAGCATGATGGCCTCGTCGAAGCCCAGGCGCAGCGATTCCGTCCGCGCCAGCACCGAGTTTACATAGTTGCCGCAGATCTTAGCCTTGGTCATGCTGGCGTTGACATGATGCCGGGTGAACGACGCGGTGTTGGCGCGGATGCCGGTTTCCAGCGCTTCGTCGCCCAGGAACTTTTCCCACTTCCACACCGCGATCCCCACGTGCGGCACTCCGTTATCGAGCACCAGGTTCCAGCCGCCCTCGGCGAGATAGATCAGCGGCCGGATGTAGCAATCGGGGAAGGCGTTGGCGGCGACCGTGGCCTTCACCGCGTCGGTCAGCTCGCGCAGCGTGTAGGGAAGCTCCAGGAAACCCAGCACCCGCGCCGAGTCCACCAGCCGCTGCATGTGATCGTGCAGGCGGAAGATGGCGGAGCCATTCGACGCGGCGTAGCAGCGGATGCCTTCGAAGGCCCCAATGCCGTAGTGCAGGCCGGGGGTCATGAAGTGCAGGGTGGCGTCCTGGAAGCGGACCAGCTTGCCGTTCATCCAGACGAAATCAGATTTCGGACCCATGACGTTACCTCTGTGTTGCAGTCAGTTTTACTTCAAACTCTTCGGGGCGCCCCGCCCGTCGACTCCATCCAGAGCTGCCTCAGCGCGTAGCCGCAGACTCTCGCTCGCGTTCGCTTCCCGGTGGACAACGCTGCCGGAAGGCCGCCGCCGATCGTCCTCGGCGTCGGCGAAAAGATCGCTGTGCAGACGGCGCACCGCCGCTGGCACATCCTCCTCGTGGATGACGAAGCTGATGTTGATCTCGGAAGCGCCCTGCGAAATCATGCGCACGTTGACCCCGGCGGCAGCGACGCTCGAGAACACGCTGGCAGCGATGCCTTGCCGGCCGCGCAGGTTCTCGCCCACAACGCTCACAATGGCCTGGCGCGGCTCGCAACTCACCTGCGCGAAGCGTTCCAGATCGGCCAGCAGTTCCGGCGCCGCCGAGTCGGACTCCACCGCCAGGGTGATGCGCACCTGCGAGCTGGCGACGATATCCACCTGGCACTGGTGCCGGTCGAACACCGCCAGCACTTCCCGCAGGAATCCGCGCGGAATCTCGCCGCGTTCGCCGGCGACGTTGACGATGGTGCTGTGGCGCTTGGCGGCGATGGCGCGCACGGGATGGTGGTTGCCCGGCACGTGCGCCCGTATGCAGGTGCCCGCGCCCGCCGGATTGCGCGAGTTCAGCACGAACACCGGGATGTTCTTCTCGATGGCCGGCAGCAGCGTGGCCGGGTGCAGCACCTTGGCGCCGAAGGAGGCCAGTTCCGCGGCTTCCTCGAAGCTGATCTCCTCAATCAGCCGCGCTTCCGGGCACACATTGGGGTCGGTGGTCATCATGCCGGGCACGTCGGTCCAGATCTCGATGCGTTCCGCTTGCATGGCCGCGCCCACGATGGATGCCGAGTAATCGGAGCCGCCACGGCCGATGGTGGTCGAGACGCCGTCCGGCGTGGCGCCGATGAAGCCTCCCATGACCGGGATCACGTGCCGCTCGACCAGCGGACGCACGCGGGCATCGAGCCGCGCCCGGGTCTCATCGAAAAGTGGCGCCGCCTTGGTGTGGGAATTGTCAGTGATGAGACACTCGCGCGAGTCCACGCGCTCGGCGGCGAGACCGCGCGCCGCCATGGCCGCGCTTACGATTTCGCTTGAGAGCAGCTCGCCAAACGAGAGCAGGCAATCGGTACTACGGGGTGAGAGTTCCTGGAGGGTGGCGACGCCGACCAGCAGTTCTTGCAGCAGTTTGAAATTGGATTCCAGCGCGGGCTGAACCTTGGAAAGGTGAGTGCCGGGGAGAAGGTCGGAAGCGGTGCGCAGGTGTCGCTGTCGGAGGGCCGAGGCCAGCTCCAGCGCGCGATTGCGGTCGCCGGCCGCGGCCGCCTGGCCGGCCGCCAGCAACTGGTCGGT
>JBIOFT010000095.1:0-15112 GCA_044447375.1 Terriglobales bacterium | reverse complement strand
CCGGAACGCCGGCGGCGCGCTCAAGCTGGCCCGCCTGACCCAGCGGGTTGACGACCTGCTCCAGGTGACCAAGCTGGTCACCATCTTCGAAGTCTTCGAGGATGAACAGTCGGCGGTGCAATCGTTCAAGAAGGGCGTGGCCGCCTAGCGGGGTGCGGGAACGGCGAAAGCGCAGCGGCGGCCCGTGTGCGCGAGAACTCCTGTGCCGTCCCTCCGGAGTCTGTGTCGTAGCTGTTCTTTCGCCCCTTCGGGGCTTGATCATTTCCCACTGGGGACCCACGGCTTACGCCGTGGGCTGCATTCTTACGCCGCTTCGCGGCTATGATCAGCGGTAGTTCTGCGTCTTCGCCAGCAAATCGCGGTCAATTCAGATCGGCCAATACCAGTGGCGTCGGAGAGATCGTCCCACCCTTCGCAATGTCCAGAACCACTAGCGTGCGAATCTGCCCGGCTGCCAGAGTGTAAGTCTGGTCGATAAGCCGGAACTTGGTCGGGTCCCCGGTGGCGGTCATGATGACTTCATTCGACGTCGGCGCCACGCTCTGATAGCTGCTGGCCTGCTGGTAGGCGAGGGCGGAGATGGTCGGCGACAGATTCGTGATGTCGGTGTTCGGTGCGACCACATATATGTCAAGGCGAACGGGCGGCGGAGGCGGCGCGGGAGGCGGCAAAGTCGCGCAGGGTGACCCGTGAAATACCCGCAGTTTTACGTTGCCAGACTGCGGCGCCGAATTGTCGTCCGGCACCTGGCTAATCGTTTGGTTGGGCGGTGGAATCGGTACCGGGCATGGCGGTGGTGGAGGTGGAGGCGTTACCAGGCCGGTGAAAAACACGGTGTATTGCAGGTGGCTGCTGAAACTCACATTCGAGGCGTTAACCAAGTCGGTCCCGGTCCCGGTCGGCCGGACCTCCACCAGACGACCGCCCGCGGTGATGGTCAGATAGCCATTGCCGGGCGACACGCTGGTGAACGGCAGGTTCGTCGCCACTGTCTTTCCATCCACCAAGACGTCGACATTTGGAGCATCGGGCGAGGCATGAACAAAGCGCATGCTGGCGTGGCTTCCGCCGCAGCCGATCGCGAACATCCCGAAGGCGCCCAGCGCGAGCGCCAGGGGCAAGAATCTCAGGCTACGAAGCATTTTGTCTCCCGGCAAACAATTTTGTAATCTGGTAATCGGGTAATTTGGTAATTTAAGAATCTAACCGCAGAGTACGCGGAGGACGCAGAAAAAAACTGGATCAAATCGATTTTTCCTGTGAAGTTCTCGGCGTACTCTGCGATCTCTGCGGTTCAAGGTTGTTGAATGAAATCTACTCTGTCCCGGGTTCGAATCGGCGGGACGCTTCCAAGTTACCAAATTACCCGATTGCGAGATTACAAAATCTGTTCCGATGAAGAAGCCGCCGCCATCAACCGTACAGGATAAACGGAACCGCGTCGTGCAATGCATACGCGCGCTGCCTCGGGGCACTGTTTCGAGCTATGGCGCGATAGCCCGCGCTGCGGGCTGGCCCGGCGCCGCGCGGCAGGTGGTGCGCATTCTCCGGCAAGTTCCGGGATTGCCGTGGCAGCGGGTCGTCGGAGCGGGCGGCGCCATCAAGCTGCGCGGAGAGAATGCCGCCGAGCAGAGATTCCGGCTGCGCATGGAAAACGTCACCTTCCGGGGCGCGCGCGTGGACATGGCGCGGCACGAGTTCCGCTTTCCCAAAGTATCGCGAGGCCGGGCAAAACGCTGATCCGGCTGCGGGCAAACACCAGGATCCGACGGCGGCCAGCGGTGCTAAGCCTTTGGTGACAGGCGGCCGGCTACGGTTCCCACCTAGAATTGAATTCGCTGAGATATTCACAGCGCGCTTCCATGTCAATGCCTGTTCAATGGTTGTTGGCGGCTTTCTTCGCCTTTGTCATCGGTCACATTCTGTTGCGCTTCGCCCGAAGCATCCGCGCCACGGTCACTGACGAGAAGCTGGGAAAGACGGTGCATGTGGAAACTTCGATTGGCGTTTTCGATCTGAAGCCGCAGGAGAGCAAGGACCCACTTTTGGCCAGCATCCCGGTGTATCCCGGGGCGGCGCCACTGGAGTCTCGGCCGCCGGAATACGAGGCCGGCATCCAGGTGCTGGGGCGGGGATTTCGCATGTTAACGGCCACGTACTGGACCTCGACCCCGGTGGATGTGGTTTGGGAGTTCTACAAGCGTGAACTGCCCGACTGGGAGGAGAACGGCAAAGGCGCCAGCGGCCGCGAGCTGGTGCAGCATGAGCCCGGTTGCACGCGGAAGGTCCAGATATATAGCCGCGATGGCCGAACCCTGATTGACACCGGCGCCTCGCTGAAGCGCGCGGCCGCGGCGGCCGCGGGGGCAGGGAACTCTTCAGATTCCAGCTACGGTGTGCTGCGGTAGATTGCCTTCGAGTAGATCGTGCAGGCGGTCCGCGGGGCAGCGCAGGCCAACATAGAAAGTGCCGAACAGGGCGTACACGGCGCTGACTTCGTCGAAGCGCATCTCGTAGATCAGCCTCTTGAACACCAGCGGATCGTCGGCAAACAGGTCCACGCCCCACTCCCAGTCGTCGAAGCCGATTGAGCCGGTGATGATCTGCTTCACCTCGCCGGCATAACGGCGCCCGATCAGCCCGTGCTCATTCATCTGACGCTGGCGTTCCGCCATGGGCAGCATGTACCAGTTCTTCTCTTCTCCGCGCTTCCGGTCCATGGGATAGAAACAGATGTACCGGTTTGGCGGCATCGGCGGAAACAGGCGCGGCCGCATTGCCTCTTTCTGGCGCGCGATAGTTTCCTTGATGGCCTGGTTCCACTCCTCGGAGTGGGGCACCACGCCGCGCCCGGCCAGCGCAGTGTACGTCTTCAGCGTGGACTCATACAGGCCGAGCTCGATGACCGACAAATAAGAGGTCGCCGGCTCCAGGAAGTCGCTTAGCCGCAACCGCGCCAGGTCGAGTTCCACCTGGTTCAGTTCGTCGAAGCTCTGGCGGAAGTGGACCAGCATCAGGTCGCCTTTGTGCCCGAGCAGCGAGAACAACGCCGATGGACCGCCCGGGTTGGTTTCCATCTGGGCCAGCAGTTTCGCCGCCTCGCCGGTAATCTGCCGGCGTTCCTGGTCGGCAAGGGCGCGCCACGCGCTCCAGCGAAAGCGCATCATCTGGTGAAGCGTGGCATAGCCTTCCACCGTCAAGGGCACAGGAGGAAGCTCGGCAACCGGGGAAGTTGCAGGAGACCTAGGGTTCATAGTTTTTGCCTGATTCCATATTGTAACCGGGAGTGCGCGCCATGCCGCCCGGTTGGCAGAGAGCTCCGGGTACTCACGCCGCCACCTGCCGAGATTGCTCCCGGGCGCTGCGATATGCTACAAGCAGCTATATGCCTAAATGGATGCGCGAGCGCGGGAAGCGCCGCAAAAAGGACGGGGAGGGGCAATCGAAGGAGAAGGCCAACACCGCTGTTCCCCTGCAACCGAAGTATTTTGATAGTGAACCAGTGGCGAAGGCGGTAGTGGCGCCCGCCGAAGCCCAGCCCGAGTTGGAACCCGAGCCCGCGTCCGAACCGGCCGCCCCGGTCGGCGAAACTCGGCCCGGTCGCCGTCCGTCGCGGCGCCGTCGCGGCCGTGGAGGTCGCGGCCGCACGACGCGACCACAAGCGGCCGCGCCCGCCGCCGCGCCCGAGGCGCAACCGCTTGCGCCCGAAGCAGTGAGCGCACCCCCGCCGCTCGCCGAACCAGTGCCGGCGCCCGCGCAGTCAATTCCGGTGCTTCCGAGTTCACCTCCGGCTCCCGCGGAGTCTATTCCGGCGCCCGCTCGTGCCAGCAAGGGTACCGTGGTCCTGGCGATTGGCCTGCCCGGGTCGGGTAAGAGTTCGTGGTTCAAGCGGCATTCGATCCTTCCGCTATCGAGCGACCTTCTGCGGCAACTGCTCTTTGACGATGCGGAGGAACAGCGCTTTCAGGACCTGGTTTTTTCGAACTTGCGTTCCATGCTCAAAGCGCGGCTGATCGCGCGCCGGCCCTTGAACTACGTGGACGCAACCAACCTCACGCCGCATGACCGCCAAAGCTGGATCAAGCTCGCCAAAGATTATGGCTACGACGTGCAAGGCTTATTTTTCGATGTGCCTCTGGAACTCTGCCTGGAGCGGAACCACAAACGGAGCCGGACGGTTGGCGACGACGTCATGCGCAGAATGTCGGCTAAACTGAAGCCGCCGACGTTTGAAGAGGGATTTTCGAAAATCACCGTGGTGCGAGTGAAGCCCAAGGAGAGTGAGCCGCAGCCCGACGCGCTTTCCAGCTAAAGGCAGGCTGCTGGTTCCTCCATGGGGTCGTCGAATCGTGTTACCTTCCCGCCGCCGAGCGAGCCTGCGCGGGCTTGACTTGGGCCCCCACGTGAGTGAGCAGGTCAACCACTTCCTCTGCCGGATGGACCACACCGGTTAGAAGCTCCAAGGCTAGCCTTTGAGGTAGGGCAGCAATGCCTTGAAGGCGGGCGCTCCCGAGGAGCGCAGCAGTTCGTAAATCATCATTTCGGTCGAGGAGATCACGGCCCCAGCCGCCCTCATCCGGTCCAACCCGACGTGCCAGTTCCATTCCGCGCGCGAACTTACCGCATCTGACGCCACGTGCACCACGTAGCCCTCGCGCAGCGCGTCCAGCGCGGACTGCATCACGCAGATGTGGGTTTCCATTCCGCACAGCAGCACCGTGGTGCGCTCCCCGGGCAGGCGCTTGAGCAGGGAACAGAACACATCGCTGCCAAAGCAGGAGAACATCAGCTTGTCGATGGGCGTGGTCTCCGGCAGCAGGGAGGCGATCTCCGGGACCGTGTTGCCCAGGCCTTTGGCGTACTGCGTGGTCACGATCGCCGGAATCTTCAGGATTCCGGCCAGCCGGATCAGCAGTTGCGCGTTCTTGACCAACTGCTCCTTCTGCCAGATGGGCGGCAGCAGCTTCTCCTGCAGGTCGACAACGATGAGCGTGCACTGCTCGGCTTGAAGCGGACGCCGGGCAATTTCGGCGGTATCGCTTTCCAACTGGATGGTTCCGGTGGTCACCATGGCTAGTCCTCGCTTCCGTGATTGTAGCTCGGCGGCGCGCTTCCCGCCCGCATTCGCGCGGAGGATCGAGCCCAATGACGGACTGCGCTATGAACATGGCTGGTGCGCGGTTGACCCAACCCACGCCGGCCCATAGAATCAAGGCAGCCGGAAAGGGAGTCTCAATTCGTATTTCCTCTGGCGCACAAGCTGCTGCCCCCTCGTTCAACGGCTAGGACACCTGCCTCTGGAGCAGGTTATCGGGGTTCGAATCCCTGGGGGGCAGCCAAAACAAATCAAACACTTACCACGATGATGATCCGCCACGACGCGGCCCCCGGGGCCCTCGACGGTCAGACTTGCATCCCCAAGTGAGTTTCATTTTGGTTTGTGTGGAACAAAGCCTAGCTCTACCACTGCCGTGATGTTGCTTTGCGGGTGGGAGAACAGCAGGGGATAGCGGGAGATGTGCTCATACTGCAGCTGGCTTTTCACGTAGACGCCGGAGCGAAGGCCGATCTCATGCCGTAAACCGTAGTCCTGCCAGGCTCCGCCTTGGGGAACAAAAACCTTGCTGACCGTGTTGTGCTTGTAGGTGAATTGCAAAGTGTTGCGCGGAGAGATCCAGTAATTGAACCAGTACTGAATCAAACGGCCCATGCGACCGACGGTATTGCCGATCAAATTGCCATTGTTCGTGTATGTCAGCGACGAATACCTTATCGACATCGGCACCCTGGAGAAGTATGAAACGGCGCAACGTACGTGGCCCGGTTTATGCCCCTGACGGAACCCCCCGCTGGTGACGACCGCGGCCCTCAACGCAAATATCAGTAAGGAGGGGCGCTACCAGTATCTCGCCGTTCCTAGTGACGATGTGCACATAGTCAGCGACCTAGGAAACGGCCGAGAAGCTGTTACCGCGAACGGCTCCGCCTTGCAAGTCCGTCCAGCACCCCGCTGATTTGCGCATCCTAGTTGTAAAAGCGGCAGACCCCTTACTGCTTCTTCACCTTGGCCAGATTGTCATCCGGGTTGCGGTCGATCAGCTTGATGAGCGGATCGATGCCTGCCTGACTTGGTATCTTGTCGACCGTGACGGTGAACTCCTGCTGCTCCTGTTCGATTTTGTGTTTCTGCAGATACAGGTAGTTGCCGTCGGCATCGAGCACGCCGACGTCGATCAGGTCGTGCAGCGGGATGCGGTGCTCCTGGCCTCTGCCATCGGAGCGGTATTTCTTGGCTTCCACGGCAATGTGCACCTGGTACTTCCCGTTGGGCAGAGCGGAATAGCTGGCCGAGACCGCACGGTTATCGAAGACCGTGATGGTCTCGAACCAGTCCTCGTAGAGATACTGGAACTCGGGCGGCGTAACCTGGCGCAGATCGTTGACCAGGTCGAGCGCAGTGGGATAGGGCGGGCCTTTGAAGGCATAATCCTTGACCATCGCAGCCAGGGCCCGGTTGACGCGGTCTTCTCCGATGTAGTCCTGCAGGGCGTACATCACCATGCCACCCTTGTTGTAGTGGATGTAGCCCTGGTTGGGCTCCACCCGCAGCAGCGGCTTTTCTTCGTCGCGCTCCTGGGCGCGTCCGCGCAGGTAGCCATCCAGTTGGTAGCGCAGGAACCGCTTCATCGAATCCGGGCCGTAAGTATGTCGCATGACCATCAGCGCGGTGTACTGGGCCAGGGTTTCGACGACGGCGGTGGCGCCTTCGGTGTTGGCGCTCACCACCTGATGCGCCCACCACTGGTGACCGACCTCATGCGCGGTAACGAAGAAGGGCAGATTGATCGCGTCCTTTTTCCCAGGATCCACGTAGGTGATAAAGCCGATGCCTTCGGAAAAGGGAATCGTATTGGGAAACGATTCGGCGAAATTGCCGTAGCGCGGGAACTCGATGATGCGCAATTGCCGGAACTGGAACGGGCTGAAAGCGGCGCTGGCGTAATCGAGCGTGGACTTCATCCCCAGCATCATTCGGTCGAGATCGAATTCGTGGCCGGGATGGTAGTAAATCTCCAGGTTCACGTCGCGCCAGTGGTCACGCCGCACCGCGTAGCGCGCTGAATTGACCGAGAAGATGCCACTGAGGATGGGCGCGTCCGCCTTGTAATGGAAGTAGCGGCGGCCGTCCTGCAGCCACTCCTTCTGCAGGTAACCGGGCAGGATGGCGATCTGGTCGGGAGCGGTGCTGACGGTGCCTTCGAAATTCACCCAGTCGGCGCAGGTGGCGACGTAGTTGTTCTGGCGGGCCGCGACATCCTCGAGTTTCGGGAGCCCGGACGATTTCTGCAGGCGGTGGCGGCGGCGCGCGCTATCGTCGACGAGTTGCACGTCCTGGAAATATCCGATGAAGGGCAGATAACTGGCGCTGACGAAGCTGCCGTTGTGCACGATGTCGCCATTGGGATTGGAGTTGACGAATCCGGGATTGGGATAGGCCAGGGCGAACTCGAGCGCGATGCGGCCATGCGGCGGGAGCGGCTGCGACAGGCGATAGAGATAAAAGCCCAGCTCCCGATCTTCGATGACCGGCGTCTGGCCGCCTTCCATGCCGAGAGTCCGAACTTCGATGTGGGGACGCGGGATCACGTCCACGTCCTCGGGCCAGAGGGTTATGGCGATGCGGTCGATGGGCGCTCCGGTCTTGTTCTCCAGCCATTCTTTTCCGCGGAAGACGGCCAGCCGGCGGTCGGGATAGAGATCAACATCGACTGTGATGTCGGTGATCCGCGGCTGCGGAAGGGGCTGGTACTGCTTGTACTTGATCTCGTATTGGGCGCGCGCCTGCTCGATCTTGAACGTCGTGAGATAGGAGTTCAAGACGTGGGTGTTGTAGTAGATGTAACTACCTACGGCGAGAAAGAGCAGCCCGCATAGCGCAAGCCCGGCCGCAGCCGCAGTCGATAAGCGAGCGCGGGCCAGCCGCACGCGGTGGCGCCAACCGGTTTCCATGCCGCGGACCCACAGCAGATTGATCGCGATGGCAAGCAGCACAGCGCCGATTCCCCAGTAAAGATGAAACCAAAACAATGGCGCCGCATACGGACCGTAGCCGTTCATGTCCGAGTAAACCACCGGTGGCGACTGGCCGAGGCGGTAGAGGTAGTCCTGAAAATTCATTTGCGGCAGGGCAATTCCGGCGACGAAGTATAGAACCATGACGAAATGGCCAAGGTATTTGTGATTGACGATGGTATGCACCAAGAACGCAATCACGCACAGGATCCAGAAGGCGAGCAGGCGGTGGCCGAACAGCTCCGTGAGGTACAGGCCGAACTCGAAGCGGTGATAGCCATGGCTGAGCTGCACGATCAGGCCGCAGACCATCACCATCACGGCCAGCAGTACCTGGACGAGCATGAGGGCGAGCAGCTTGCTGCCAAACAACACCCAGCGGCGAACCGGCAGCGCATCCATGATCTGATGGAGCTGCGCGTCCCGCTCCCGCCAGACCAGTTCGCCGGAGTAAAAGGTGACGATCGCAAGAATGAAAAGGGAGAAACCGCCGCCGCCCAGGTCCAGCATGCGCCAAGTGACCGGATAGGCCGGGGTGGAAAACGGGTTGTTGATTCCGTTGGCGGAAAGAATGGCGAACAGGGCCCCAGCCAGCACGAGCACGGCAAAAAAGACGCTCTTGACCGTCTCGGCGAACTGCAGGCGGGTAAGGAAAACCAGCTCGCGCAGAGAATCGGCTAGCGAGAATGTGGGGTGAGTCAGAGGCTGAGCGTGCGCCGCTGCCATGAGCGGGGCGGTCGCTGGATCGGCCTGGGGCCGCCGCGCCGCTTTGCCGGGTGCGTAGCTAAAGGAGAAGCGCGCATAGGTGACGCCCAGAATGGCCGCGCCGATGGCGAGCCACAACAAGCGGTTCCAGACCAGCACCCCGCTGAAGGGGACGAGCTGCGTGTTGCGCTGGAAAGGCGTCCAGTATTGCGTAAGGTGGCCGACGGCATTGCCGCCAAAGGGGTCGACCATCGCCGCCAGCGTACTGGTGGTCAGGTTGGTCGAGAGCTGGTTGGCGACGAAGTAGCCAATCAGCAGCAGCACACTTCCCGCATACACGGGCAGCATCTTTCGCGCCAGCGCCGCGAGCGCGAAAAAGATGGCGGAGGTGAGAACCAGGTTGGGGATGACGAGGGTGAAGTAGGGTTGGAGGTAAGCGAGCGCGCTCTGCGGTCCGAGACGGGCGGGATCGAGCCACGGCATTCGGGTGGCCGCCCACGCACCCAGCCCCACGCTGGCGAAAATCACCACCTGTACGGCCAAGGCGCCCAGGAAACGGCCGCCCAGGTAGTCGAACCTGGTGATAGGAGCGGTGTAGAAGAAGGCAGTGGCGTCATGGTCGACGTCCTGGTAGGTGGCCTGGCCGGCCAGGGCGGCGCTCACGACCACGCCAAAGAAACTGACGAACGAAATGATGAGATTCAGCGCGAAGGGCGAGGTGACCAGCACCCTCCCGCCGGTGCCGAAGTCCACGGTCGCGCTAGGGAACGCGCCTCCCGACATGAGCACAAACAGAAAGCCAAGCGCGAAGAACACCAGGAAATATACGTAGGTGGAGATTCGGCGCAAGCGACGGGAAAACTCGAATGCCAGGATGCGAGCGACCATGGTCAGTTCACCTTGGTGGCGGCAGGCGTGTGGATAAAGCCCTTAATGGTCGCGAAATAAAAGTCTTCCAGGTCGGGTACGGCGGGCTCGAATCCGGGCTCAGGTGGCTGCGCGCTCAAGACGTGCACCAGGGTCTGGCCGGCGAACAGCCGCATCGAAATCAACTGGTGGCGCTCAGGGAGGCGGGGCAGTTCGTCGTGCGCGATCGATTTGCGCCACACTTTGCCTTCCAGTTCCGCGGTCAGCGCCGAGGGATCGCCGGCGACCCGAACCTGTCCCTCATGGATGATGGCCATGGCGCGGCAGAGATCGCTGACGTCGGAAACGATGTGGGTGGAAAGGATGACGATGATGTTTTGCCCAATCGCGCTGAGCAGGTTGTGGAAGCGCACGCGCTCCTCCGGATCGAGGCCGGCGGTGGGCTCATCCACGATGATCAAGCGGGGATTGCCGAGCAATGCCTGGGCAATGCCGAAGCGCTGCTTCATACCGCCGGAGAAGCTGCCCAGCGCCTGATGGCGATGCTCGTAAAGATTGGTCTGGTGCAGCAGGGCGTGCACGACTTCGCGGCGCTCCCTGGAGTTGGCGATCCCCTTGAGCACCGCGAAGTGGGTCAGCAGGTCCTCGGCTGAGACCTTCGGATACAGGCCAAATTCCTGGGGCAGATAGCCCAGCACACGGCGCACCGCGTCCTTTTGTCGAAGAACATCGATGTCACCCATTACCGCGCGGCCGCTGTCGGCCTCCTGCAGAGTGGCCAGGGTTCGCATCAGCGTGGACTTGCCCGCGCCGTTCGGCCCGAGCAGGCCGAACATGCCCAGTTGGATGTTCAGCGAAACATTCTGAAGTGCCTGGGTGCCGTTGGCGTACCGTTTTGAGAGGTTTTCGATCCGCAGTTCCATCGTAATCCTATCTGACTTCCCCCTATGTTACGGGACAGCGTGCGAAAAAGTTCCTCCATCGAGATTGAACTTGGGCGAATCCTGGCGGCGTGGAATCACCGTGCACGGCACAGCTGAGGTCAGCTGCTGAAGGTCCTAGAACTGGGGGTGGGGGACATCGACCTGGCCTCGCAGCAGGGCGCGACGGCTACTGCTGTGAGTATCGTGACAGTCCATGCATTGTCCTTTTGCAACTGGCGAGTGCCGCTGCAATGCCGCAGATTTCTCATGGCAGGCGAAACAGATCTTCTCCTTCGGCATTGCCAGATCCATCGTCGTCATGTCGCCTTCGGTCTTTGCCAGATGGCAGACAGTGCAGGCGAGCGCCATGGCGGAATGCACTGACTTACCGGTGGTTTTAGCCGCGTGACAGGAGGAACAATTTGCACCCCTGGGGATGATTCCCGGGTGCTCGATGGTGGAGGCCTGCATTGCCGCCGCCAGGAGCAGCAGAAGGGAACCGGCCAGCGCGCTAGGCGCAGCCACGAGCGCTTTGTTCTTCCGACTCGACATAGGGCAATGAGCCGACTCGCGGCGTACGCAACTTCTCTATTTTCCCGTTGCCCCCAGATACGGGGGGTCGGCGACCGCCCGCAGATAGGCGACCACCGCCTTGATCTCGGCCATGGTCAGCGTTCTTCGGTACGCCGGCGTCTGCGGAGACTTCCCCAAGGCGGGTCCGCCGTCCGCGATAATTTTGATCAGGTCACCATCCGACATCGGATTGAGCGTGTTTCCATCGGTGAACTGGTGCGGAGCGGGCGGGGCCAGGTTGTCGAAGTTTGAAACCTTCTCCGGGGTCGATTCGGGATCGTGACAGACGGCGCAGTATTTTTCGCTTACCTCTTTGCCCAGCTTCTCCTGGTAGCCAAGCGCAATCTCACGCGATGTCACCGTCACCGTGCCTCCGCCGGACTTGGGTGTCTCGGCGAGAACCTGGTAGCTGCCGGGAATGCCGCCGAGTTGCACGACGACGCTGACTTGTCCGCTTGCATCGGAGGACGCATAGGGTGGATTGAACATGAGCCCCGCGCCGCGGAATGACACCAGGGCCCCGGCGACAGGATTACCGTCAGCGCCGTTCACTTGCACCACCAGAGGGTCGGGCAACTTGGAGCCCACCCCGCCGATCTGTTTTCCGCCGCTCACTTCTACGATCTGCGTTCCATAGGCTTTGGGAGTGGGCAACGGACTGGCAGCCCGGCGCCGGGTGCAGCCCGAGAGAATTAAAGTAAGGGCTAGGCCGTAAGTCGCGAAGCGTTTCACTTCGTGCCTCCCTTCTGGTGAGCCTTTAACGTAATCAGGAAGGCGGTCAGGTCTCGCGCTTCGCCGTCGCGCAGGTTGGGGTTCGGCATCAGCGTACCCGGATTGAGCGCGTTCGGGTTCTTCAGCCACTTGTAGATCCAGACCGGAGTTAGCCGATCCCCCACGTCGGCGAGCGCCGGCCCGACGTAACCTTTGTCTTTTTTGTAATCGGCAATGTGGCAGGACTGGCAAGCGTACTTGGTATAGAAAAGTTGCTTGCCGCGAGCCGCGGCATCGGCGTTCAAAGCGCTCGCCTCCAGCGCCTGCGAATCGAATCCCGGCGCTTGGTAGGCCGACAGCATGTAGTCCGAGAGGCTCTTGATCTCGGCATCGCTCAGGTTGAACTTGGGCATTCGGCGAATCAGAGCGGGACGCAGGGTGTTGGGATTGTTCATGAAATCCAACAGCCACCTGCGTTGCACCGCGCTTCCCTCGAAGGTCAAGTCGGGAGCCATGTCGCCGCCGTTGCCATTGATCGAGTGGCAACTCTGACAGCGCAGGTCATCCATCAAGCGGCCGGCATCGCCGCCGGGATGGTACCTGGCATGAGAGGTCGAGCGCACCAGTTCGGGAGGCATGGTCACGGCGCGATCGGTCTGAGCCAGCAATGCCGTCGTCAGACTCTCGACCTGCACGTCGGTCAGGCTGAAGGTGGGCATCTTCAGCGCCGGGCCGAAGGCGCGTGGATCGCGGATCTTGCCCGCGATATAGTCGGGCAGGGTTTCCGGCATGCCGCGAATGAAGCCCACCTGAAAAAGCGGTTTGCTGCCGATCCGCGAGAGATCGGGCGCAAAGCTTTCTGGCGGTGTCACTCCGTTGACGCGGTGGCAAGCGGTGCAACCATAGTCCGCGATCAGTCTCTTTCCCCGCGCCGTGCTTTGTGCGTCGGGCTCGGGGAAATGAACGTTGGCCAGGAACTCATCGTCCTTCTTACTCAGCAGAAAGCTCGACAGTGAGGCCCCCTGTTTTTCGTCGTAGCGGTAGCGCGGCATGCGCGTTTTCGGATCGTATCCCTGCGGGGCCTGCAGCCAGCGGCGAAGCCAGTCGGGATTCACCTTGCTGCCGACGCGGGTTAACTCTGGCGCGAGATCTCCGCCGACCAGATTTCCGGCGGCGTTTTGGATGGCATGGCACGAGGAGCAAAACAAGGTGCCGTACAAGCTGGTGCCGGCTTGCACCGCTTCGTCGCTCGATGGCGGAGCAACACCCTTCAGCTCTTTGAGGGAGTTTTCAGAAGCTGTGCTCTGCGCCACCAGGAAGGACGCAATGTCGGCGGCTTCCTGGTCGCTGAACCGGTAGTTGGGCATGGTGGCCGAGGCTGCGTAGGCTTGCGGATTCTTGATCCAGGCGAAAATCCACGCGCGCGTCGTTTTTTCCGCGATGTGCTCGAGCGACGGCGGCTCATCGATCGGAACGATGAGCGTTCCATCGGGCTGGGTGATGGCATGACAGTGGGCGCAGCCGTAGCGCGCCAGCAAGCGGCGTCCCTGGTTGAGGCGGGGCGTTCCTTCGAGCACATCCATGTGGCACTGGCCGCAGGCCGACTCGGTGTAGCGGGCCGGCAGAATCGGCTGCTCCCACGCCTTGGTGCTGTAGTGCGCCTCCTCGACGGTGGTGGCTGCGCCCTGTCCGTGATGGCAGACGACACACCCGAATTCGGTGAGCGAGTGCGGCATGGGCGGATGCGGCCGGAAAGGCTCCTTGCGCACATCTGCGAGACTCGATTCCTGTAGCGCCACGTGGCAGGTGGAGCAGCGATCGACCACATGCTGCTCGGGAATCCATATCTGATGAATGCCACCTTGGAAGCGCCGCTCGAGACGAGCCGCATCCGGACGGTTGCGGATCAACTGCATGTAGAGCCGCTGATAGTGGCGCCACTGGCTGAAGAGATCTTTGGTGGGGGCGATGGCCGAGACCAGCGCCAACAGGACGCTCACCGAGGCAAAGCGGCGCGGCGCTGTGCCGACGAAGAATCGCGCGACGCGACCGAGTTGATTTCTGGGACTCACTCAGCTTCTCCAGGGCCAGACCCACGCCCAGCTTGGACCGCGGAAGAATGTGCCCACGGCGGTCAGGACGACGGCCTCCATGAGGAAGAGCGCCATGATCCAGAACGAAAGCGGCCGGGAACCGAGCCAGCTTCGAAAACCTCGAGCCGGCTGGGCTGCCGACTCGGTCGCGAGCAACAGGAGAATGGCAACGAGTAACGCGGGAAGCAGGGCATCCCAGGCATGGACCCGCACCAGCAGCCCACTCACCACGAGGATTAAAGCGGTCGCGATGAGCATTCGGATCGGATTGCGGCGGAACCATTGGTTGGCATCGTAGGTGGTGACGTTATCGAAAAACGGAGAAAAAGGAATGAAAAACAGGCCGCCCACGATGAGGACCGGAAGAATAATTCCCGCCACGAGAGGTGGGAAGTAATGCAGCAACTCCTGGAAGCCAGTGAAGTACCAGGGCGCTTTCGCGGGGTTGGGGGTGTGCAGGGGATTCGCGAGTTCCTCGAGCGGCGCCTTCCAAAGTAATCCCATGACAAACAGCACCACGGTCAGCGCTTCGATGCCAATGATTTCGCGAAACAGCAATTCGCGGTAGGAAAACGTCCTCTCCTCTTCCAGCCGTATCGGCGTGTCGGCCATGGCCAGCGCACTGTGCTCGGGCACAATCGGATTTCCGTTCTTGTCGACGTTGTACATTCCGCCGTCTTCATGCAGCCGCCAGAGATGTACCGCGATCAGCACGATGGCCAAGAGCGGGAGCATCATGGTGTGCAACACGTAGAAACGCAGCAGGGCGTTCGCATTCACGGTGTGACCGCCGAGCAGGTAGAAGCGCAGGTTGGTGCCCACGACCGGAATTGAAGAAATGATGTTCGCTCCCACCGTGGTGCCCCAATACGACAGCTGATCCCAGGGCAGCAGATAGCCGGTGTAACTCAACAGCAGCGTGGCCAGCAGCAGAAATACACCGACGATCCAGTTCAATTCGCGCGGCGGTTTGTAGCCCTTCCGATAAAACGCCTTGGCCATATGCATGAAAACGAGGAGAACCATGGCATGCGCCGACCAGCGGTGCAGGCTGCGCAACATGTATCCGGAGGAGACGACGAACTCCAGGTCTTTCATGTCGGCATAGCCCTGGGGAATGGAAGGATGGTAGTAGAGCATCAGCAACAGGCCGGTGGCGACTTGAAT
>JBIOFT010000094.1:0-15117 GCA_044447375.1 Terriglobales bacterium | reverse complement strand
GGATAGCATTTGGCCTCCTGGTTGCCATTCTGCTAGGGATCGGATGCCTGGGGCTTAGCCGGATGGACCAAATCAATGCCAAGCGGGAAGAGATGCTTGGCAGTCGCTGGACCAAACAGCAACTGTCCCGCCAGGCGCTCGCATACTCGGCCCGCAACAGTCGTATCACGATGGAACTATTCTTTCTGAAGGATAAACGGGTGATCGACCCACTCCTGAAAAGCAGGGCTGAGAACACCCGCAATATCTCAGAATTAGTGGCGAACCTCGAAGCTAAATGCGATTCACCGGAAGAGAAACGGCTGCTGGCGGCCGTTAAGGATGCGAGAGGGCCATATGTCGCGAGCTACTTGCGGGCGCTGCATTTGCTGGTTGATGAAGGCAAGGAAGACGCAGCTCGCGCCATCATGGTCGAAGAAACAACGCCGGCCTTGTTCAAGTATCACTATGCCTGGGACAGCTTTATGCAGTTCCAGATAGACGAGATGGACAAAGCAGCCAAAGAGAGCGAGGCTCGTTACGCCGCCACCCGTGCTCTTGTTGTGTTCCTAATTGCGCTTGCAGTGATTGTCGCAGTGGCAATCGCTTTCTTTGTAACCCTCAAGATAACCCAGGAGATGAGGACGCGTATTCTAGCCGAGCGCGAATTACGCGAGTTCAACGCGGAGCTGGAGCACAGAGTCGAGCTTCGCACCCAGGAGCTCGCCCATTCGGCAAAAGCGCTGCGCGAAAGCGAAGAACGCTTCCAGCAAATCAGCAATAATATCAACCAGGTTTTCTATCTGGCGGGCGTTGGTTCTGGCCGAATCGCCTACGTCAGTCCGGCTTTTAAAAAACTGTTTGGACGCAGTTGGCAGATGTCGTATCACGCCCCCGGGCTGTGGCTGGAAGCTGTTATCCCCGAATGCCGGGAGCAGGTTCAGGCGAGCCAAAAGCGCCTCCTGGCGGGCGAACCGATTCAGGACGAGTACAAGATTATCCGTCCCGATGGGTCGACCCGCTGGATCAAACATCATGCTAATCCCATTCGCGATGCGCAAGGTCAGGTTACAAAGTACGCCGGAGTGCTGGAAGACATCACCGAAGCCCACGCCGCCGGGGAAGCCCTCCGGCAAAGCGAGGAGAAATATCGCTCGCTGCTCCGCAACATACCGGACGTGGTGTGGACCGTGGACAGCGATAGGAGGGTTGCGTTCGTTAGTCCGAATGTCGAACAGTTCTTAGGCTACAGTGCCGAGGACCTTTACCGGCTGGGTGCTCGTGTCTGGTTCGAATCCATCCACACGGACGATGCGGCCAAAGTAAGTGAAGCCTTCGAAGCGTTGTTTGCCAAAGGCGAGCCCTATGACGTGGAATGCCGGGTTCGATGCAAGGACGGAATGTGGATTTGGGTCCACGATCGCGCGATTGTCACTTATGAGAAGGACGGCAAACGCTATGCCGACGGTATGGTCTCCGACATCACCGAACGTAAGCAGGCGGAACAAAAGCTGCGGGAGAGCGAGGACAAACTCCTCCTGCTTCTGGAATCGACGGCCGAAGCCATTTTCGGGATCGATCTCCAGGGCCGTTGCACGTTTTGCAACCCAGCCTGCCTCCGCCTGCTAGGGTATAAACACCCTGATGAACTGCTCGGCAAGCACATGCATGAACTCATCCATCATTCCCACCGGGACGGGACTGCATTTGCCGTGGAGGACTGCCTAATGTTCCAGGCATTTGAGAAGGGACAAGGCATTCACCTTGATGATCAGGTGTTTTGGAAGGCCGACGGGACGAGCTTTCCAGTCGAATACTGGTCCCATCCACAGCGGAAAGGGCAGGAGAGGGTTGGGGCGGTTGTCACCTTCCACGACATCACGGAACGCAAACGAGCAGAGGAGGAACTCCGCTCCAAGACGGCGTTTCTCGAAGCCCAGGTCAACTCCACCATAGACGGAATCCTAGTGATTGACAATCAAGGCCAGAAGGTCCTCCATAACCGGCAGTACACAGATTTGTACAAAATCCCCCAGGACCTCGTGGAAAGCAAGGACTATCGCCCCCTGGTCGAGAACTCCGCCAGCAACGTCAAGAATCCTGAAGAGTTCCGGCAGAGGGTTGCCTATCTTTTCGATCACCCCGATGAGATCGGCCGGGATGAAATTGAGCTCAAAGATGGGTCAATCATCGATCGCTACTCAGCCCCGGTCATCGGGAAGGATGGGACGCGTTACGGAAGGATCTGGACGTTCCGCGACATCACGGAGAGCAAGCAGAAGGAGGAAGCGCTGCGGCGCAGCGAGGCGGAACTGAAAGCGGCGCAGCGTTCTGCCCACATCGGCAGTTGGAGACGGGAGCTGGAGGCGGATGGCGTCACCTCGTCGGACGTCGCCACCTGGTCGGAAGAGTACTACCGCATCGCCGGCCGTGATCCCGCACTCCCTGCGCCTAGCCTGGAAGAGCTCCCGCAGGTGTGGACCTCGGAAAGCTGGAGCCGACTCCAGGCTGCCACCCAGAAGGCCAAAGACGGCACTCCGCAGGAGCTGGACGTGGGACTGGTTCGTCCCGACGGCACAATCAGGTGGATCATTGGCCGAGTTGAAGCACAACGCAATGCAAGCGGCCGCGTTGTGCGGATTCATGGCACGGTGCAGGACATCACGGAACGCAAGCAGGCGGAGGAGGAACTGCGCTCCAAGACCGCGTTTCTCGAAGCCCAGGTAAACTCCACCGGTGACGGAATCCTGGTGGTGGACGGTGAAAACCAAAAGATCCTGCAAAACCAGCAACTCATGAAGATGCTCAAAGTTCCTGAGCACATATTCGATCAGAGGGATGCCCTGGTCATGCGCCAGGACGTCGCCGCGCGAACCAAGAATCCCGAGGAGTTCCTGGCGAAGACTGCCTATCTTCACGAGCACCCGAGCGAGACCAGCCGGGACGAGATTGAGTTCCAGGATGGTACGATCCTGGACCGATATTCATCGCCGGTGGTTGGCAAGGAGGGAAAGTACTACGGAAGAATCTGGACCTTCCGCAACATCACCGAACGAAGACGGAACGAAGATGCGCTGCGCCAATTGTCCCTGGCGGTCGAGCAAAGCCCGGCTTCGATCATCATCACCGATCCGCAGGGCAACATCACTTATGTCAACCCCAAGTTCACCGAGCGTACAGGTTATGGCCGTGGGGAAGTCATCGGACAAAATCCCCGCATTCTGAAATCAGGATATACATCGCCCGACGAGTACAACAGGCTGTGGCAAACGATTACGCACGGCGGCGAGTGGCATGGTGAGTTTCAGAACAAGAAGAAGAACGGCGAGCTGTTCTGGGAGTCGGTGGCGATCACGCCCATCAAGGACGCGAAAGGAGCCATCTCTCATTTTCTCGCCATTAAAGAAGACATTACCGAGCACAAGGCCATGGAGAGCCAGCTCCGGCAAGCCCAGAAGCTGGAAGCTATCGGCCAGCTTGCCGCCGGCATTGCCCATGAGATCAACACTCCGACACAGTTTGCCAGCGATAACCTGACCTTTCTGCAGGATTCCTGGAAATCCCTGAGTGCGGTATTGGAGGTCTACCGGAGCGCAATCGCAGACGCTATGGGAAGCGGCTTGCCCGAGCAGTCATGGTCCACGATACGCGAGGCCGAGCGTAAAGAAGATCTTGAGTTTATCGCCTCCGAGATACCCCGCGCCATCGAACAGGCTCTGGATGGAGTGCAGCGCGTCGCCAAGATTGTGCGGGCGATGAAAGAGTTTTCCCATCCCGACTCCGGGGAAAAAGCGCTGGTCGACATCAACAAGGCGATCGAGACCACCATCACGGTGGCCCGCAACGAGTGGAAATATGTCGCCGAAATCGAGACCCGATTCTGCCCCGACCTGCCTCTGGTCCCCTGCCATGTGGGAGAACTGAATCAGGTCATCCTCAACCTGATCGTCAACGCCGCCCACGCCATCAAGGACAGGATCAAGGACGGACAAAAGGGCCTGATTACCCTGTGCACCAGCGCCAAGGGAGACTTTGCGGAGATTGCCATCACCGACACCGGAAGCGGGATACCGGAGGCGATCCGCTCCAAGGTATTCGATCCCTTCTTTACCACGAAAGAAGTTGGCAAAGGCACCGGCCAGGGCTTGGCTCTGGCGCACAGCACCATCGTCAAGAAATACGCAGGAAAAATCTGGTTCGAAACGGAAATCGGACGAGGCACGACTTTCTTCATCCACCTGCCGTTACATGTGCCCGGCGGGGAGCAGGAGCCGTAATGCGCAAGCGGCTGCTTTTTGTCGATGATGAGCCTTTGGTCCTGCAGGGGCTGCGCCGGGCTTTGCATTCCATGCGGGAAGAGTGGGAGACGAACTTCGTCAGCAGCGGAGCCGAAGCCCTGCAAGCGCTGAGCCGCGAGCCGTACGATGCCGTCATCACCGACATGCGCATGCCCGGAATGGACGGGGCGCAATTGTTGGAGGAGGTAAAGTGCCGGCACCCGGAAGTCGTTCGCGTGGTGCTTTCCGGCCAGTCCAGCCGCGAGGCCGTGCTGCGCTCCGTCGGTCCCACTCACCAGTACCTGTCGAAACCCTGCGATCCCCAGGAGCTGAAGCTGCGACTGGCACAAGCCTTCGGCACCCGCGACCTGCTGAAAAACTCCGCCGTCAAAGCGCTTGTATCGGGCCTCAAATCCATTCCCAGCCTGCCCGCCTTCTACGACGACCTGAGGAGGGAACTGGAGTCCGACGACTGCGCGGTGACCAAAATCGCCGCCATCATCTCCAAGGACGTGGGGATGACCGCCAAGATCCTCCAGCTCGCCAATTCCGCGTTCATCGGGTTGCGCTGTCACGTCTCCAGTCCCACGCAGGCAGTGTGCATGATCGGGACTGAGATGGTGCGCGCCCTGGTGTTGTCCATCCACATCTTCTCTCAGTTCGAAGGCCGGCCGGCGCTGGCGGCGTCGTTGACGACTCTATGGGAACACAGCATTCAGGTGGCGTCTCTTGCGCAGCGTATCGCCACTTCTGAAAAATGCTCCAAGCAGGTCATCGATGAGAGCTTCACCGCGGGTCTGCTGCACGATGCAGGAAAGGCAGTTCTCCTGGCGGAGATGCCCAAGCAGTATTGCCCCATTCTGGAGCGGATCGCCGCCAACCCAGAGACCGAGCCCAGATTGGTGGAGCGGGAGGGCCTGGGCTGCACCCACGCCGACGTCGGCGCCTACCTGATGGGCATCTGGGGTCTGCCCTCGCCTCTGCTCCAGGCGGTCGCTTTCCATGATCATCCCTCCGATAGCGGCGAGCAGCGCTTTTCTCCCCTGATCGCCGTGCACAGCGCCGACGCCATTGCCAGCGCGGCCGATTCATCCCCCATCAGCCAGGACATTCGGCTAGACGACAGCTACCTGGCGGAATTGGGGCTGCAAGAAAAGCAATCCGTCTGGCGCGGGTTCTACGAGGAACAGATGAACCAAAGGCGCGAGAAAGGCTCGATATGAACGAGAAAATTTTGTTCGTAGATGATGAACCGGCGGTGCTGGAGGGCTACAAGCGAGTCCTGCACAAAGACTTCCAGGCCGATACCGCCTGCGGCGGCGAGGAGGCGATCGCCACCCTAACCCGCGACGGTCCTTACGCGGTGGTGGTTTCCGACATGCGCATGCCCGGCATGAACGGGGTGCAGGTGTTGTCTCGCGTGTGCGAGATCTCCCCCGATACGGTGCGCGTGATCCTCACCGGCCAGGCCGATATGCAAAGCGCTATCGATGCCGTGAACGAAGGCCGTATCTTTCGCTTTCTGACCAAGCCGTGCGAGGCGAAGGTCCTCAAACAGGCGCTCACTGCCTGCCTGGTCCAATACCAGTTGGTAACCGCTGAGAAGGAGTTGCTGGAAAACACGTTAATGGGAAGCATCAAGGTGCTCACCGATGTGCTCAGCCTCGCCAACCCGGCCGCCTTCGGGCGTTCGAAACGAATCGCGCAATACGTGCAGCACATGGTGGCGGAGCTGCATTTGCAGTCGCCCTGGAAGTACGAGGTCGCGGCCATGCTGTCGCAGTTGGGGTGCGTGGCCCTGGAGAGCGAGCTTATCGACGCCGCGTATGGCGGCAAGAAGCTGACGCCGGAGGAGCAGAAGCGTTTCGACGCCCATCCCACCCTGGCCCGAGATCTCCTCAGTAATGTTCCACGCTTGGAAGGGATTGGGTGGATCATCGGCCAGCAGCGGGTGGGCGCAACTCCCGCTGAAAACCACATCCCCGAGGACGTCCGGATCGGAGCGGCGGTGCTTCACGTCGCCATCGCTTTCGATGATCTTCGGATCCGGGGTCTGAGCGACGCGGAAGCCGTCGCCGCGTTGCGGCGCAATCAGAAGCTTGACGCCAGCATCGTGGGAGTACTGGCGACCCGCTGGCGTGCGAGCAAACGCCCAGGGCAGTACACATCTCCGACCTGGCGGCGGGCATGGTCCTGCAGGAGGAGATCCGGACCAAAACCGGCCTGCTGTTGGTCGGCAAAGGACAGGAAGTCACTTATCCACTAATGGTGCGGCTGAAAAACCACCACGCGCGGAGGGCCATTGCGGACAAAGTGCTAGTCCTTGTGCCCAGCGCCCAACCTTAGGACGGCAGTACTTCACCGGTCGCGAAGCAGTGTGGGAGCACGGTGGGCAGCCTCATAGACCAGCATCCCCATTTTGGGATGCTGCGGCTCGATATCCACACGGACGTCGTGTGCGGCCAGCGCCTCGCTGCAGGTTGGGCCTACCGAGCCGACAACACAATGCTCGAACGCATCCCGCAAGCGTTGCTCGCAGCCCTCGGCGGCAGCGACGGTTAGAACGCTCTCCACCTGGAACGCATTCGTGAACAGGACCACTTGCGCTTCGCCGTCGACAAGCGCCCGCACCGCCTCGCGGAGCGGCGCCAGATCGGAAGGAGGCCCCCAGCGGTACACCGGAACCTGGATCAGCTCGGCGCCTCGTTTCCGCAGTCCCTCGAGAAGTCCCACATTGGCGATCCCATACTCCTGGACGGCAATGCGCGTCCCCTCGAACGTGAAGCCGCCCGGATGCTGGTCGAGGGTCGCAAGCACTTCCCGCCAGGTATTCGGTTCGGGGACGGCAACGCTCACGGGAATCCTGAATTCGCGAAGAACAGCAATGGGCTTGGGACCACGCGCCACCACCACGGCACCGGCCAGAGCGCTGGCGATTTTGGCTGGCGCGTACCGGGTTTCGAGCACCTGGAACAGCGTGCGTGCACCCACACCGGTCATGAAGAGGACCGCATCCACGCGCCCCGCGAACAGCTCGTCGGCGAAAGCGAAGGCTGCCGGATTCTCTTCCAGCGGGATCTCTTGCATCGCCGGCGCGATGAGTGGAATGCCGCGCTGGTTCGAGATCAGGGTGGCGATTTCTTTGGCCTTGCGACTCTCGAACGCGATCACTTTCAGATTTGCAAAATCGGAGCTGGGCGGTTCAGCCATCGTGGGCCGTCAGGAAAACTGCTGGATGGCGGGGAAAGCCGCGGCCTGCCTGGGCGCGGGGGCACGGTCGACGGCCTGGCGCGCCACCGAACCGATGACCAGGAGGGTGGGAGAAGGCAGAGGCGGCATTTCGGCAAGCCGCTCCACGGTAGTGGTGCGGATCTGTTCAGCCGGCGTGGTGGCGCACGAGACCAGGAGACACGCGGTCTCCGGATCCAGCCCGGCGTCGCGCAGGTCGCGGGAAATCCTGCCATAGTCGTCGCCGGGCATGTATACCGCCACGGTGGCGCCGCTGGCCACGATCGCCCCCCAGTTCGTCGGTGGTTCTCCGCCCGCGCGCGCATACGTGACCAGAGCGACCGCCGGGGCGACATGCCGCTGCGTCAGCGTGATCTCTGCCGCGGCCGCGGCCCCGATGGCGGCCGTCACCCCGGGGACAATTTCAAAGCTGATGTTGGCGGCTCGCAGGGCGGCGATCTCTTCCCCCGCGCGGCCGAAGATCATGGGATCCCCTCCCTTGAGCCTTACCACCGCAAGTCCGGACCGGGCGTATCCCACCATCAGCGCGTTGATTTCCTGCTGGCGCATGATCTTCACCCCACAACGTTTGCCAACATTGTGGACGCGCACGGTTGGAGGCAGAAGCTGCAGGATCTCGGGCGCGACCAGGTCGTCGTGGAGAACTACGTCGGACGAGCGCAGGATGCGCAGCGCCTTCAAGGTAAGCAGCTCAGGATCTCCCGGCCCGGCGCCTACGAGATAGACTCGCCCGCTCATGAGGAACGTCTTCCACTGGCCGCACGCCGCTGGAG
Source organism: Terriglobales bacterium (assembly GCA_044447375.1). Lineage (GTDB taxonomy): Bacteria > Acidobacteriota > Terriglobia > Terriglobales > Acidobacteriaceae > JAHFUA01. The sequence goes on along the minus strand of JBIOFT010000094.1, from coordinate 6,839 downwards.
GAAGCTCGCGAAGGACTCTCGGCTTGCCATGCGGTGCAACCAGCGGCGGCGGTGGCTCGCATCCAGGGGCATGCGGAGCAGGTGGCGGCGGGCCTCTCCCAGTTCCTCCAGCCATTCGCCGTAGCCGGGCGCGAATTGCTGCTCCAGTTCGCGCCGCAGCCGCTGCGCCAGCGCCGGGCTCGATCCGCCGGTCGAGATAGCGATCTGCAACTGTCTTCGGCGAAGCACGGCGGGATAGTAGAAGTCACAGCGCTCGGGATCATCCACCACGTTACAAAGGATTCCCCGGCTCTGCGCCTCGCGAAAAACCAGGTCATTCACTTCCGCATGGGACGTGGCCGCGACCACAAGGAACGCGCCCGCGAGTTCAGCAGGAGAGAAGGAGCGGGCGAGCCACTCGACTTCCCCAATGGACGCCCACCCGCTAACCTTCTCGGTGACTTCGGGCGCGACCACGATAACCTTCGCACCGGTGCCGAGCAGGCTCGCGATTTTGCCTTCGGCCACAGTGCCGCCGCCAACCACCAGACAACGCCTTCCGGCCAGCTTGAGGAACATCGGAAACAGATTCATGGGGCCCGTCATTGCACCTCAGCCCGAGGCGGCGCGATCATCTCCAGCCGCGCGGGCATCTCGAGTTCCTTAAGCGGCTGCTCGACCAGCTTTGGTTTCGCCATGTAGGTGAAATACAGGGCCAGTCCCGTAAACAGCGCGCCGGAAAAGATGTTGCCCAGCGTCACCGGAATCTGATTCCACACCCACCAACTCTTGAGCGAAACCGGAGCTCCCAACATCATTCCCGCCGGGACGACGTACATGTTGACGATCGAGTGCTCGTACCCGTGCGCGAAAAAGGTCATGATGGGGAGCCACATGGCTGCGATCTTGCCGATGGTGGAGCGTGAGGCCAATGCCAGCACCGCGCCCAGCGTGACCATCCAGTTGCACAGGATGCCCTTCACGAACGCCGTGGCCCAGCCGCTGCCTCCGAGGGCCGCGTGGGCAAGCGTCTTCTTCAGCGCCAACTGCCGAAGCTGATCGCCAAGCGCACCGCCGTTCGACGTGCCGGCGTTGGTGATCGCAAGATAGAAGAGCGCCGCGTAAATGACGCTGCCGATGAGGTTGCCGAGATATACCCACCCCCAATTGCGCAACAGACGGAAGAAGCTGACTTCGCCGGCCAGCAGGGCGGGTGGCAGCAGGGCAAAGTTCCCGGTCGCCAGTTCCAGTCCCAGGAGCACCAGCATCACGAATCCCACGGGGAAGAGCGCCGCTCCTACGATTCCCGGCAGTCCTTGCGAGACGGCGATCAACGCCAGTGAAGTGGCATAGCCGAGGAACGCGCCCGCCAGGATGCCGCGCACCAGCAGGTCGCGAATCGGCAGACTTGCCTTTCTTTTTGCCAGGCTCATGGCTTCGCCGACGATCTCGGGCGGGCTTACGTAATCCATTTAGTCACCTCCTACGGACGGTTGCACTGCGCCTGATGGGGTCGAAGCGAGTATTCCGAGCGGCACGAAGTCCGGCTGTCTGGGCGTTCTGCGCTCGAGCAGGCCTAGCTTGGACACCAGCGCAGCCACGACATCGGCGAGCGAACCGTCACACGGCACCATGTCAATGATCTGCTCACCGGCGGTTGCGCCAGGCCCGGTGCGGCCTCCGGTGTAGATCGCAACCGCTTCGATGATCTTGTCGCCGACGTTCACTTTCATGCCACGGAAGCCGATGTCTGCGGCCTGGTGGTTGCCACAACCCGCGGGACATCCCGACCAGTTGATGGTGAAGGAGCTGCCGTCGGCGCCGAATCGCTCCTCTAGCGCCGTGGAGAGCTCGATGGCGAGCTTCTTCGTCTGGATCTGTGCCAGGTTGCAGAAGTCCGTTCCCGTGCACGCGACCATGCCCCGGAAGAAGGGAGAAGGCGTGGGCGAGAGCTCGCGCAGGAGCGGTTCGCGCAGCAGCGGCTCGACACACTCGTCGGGCACATTGGCAAGAATGGCGTTCTGCCCCGTCGTCAAGCGAATCTCACCCGTGCCATATTTGTCTGCGAGCGCGGCCAGTTCGTCCATCTGATCTGGGCGGAGCCGCCCGGTAGGCACGCACAACCCGACGGCCATGAGCCCAGTCTGCCTTTGCCGCGTGACACCCAAGTGGTCGGCGTGCTGGCGGCGCCGTGCATCCTCGCCGGGCGGCTCCAACTTGTGGCCCACGCGCGCTTCCAATTCCGTGCGGAGCCGTTCGATCCCCCACTGCTCGATCAAAAAAGCGAACCGGATCTTGGACCGGGCTTCCCGCGGCCCGTGGTCACGGAAAATGCGGATCAGTTCGGCGGAGACGGGCGCGGCTTCTGCCGGTTCTACAAACACTCCCAGCGGCGATGCGATGGTGAAGCCGCCCGATCCCATCTTGCCCCCGGCCAGTACGTTGAAGCCGAAGCGCCCGCCTCTGCGCGCCGGAACCAGGGCGATATCCTGGGATTCGTTGTGCGTGCAGTTGGCCCGGCAGCCGGTGATGGTCACGTTGAACTTGCGCGGCAGATTGGTGAACTCGGGATTGCCGTCCGAACCGACCAGCATGCGGTCCAGCTCGAATACAACAGACGAGGCATCGATCAACTCGTCCGGCGTGAGACCGGCGAGAGCACAGCCGTTGATGTTGCGAACGTTGTCCATGCCGGTCTGCAGGCTGTGCAGATTCACGCCGCGCAGGCGTTCCCATATCTCCGGCACGCTCCCAATGGCGAAGCCGCGAAGTTCGATCTGTTGCCGGGTGGTGATATCGACGAGAGCGTTACCGAGCCGCCGCGAGAGTTCGGCGATAGCACGAAATTGCTCGCTGGCCGCGAACCCGTTGGGCATGCGGATGCGCATCATGAACTCGCCGGGCGTGGGCTTGCGGAAGAACACACCCACCCACTTGAGCAGTTCCTTATCGGCCGGACTCAGCGACTCCCATCCCTCACTCGCGATCCGCGGGATGTCCTCGCAGATGCGCAGTCCGTCGCCGCCCTTGGAGGCTTTGTAGGACTCGATCGAGTTATTCCCGACCTGCATGTTTCCGCTCCAGATAAAGCTTTGCGCCTTCGCTTCCAGGTAAGGGGAGCAAAAGCAAGAAACACCTGTCCTCACCGCCCGATCTACCGGGCAGCAGACAGAAATACTTAAGTTGGAAACCACGGCGTGGTGGTCAGTGGAATACGGTGTACTGCTGGACGCTTACGGATGGGAAGGACTTCGTGGTCCCCGCCACGAATCAATGCTCTCAAGATAGGGCAGCGGCCGGCGGATGTCCAATCGAAATTTCTTATCGTCGCGAGAAGTTTTTCCCATGCTAAAGAAAACCGCTGCATCTCGTAAAGTGGCATCACTTCTTGCGTGGGTGAGCTTTCACAATCCGACGAAAATTCCCTGGTTGACCTGCTGCACGAGATCGGAAGCCGCATGGCGGCGAGCGACCTGCTGCACCAGGTGCTGGAGCGCATCGTTACCCTGATCTCCAGCGTGGTGGAGTGCGACTCGTGCTTTATCTACATCTTGGAGGATGACGAACTGGTTCTGCGGGCATCGAAGAATCCTCATCCCGAGGCGGTGGACCGGCTGAAGCTGCGCGTGGGACAAGGGATTACAGGATGGGTGGCGGAGCACCTGGAACCGGCCGCCCTGGCCCGCGATGCTTTCCAGGACCCGCGCTTCAATTACTTCAGCGAATTGCCGGAGGACCGCTATGAAGCCTTCCTGTCGGTGCCGATCCTTTGCCGCGGGCGGGTAGTGGGGGTGATCAACCTTCAGCATCGGCTGCCACACGTGCACAGCCCGCGCGACATCAAGCTGATCAGCACCATCGGGTTCCTGGTGGGAGCGGAGATCGAACGGGCGCGCCTGGAAAGCGAAGTGTCGCAACTTTCCCAGCGCCTGGAGATGCGAAAACTGGTCGAGCGCGCCAAGGGCATCCTGCAGCGCGACCTCGGATTAAGCGAAGAAGACGCTTATCGCCTGCTGCAGCGGCAAAGCCGGCAGATGCGCAAGTCCATGAAAGAGGTTGCCGAGGCGGTAGTAATCAGCGACGAACTCAAGCGAACCCAGCAATCCTGAAAGAGATCAAGTCGGACCTCCTCAGATAAGAAAATCCTTGGGCAAGAAATGGCTCCTCAGGTAGGACTCGAACTTGAGGCGTTTAGCGGGCGTGAGCGCGAAGCGCGGGAGCCCGCTGCCGAAATCCTGAGGCGAAGCCGAAGGACCTCAGATGAGAAAATCCTTGGGCGAGAAATGGCTCCTCAGGTAGGACTCGAACCTACAACCCTCCGGTTAACAGCCGGATGCTCTGCCATTGAGCTACTGAGGAGTACGGTGACCGTGCGGCCATGAAGCGGCCAGCGAATCACTGAGGTTAGTTTATAGCAGGTGGAACGGTGCGTCAAAAGGCCGCGCGGTTCGGTGTTGTCCTGAATCGGCACAGCACCTGCGGGGTCCCAACCGGGAAACGCTTTTCAGTTACACTGACGGGCAGCACTTATCGGGTACGTTTCCCCGCCGCTTTCGTCTAAACCACTCAGAGGTGCATGATGGGAGGAACTCGCTTGTCCTACGCCGTTTTCCTGCTGCTGCTCGTGGCCGCCATCGCGCTGGCGGACAACGCCAGTTCCAATCCCGGGACCAATGCGGCGTCCACCGCGACGCCCGCGGGGCCGCCCAAAGCCAAGGTGGATGTCGCGATCGACGACCTGCACGGGCACAAGATTTCCGATCCCTACCGCTGGATGGAAAACGGGGACAGCCCCGAGACCCAGGAGTACGTGCGGGCGCAACTGGCGTACACCCGCAGCTTGCTGGATCCGCTGCCCGGCCGCGAGAAGATCCATGCCCGGCTGACGCAACTGCTGAGCATCGGCAACGTGGGCACGCCGCAGGTTGGGGGCGAGTGGTACTTCTACACCCGACGCGAAGGCATGCAGAACCAGCCTGTGCTCTATGTGCGCAAAGGATTGAAGGGCACGGACCGCGCTCTGGTGGATGTGAATGCCCTGGCCGCTGACGGCACCGTCGCGCTGGACTGGTGGCAGATCTCGCACGACGGCAAGTACGTTGCCTACGGAACCTCGCCCAGCGGATCTGAAAAGAGCACGTTGCACGTGATCGAGACCGCCACGGGAAAGCTGATGCCGGACACCATCGAGCAGACCCGCGCCGCCAGCGTGGCCTGGAAGCTGGACGATTCCGGCTTTTATTACACTCGCTATCCCAAAAAGGGAGATGTCCCGGCGGAAGAAGAAAACTACCATCGCCGCGTGTATTACCACGCCTTGGGCGGCGATGTGGCCAACGATCCGCTGATCTTTGAGCCCAAGGATCCCCAGGACTGGCCCAACGTCTCGCTTTCCAACGATGGCCGCTGGCTCACCATCGTTTCCGAGCAGGGCTGGACCAAGAGCGAAATTTACCTGAAAGATCTGCGAGCCAACACCCCGCCTGTCACGGTCATCTCCGGCAAGAACTTTCTTTACAGCGGCGAGGTGTTCAACGGCGTGATGTACATCGTCACGAATGAAGACGCGCCACACTACAAGGTGTTCGCCGCCCGCGCAGAAGCGCCCGACCAGAGCCACTGGAAGCCGGTGATCCCCGAATCGGAAGATGCCGTGCTGCAAGGGCTGGACATCATCAGCGGCAAGCTGGTCGCCGAGTACGAGAAGAACGTCAGCTCGCTGCTGAAGGTCTTCTCGGTGGAGGGCAAACCGCTGGCCGAAGTGCCGCTGCCGGGCATCGGCAGCGTGGCTGGCGTCGGCGGGCAGTGGGACAGCCAGGAAGCCTTCTTCGGATTCCAGTCGTTCACCGTGCCGCCCACCATCCTGCATTACGACATGCAGAGCGGAAAAACCTCGTTGTTCGCCAAGGTGGAGGCGCCGATCGATTCCGGCGGCTACGAGGTCGAGCAGGTCTGGTGCAAGTCTAAAGACGGCACGCGCGTGCCCATGTTCATTGTCAGCAAGAAAGGGCTGGCACTGGCCGGGAAGAATCCCACCCTGCTCTACGGCTACGGCGGTTTTCAGGTCAGCGAGACTCCGGCGTTCAGCCGCGGCGTGTTCTTGTGGCTGGAGAACGGAGGCGTCTACGTGCTGGCCAACCTGCGCGGCGGGAGCGAATTCGGCGAAGCCTGGCACCGCTCGGGAATGCTGGAGAAAAAACAGAATGTGTTCGACGACTTCGCCTCCGCCGCCGAATACCTGATCGCGCAGAAGTACACCGACCGCGACCATCTGGCGATCATGGGCGGAAGCAACGGCGGCCTGCTGGTGGGGGCGAGCATCACCCAGCATCCTGATCTGTTCCGCGCCGCCGTCTGCCAGGTGCCGCTGCTGGATATGCTGCGCTACCAGAACTTCCTCATTGCCAAGCTGTGGGTCCCGGAGTATGGCTCGTCGGCCGATCCCAAGCAGTTCGAATATCTGTACGCCTATTCGCCCTATCACCACGTCAAGCCGGGGACGCTGTATCCGGCGGTGCTGTTCATGACAGCCGACTCGGACACGCGCGTTGACTCGATGCACGCCAAGAAGATGGCCGCGCTCATGCAGGCCGAAGCCAAGAACGGCGCTGATCGCGACCGGCCGATCCTGCTGCGCATCGAGCCCAAGGCCGGCCACGGACAGGGCAAACCCTTGACCAAGCAGATCGAAGAAAGCACCGACATCTGGTCGTTCCTGTTCTGGCAGTTGGGAGTGAAGCCGTAGGATGATGATCCGCGATTTCCGACTGCTGCGGTTCCATAGAAGCTGTGCCCTACGGCCCTGTCATCCTGAGCGAGCGCGTCCGCCCCTTCGGCTTCGCTCAGGGCAAGCTTTGGCG
>JBIOFT010000093.1:0-15254 GCA_044447375.1 Terriglobales bacterium | reverse complement strand
GGCACGGGATTGAAGAAGTGCATGCCGATTACCTGTTGCGGGCGCTTGGTGACGGCAGCCAGCTTGGTGATCGAGATGGACGACGTGTTCGATGCCAGGATCACTTCCGGATGGCAGAGCCCGTCGAGTTCGCGGAACAGTTCGGTCTTGATCTTGAATTGCTCGGTGGCGGCCTCCACCACAAAATCGCAAGCGGCCAGCGGCGCACGGCCCACGACCGGCGTGATGCGCTTGAGCGCCGCCTCGCGCTCGCCGGCGGTGAGCTTGCCCTTTGCTACCTCGCGTTCCAGGTTCTTGTTGATGGTGCTCATGGCGCGGTCGAGGAAGGTCTGCTCGATGTCCACCAGCACCACGTCGTACCCGCTCTTGGCGAAAACGTGCACGATGCCGTTGCCCATCGTGCCCGCGCCCACTACGCCTACGGTCTTGATCTCCATGATTGCCTCCGAACTTCGACCGGATGATGTTGGACGATGGAGAAAACGCGCCAGTGTAGCAGAAGGAAGGAGTGCGCAGCAGGGAGCGGGTCCTTCATTGACCCAACGAACCAATGCCTCAATGGCTCAATTGATTCTCACCAGAAGGCAGGTGATGTTGTCGTCGCCGCCGGCGGCGCGGGCGGCCGCGACCAGCGCATCGCAGGCCGTCTCCAGGCTGGAGGCCGAGCTGGTGATCTCGCCCAGCCGCTGCTCCTTCACCAGCTTGGTCAAACCGTCGGTGGCAAGAAGAAAGATATCCCCGGGAGAGACGGGGACGTCCTGCACGTCCGGCTCGGCGGCCTCCTCCGAGCCCAGGGCGCGGGTGATGATGTTCTGCATGGAGGAGCGCTCCGCCTCTTCCATGGTCATCAGGCCGCGCCGCACCTGCTCCATGACCAGGGAGTGATCGGAGGTGAGCAGCCGGATCTGTCCGTCGCGCAGCAGGTACACGCGGCTGTCGCCGACGTGCGCGATCGACGCCTTGCCGTCGCGCACCAGCAGCGCCACGATGGTTGATCCCATGCCCAGCCGTCCCGGGTGCTCCTGCGCCTCGCGGAAGATACGGATGCCGGCCGCCTGCACGGCGCTGGCCAGCGCGTTGGCGTCCAGCGAGATGTCGTCGAACTTCTCGCCGACCTGGGGGAAGTTGCCTGCCGCAGAGTAGCGGCGGAAGTACTCCAGCACGGTCTCGACCGCCAACTGGCTGGCCACTTCGCCGGCGGCCTGGCCGCCCATGCCGTCGCATACCACGTAGACGCCACACGCAGCGTCGTAGCCGAAGTTGTCTTCGTTATTGGTGCGGACGCAGCCGACGTCGCTTCGGCCCGCCACCTGGACTGCAGTATTCAGCATTCAGCACACAGCATTCAGCTAGTTTTGGCTGAGTGCTGAGTGCTGACGGCTGAGTGCTGCTTACGGATGCTTCTTCCCCGCCACGTCCAACCGCACCTCGGCTCGCTTCAGGGCGTACAAGGCGCGCTCGTAGTCTGTGCTGGGATCCTGACTCTTCAGCCGCTCCTCGGCGCGCTCCTTGGCCTCCTGCGCCCGGGGTACATCGATCTCCTCCGGGCGTTCCGCTGCCTCGGCGAGGATCGTGACCTTCGCGGGCAGCACCTCGGCAAACCCCCACGCCACCGAAAGGTACTGGGGCTGCCCGCCTTTGCGATAAACGATCTCGCCGACCGCAAGTTCGGTGATCAGCGGAGCGTGCCCGGGCAGGATGCCCAAGTACCCCTTCTTGCCGGGAATCTGCACCTCTTCCGCCGTGTTGCTCACCACCTGCTTCTCGGGGGTGACGATCTCGAGTTGGAAAACATCAGCCATTGTGCCGTCCCTGCGGGACTCGTTTTCTTCTTGGCCTCTACCCGGCACTTACGTGCCGGGCTTTCTTATGCCGCCCCTGCGGGGCTGGCGCGTCGGTTCTTAAGCCCAGCGGGGCAAGCCGCGTGAAACGCGAAACCTGAAACGTGAAACGGTTTCTTACGCCGCCGCCGTGGCCTTCATCTTCTCGGCGCGTTCCAGCACCTCATCGATGGTGCCGACCATGTAAAACGCCTGCTCGGGGATGCCGTCGTGCTTGCCCTCGATGACCTCGCGGAAGCCCTTCACCGTGTCCGCAATCTTCACGAATCGTCCCGGCGTGCCGGTGAACTGCTCGGCCACGTGGAAGGGTTGCGAGAGGAAGCGCTGGATCTTGCGTGCGCGGGCGACGGTGAGTTTGTCGTCTTCGCTCAGCTCGTCGATGCCCAGGATGGCGATGATGTCCTGCAGGTCTTTGTAGCGTTGCAGGATCCTCTTCACGCCCTGGGCCACGTCGTAGTGGTCGTTGCCGACGATGCGCGGATCGAGAATGCGCGAGGTCGAAGCCAGCGGATCGACGGCGGGATAGATCCCGATCTCGGTCAGCGCGCGCGAGAGCACCGTGGTCGCGTCCAGGTGCGCGAACGTCGTGGCAGGCGCGGGATCAGTCAGATCGTCAGCGGGGACATAGATGGCCTGCACCGACGTCACTGAACCTTTCTTCGTGGAGGTAATGCGCTCCTGCAGCTCGCCCATCTCCGTTGCCAGGTTGGGCTGGTAGCCCACGGCCGAGGGCATGCGCCCGAGCAGCGCCGACACTTCCGAACCCGCCTGCGTGAAGCGGAAGATGTTGTCGATGAACAACAGCGTGTCCGTGCCTTCGACGTCGCGGAAGTACTCGGCGACGGTGAGCGCCGTCAGCGCCACTCGCAGGCGCGCTCCCGGGGGTTCGGTCATCTGGCCGTAGATCAGCGCGGCCTTCGACTCGTCGGGCTTGCCGGGCACAATCACGCCCGACTCGGTCATCTCCAGCCACAGGTCGTTGCCCTCGCGGGTGCGCTCGCCCACGCCGGCGAACACGGAGAAGCCGCCATGCTGCTTGGCAACGTTGTTGATCAGTTCCATGATCACGACCGTCTTGCCCACGCCGGCGCCGCCGAACAGCCCGATCTTGCCGCCTTTCAGGAACGGCTGGATGAGGTCGATAACCTTCACGCCGGTCTCAAACATCTCCGCCGTGGTGGCCTGCTCGTCGAAGGCCGGCGCCAGGCGGTGGATGGGATGCCTGCCGGCGCAGCCCTGCATCGGCCCCAGTTCGTCCACCGGCTCGCCGATCACGTTCATCACGCGCCCCAGGGTGCAGCGCCCGACGGGCACGGTAATTGGCCCGTCCTGGTCGATGGCCTTCATGCCGCGCACCATGCCCTCGGTGGGCTGCATGGCCACGCAGCGCACGCGGCCTTCGCCCAGGTGCTGCTGCACCTCGAGGATCACGTCCACGGGCTGGGGCACGTCGAAGCCTTCGCTCACCACGCGAACAGCTTCGTAAATGGGAGGTAGCTCCGTCTCGGCGAACTGCACGTCCACGGCGGGACCGGCGATCTGGATCACACGCCCAACATTCTTAGCCATAACAAGACTCTCAATCCGTTACTGCAATTAGCAATTGGCAATTAGCACTTAGCTCTGGAGCATTCGTCAGTGAGCAGCGCCCTGTGGCTAAATGCCAAGTGCTAACTGCTAAGTGCTGCCTTTCTACTGCGCTGCCGCCGCTCCGCTGACCACCTCGATAATCTCCTTGGTGATCTTCGCCTGGCGCACGCGGTTCATCGCCAGGGTCAGCGAGTCGATCATGTCGCTGGCATTGTTGGTCGCAGAATCCATGGCGGTCATGCGCGCGGCATGCTCGGCCGCGATGGATTCCAAAAGCGCGCGAAAAATCTGTATGCCCACGTACTTCGGCAGCAGGCTGTTGAACAGTTCGCTCGCCGGCTGCTCGTAGATGTAGTCCACCTGCGCGGTGGCGAACTGGGCCGCTCGCTGGTCGATGGCGTGCGTCTCGGCTTCGGCGGTGCTCACGCCGGCGGTACGCGCGGCTTCCCCGGCGCGCTTGCGCTGCTCTTCCGTCATCACCTGGGCCTGCAGAATCTCCTCCCGCCCGATCTCCCTGATGGGCAGGACTTGCTCCACCACCAGCCGCTGCGCGATCACCGACTTGAATTCGTTGAACGCGACGTACACCGCGTCGATCTCGCCCTTGGTGTAGCGCTCGATCGCGCGCTCGGCGATCTCCTGCGCGTCCTCGTGGCTGAGCTTGCCGAAGATGCCGATCTTCTCGCCCACGATCTCCACCGGCCCCACGCGCCCGTCGCCGGCGGGCTTTTCCGTCAGGTAGGGGAACCGCCGCCGCAAAAAGTCGCGGCCTTTACGTCCGATGGTCTCGAGGTCCACGTTCTTCCCTGACTTGCCCTCCAGGAAACTCATCGTGGTCTTGAGGATGTTGGTGTTGAAGGCGCCGGCCAGGCCGCGGTCGCCGGTGACCACCAGCATCAGGATATTGTTCTCCTCGCGGCGCGCCAGCAGCGGATGCCGAGGCTCGCCGGTCTCTGGATCGTAGATTTCGGCGCGCGTCACCAGCGACTGCAGCACGTTGGTCAGCATGCGCGCGTAAGGGCGTGCCGCCAGCGCCCGCTCCTGCGCCCGCCGCAGGCGCGCCGCCGAGACCATCTTCATGGCCTTGGTGATCTGCCGCGTGTTGCGCACGCTGCGGATCCTGCGCCGGATATCGAGGATGTTGGCCATCTTCTGAGTACTGAGTACTGGGTACTTCCCTACGCCCTTGCTGCCGCCGGCTGCTTCTCCGCCGCAAACCGCTCTTTGAACTCCGCGATCAGCTTCTTCATGCCGGCCTTGAGCTGATCATCGAGCGTCTTCTTCTGCATGATCTCGTCCAGCAGCCCGGGATTCATGGTGTCGGCGTATTCGTAGAGGCCTTTCTCGAAGCTGCGGATCTCCTCCACCGCCAGGTCATCGACGAACCCGTTGGTCCCGGCGAAGATCATCAGGATCTGCTTGGAGAACGACAGCGGCGAATACTGGTTCTGCTTGAGCAGTTCGGTGAGGCGCTGGCCGCGGGCGAGCTGCGCCTGCGTGGCCTTGTCGAGGTCGCTGCCGAACTGGGCGAAGGCCGCCAGCTCGCGGTACTGCGCCAGCTCCAGCTTGAGTGTGCCCGCCACCTGCCGCATAGCCTTGATTTGCGCGTTGCCGCCCACGCGGCTCACCGATAACCCGACGTTCACCGCCGGGCGGATGCCGCTGTTGAACAGGTCGGTCTCGAGATAGATCTGTCCGTCGGTGATGGAAATGACGTTGGTCGGGATGTACGCTGAAACGTCGCCGGCCTGGGTCTCGATGATGGGCAGCGCGGTCAGCGAGCCGCCGCCCTTGGGATCGCTCATCTTCGAGGCACGCTCCAGCAGGCGCGAGTGCAGGTAGAAAACGTCGCCGGGGTAAGCCTCGCGTCCTGGAGGCCGCCGCAGCAGCAGCGAGATCTCGCGATAAGAGGCTGCGTGCTTGGAGAGGTCATCGTAGACGCACAGCGCGTGCCGGCCGGTGTCGCGGAAGAACTCGCCGATGGCGCACGCCGAGTAGGGCGCGATGTACTGCATGGGCGCGGGCTCCGAGGCCGATGCCGCCACCACGATGGTGTAGTCCATGGCGCCATAGTCGGTGAGGATCTTCACCACCTGCGCGATCGACGACCGCTTCTGCCCGATGGCGTTGTAAATACAGATCAGGTTGTTGCCCTTGTTGTTGATGATGGCGTCGATGGCGACGGCGGTCTTGCCCGTCTGGCGGTCGCCGATGATCAGCTCGCGCTGGCCGCGGCCGATGGGGATCATGCTGTCGATCGCCTTCAAGCCCGTCGCCATAGGCTCGCGCACCGGCTGGCGGTCGATGACGCCCGGCGCGATGCGCTCGATGTGGTAGAACTTGTCGGTAGCGATCGGGCCCTTGTCGTCGATGGGCTGGCCCAGCGCGTTCACCACGCGCCCCACCATGGCGTCGCCCACGGGCACGCTCATGATGCGGCCGGTGCGCCGCACCTCGTCGCCTTCCTTGATCTCGGTGTACTCGCCCAGCAGCACCGCGCCGACCTGGTCTTCTTCCAGGTTCATGGCAATGCCGGCCACGTCATGCGGGAACTCGATCAGCTCGCCCGACATGACTTTGTCCAGCCCGTAGATGCGGGCAATGCCATCGCCCAGGCTAATGACCGTCCCAACTTCGTCCACCGCGATCTTGGATTCGTAGTTTTCGATCTGCTCGCGAATGATTTTCGTGATTTCGTCTGCTTTAATTCCTGCCATAAGTTCCTTCGAATTTCCACGTCAGCATTTAGCAATTAGCACTTGGCAGTTAGCATTTGGCCCCGCACCAGCGCGGATTGGGCCAAGTGCTAATTGCCAACTGCTAAATGCTCCCGCTGCTCAATTCCTGCTTCAGCTTTTCCAACTGCCCGCGGATCGACCCGTCGTAGATCGTGCTGCCGACCTTCACTACGGCTCCGCCCAATACCTTGGCGTCGGTCTTATACCGGGCGCGCACCTTCTTCCCGGTGACTTGACCCACGCGCGCTTCCAGAGCCTGTTTCTCCGCGTCGTTCAGCTCGCGTGCGCTGGTGACCTCGGCGTCGGCCAGTCCCATGCGCTCGTTCAGGTCGAGCTCGAACTGGCGCGCGATCTCCGGCAGCGCCGCCACCCGCCGGTGGTCGATCAGCACCGCGACGAAGTTCCGCAGCATGCGCGAGCCGCCGATGCGGGTGATGATCTGGTCCAGCACCGCCCGCTTCTGCCGCGCTTCGACCGATGGATTCTCCCACACGGTGCGCAGGTCGGGCACCGACTCCACGATGCTGACGAACGACCACAGCTCGTCCTCCACCTTGCGCGGATCGAGCTTCTTCTCGATCACCACGTCGGCGAAAGCGCGCGCGTATCGGCTGAAGACGGACATGCTCTATTTGCCGTTCTTTCCCAGTTGATCGACGAAGGCCCGCACCAGCTCCTGGTCGGTGGAGGCGTTCACCTGGATGCGTTTCTCCGCCAGCGTCACCGCCAGTTCGCCGACGTAGGCGCGCAATTCGGTGCGCGCCAGGCGCGTGGCGGCAACGATCTCCTGCTCGGCCGCTTCCACGATCTTGCGCTTGTCTTCCTCGACGGCAGCCTGGATGCGCGCCTCTTCCTTCTGCGCCTCGGTCTCCGCCGCAGCAGCCATGGCAGCGACCTCGCTGTCGATCTTCGCCAACCGGCCCTCGATGTCGCTCAGGCGGCGCTGGGCTTCTTCGCTGGCTTTGCGGGCTTCCGCGATCCCTTGCTGGATGCTCTCCGTGCGGGCGCGGAAGGCGGCCGGCACTTTCGACTTCATGATCAGCACCAGCAGCGCCGCGATGATGGCGAAGTTGAGGACGACAAAAACCCAGTAGGCCGAGAATGGCGTCAGACCTGTGATTCGGGCCAGCCAGCGCACCGTCGCCGAGTGCTTGAACTCCGCGGTCTCATCTTCTCCGGCAGCTTCGCGCGAAGTCTCGGCCAGTTCGGCTCCCGGCCCCTCCGCCTGGCTGGCAGCCGCGCCTTCTTCAGAATGCGCCGGCTTCTTCGGTTCCGATTTCTGCTGCTGCTCCGCCTGAGCGGGAGGCGACGAGTGCTGCTGGCTCCACGCCGCTCCCGCAAAAAGAGCGACCAGGACCACTACCAGAAACAATCGCGGGAAAGAACGCCGAGTCATGATTGCCGGCCACCTGCCAAGGGGCGCCCGACCGCGAGCGGGGGTTTGAGGACTATACGGATGATCTGGCTGGCCAGCGTTTCGCCTTCGGCCTGGAGCGTCACCTTGGCCTGCTCCACGTCTTGCTCAAGGGAAGCCCGCGCCGCCTTGACGCGCGTCTCCGCCGCCGCCCGGGTTTCCGCCACCGCCGCCGCGCGAGCCTGCAACCACTGCTGCCGGCGCGCTTCCAGCTTCTTGAAGATGGAGAGCCGGGCGTCGCGCAGCCGCTGCTCGTATTCGGCAGTGCGCGCCTCCGCGGCCGCGATGTCCGCCTTGGCCTTCTCCACCGCGCCTTGCGTGCGCGCCCGCCGCTCGTCCAACACCGCCACCAGCGGCTTGTGCACGATCAGCTTGTAGGCAAAAAACAGGATGACGAACACCACCACGGTGGGGATGGCCGCGAGCAGGAGTTCGCCTAGTTGCCGAAGAATCTCATCCATGGAATCGTTAGACCAGCCTGGAAAACGGAAAATTTACGATGGCGTCAAACCCATCAAGCTACCATCCCATACCGGTTGTGTCAACGCGGGGAAGCGCAGGATTGGCGCGAGTTTTCATGCAGTTAGCAGGGACGGAGAGAGGTCATCGTACCGCTCTGGTCGGTCACACGATGTACGCGCGACTTGACTTTCCCAGCAACAGGATTAGCATATAAGTATCACCTCCGATCCAAGTCAGGATCGAATGGGCTGGAGGCCAAGGAAAAGTCACCGCTTCTTGGCACCCGGCCCATTTACTTTTACCCCAGTACTCAGTACCCGGTTTTCACGAACGCTTTCACCTTCCGCAACACCGACTCCGGTACTTGTGCCTCGAGTTCCACGTACCCATCGCGATACTCGCGTGAAAACACACGCGCGCTGCCTTCGAGCAGCGACAACGCTTTTCCTTCCCGCTGCGGCACGCGCAACTTCACGCGGCTAAGTGGATCTTCCAGCAACACCTCGTCGATCCGATCGAGCAGGGTAGAGATTCCCGTCCCCTTCACTGCCGACACATGGACGGTGGTTGCGTCGTCTTCGAGCGCATCCCGCCGGGCAGCCGGCAACAGATCGATCTTGTTCAGCACCCGCAGGCGCGGTTTGTCCTGCACTTCCAGCTCGCGCAGCACCTTCTCCACCTGCGCATCCTGCTCGGCCACGACCGGGCTGGTCACGTCCGAAACCTCGATCAGCAGCGACGCGCGCTGCACCTCCTCGAGCGTCGCCCGGAACGAGGTCACCAGCGTGTGCGGCAGGTTGCGGATGAATCCCACCGTGTCCGACAGCAGCGTCTTACGCCGCGACGGCAACTGCACGGCGCGGATGGTGGGATCGAGCGTGGCGAACAAGCGCGGCGATTCCAGCACGCTCGCGCGCGTCAGCGCATTGAACAGCGTGGATTTTCCCGCATTGGTGTAGCCGACCAGGGCGACGGTCGCCACCGGCACGGATTCCCGCCGTTGCCGCTGCTGCGCGCGGGTGCGGCGCACGTTCTCCACCTGCTGCTGGATACGGCGGATGCGACGGGCGATCTTGCGGCGGTCGGTCTCAAGCTGGGTCTCACCGGGACCGCGGGTGCCGATCGGTCCGCGCCCGCCGGCGGCGGTGCCGGCGATCTGCGACATTTCGATGCCGCGTCCGGTCAGCCGCGGCAGCAGGTACTCGAGTTGTGCCAGTTCAACCTGCAACTGACCTTCGCGGGTGCGGGCGTGGCGCGCGAAGATATCGAGAATGAGTTGGGTGCGGTCGATCACCCGCACCCTGACCGCGTCTTCGACGTTGCGCTGCTGGGAAGGCGAGAGGTCGTGGTCGAAGATGACCAGGTCGGCGCCCGCGGAGGCCGCCGCCCCGGCGATCTCTTCCAGCTTGCCGCGCCCGATCAGCGTGGCCGGATCCGGCTTCTCCCGCGATTGGATGAATTCTCCCGCCACGTCGGCGCCGGCGCTCGCGGCCAGCTCACGCAGTTCGGCCATTGATTCCTCGGCGCTGAAGTCCGAAGGCGCATCTTCGCCTGCGCGGGCCACGCTGCTGTCGCGCGCCATGCGCGAGACACTCGCGGGTTTCACCTGTTTCCAGGGTTTGCGCCGCGGCCGGTAGTCGAGGCCGACGAGGAAGGCGCGCTCATTGCGGTCGCGCGAAGTACCGGGGTCCCCAGCAAACCTGTTCTTAGTTTTCTGGGGTGGCGTAGGCATTCCCCTGCTGCCGGGAGCGGACCGGTTTGCGCGGGAACCACGGATCGTTTATCCCTCCGTGCCGGAAGGAGTAGCCGTGGCTCCGGACACCACCTGCGGCGCGGAGGCGGCCGGTTTGGCTTCGATATGCCCGGTACGCTCCATCGGGTGCGCCGGCCGGGGCGTGACCACGGTGGAGATGGCGTGCTTGAAGATCAGTTGCTCCTGGTTGTTGGTCTCCAGCACCACCGAATACTTGTCGAACGAGCGGATGCGCCCGGTCAGCTTAACCCCGCTCAGCAGATAGATGGTGATGATCGCTTTTTCCTTGCGGGCGTTGTTGAGGAAGGAGTCTTGAATATTCTGTGCCGGCTTGTCCATCGCCGATCTCCCCGAACCACGAAGATATGGATGCCGCCCAAAAAGACGCAGAGAATTGCCGGCGGCCCATTGGTACGATACGGCTGGGCCCCCGGTTTTGCAACCCGCATTGACAGCCGTCTGCCTGCGTGCAACCATGCCCTCCGCCCAAGGAGAGAAGATGCTTGTCACGCCAGCCTTGCTCAACATCCCCTTCCACCCGCCCACGGATTTCGGCGGCAACTACGAGATCATCCTGCGCTGGATTCACTTTACCGCCGCCTTCACCTGGATCGGACTGCTCTATTTCTTCAATCTCGTAAACATGCCGTTGCAGAAGCAGTTGGACGCTCCAACCAAAGCCAAAGTGAATCCCACGCTGTTGTCGCTGTCACTGTGGTGGTTTCGCTGGGGGGCGGTGGTGACGGTGCTGGCCGGGATCGTCTTCTGGTCGCGGATCACCGTCCTCGATGCCCGCAATCACGGCTACAACGCCGGCAGCGTATTCGGCAGCTTCTTCCTGGTGTGGACGCTGGCCTTCGTCATCGAGCAGGGAGTGCTCATGGCCGGCAAGGGCGCGCTTAACAATGGAGCGGTGCTGACGGTTATCTTTGCCGTCATCCTTTTTGGCGCCGCCGTGATCTTCCTCGAATGGAATTCGCAGGTGGAGAACAACCGCGTGCTCGCCATCGGCGTGGGCGGCGGGCTGGGATGGTTCATGATGCTGAACGTGTGGGGCATCGTCTGGCGCGCCAACAAACGCCTTATCGCCTGGACTCGGGAGACCTCCGCCGCCGGTCCCATGCCTGACAAGCTGGCCCGCATGATGCGCCAGTCCTTCATCGCCTCGCGCGCCAACTTCTTCGTTTCTTTTCCCATGCTGTTCTTCATGGGCGCGGCGAGCCACTATCCACTGTTCGGGCGCTAGACCAGGAAGTACTTAGTACTCAGTACTCGGTACTCAGAATGGGGACCACAGGTAAGTCAAATGCCGCAGACGTATAGAGATTTGATCGCATGGCAGAAAGCGATGGAGTTGGTCACGCGGATATATGAAATGACCCGGACCTTTCCGCGCGAAGAGCTGTACGGGCTAACAAGTCAGTTGCGCCGTGCCGCGGTTTCGATTCCGAGCAATATCGCCGAAGGTCAGGCCAGGTATTCGCACGCGGAGTTCCACCATTTTCTACGTAATGCAAAGGGCTCCCTGGCAGAAGTAGAGACCCAAATTCAGATTGCCTGCAATCTTAAGTACACCTCAGCGGAGCGGAAAAACGCCCTCCTGGAGTCAACTGCCGAGCTGGGCAAGATTCTCAACGCGTTGTTGGACTCGGTGAAAAAGCGGGCGGCGGGCGCGGACTGAGTACTGAGTACCGAGTACTGGGTACTATTTATGGACTCCGCCAAGTTCCAGCACGGCATCGAACTCTTCAACGCCGGCAGCTTCTTCGAAGCCCACGAAGTGCTGGAAGACGTGTGGCGCGAAGCCCATGGCGAGGAGAAGAAGTTCCTGCAGGCGGTGATCCAGGCCGCCGTCGGCCTGCACCATCACTCGACCGGAAACATCGCGGGAGCGCGGTCGCTGCTGGCGCGCGCCAGCCGAAAACTGGCGGACTACCCCGGCGCGTACTGTGGGATCGCGCTGGAGGGCTTGCGCGTTTCGCTCGAGGAATGGAAGGCATCGCTTGCAGAAGGCGCGGCGTCACCAGCCCCGCCGCGCCTGGAGGCCAGTGCTACAATCTCGACTCCCGTGAAGCAATCCGCCGTCAAAGCTCCCGCGGTTCGTGAAGTGCCGATGCTGGACCTGGGGCGGCAGTACGCCGAGATCCGCCGTGAGATCGACCAGGCGCTCGAGCGCGTGGCGCATTCGCAGCAGTTCATCCTGAGCGACGAGGTAGCGGCCTTCGAAAGCGAAGCCGCTGCCTATCTGGGCGCGGCTTTCGTGGTCGGCTGCGCTTCCGGCACCGACGCCTTGTGGCTGGCGCTGGTGGCCTCGGGCGTCGGGCCCGGGGACGAGGTCATCACCACCGCGTTCAGCTTCTTCTCGTCCGCCGCCGCCATTGTGCGCGCGGGCGCGCGCCCCGTGCTGATGGATATCGACCCACGCACGCTGAACCTCGATCCGGCGCTGGTTGAGCAGCGGCTCACCGGCTCGCGTCCCGCCAGGTTGCGGGCGCTGCTACCGGTGCACCTCTATGGACAGTGCGCCGACATGGACGCATTCGAGCGCATCGCCGCCGAGCACAAGCTGGCCGTCGTCGAAGACGCCGCCCAGGCCTTCGGCGCGTTGTGGCGCGGACGGCGCGCGGGGACGCTGGGCACGGCGGCGGCGTTCAGCTTCTATCCCACCAAGAACCTCGGGGCTTTCGGCGATGCCGGCTGCGTGACGACCGCCGTCTCCGAGATAGCCGCGCGCATACGCAGCCTGCGCAACCTCGGCATTCGCGAGCGCTACGTTCATGACGAGATCGGCGCCAACAGCCGTCTTGACGCTCTGCAGGCGGCAGTGCTGCGGGTGAAGCTCCCGCACCTGGAGCGCTGGAACGCCCGCCGCCGCGAGCGTGCCACCGAATACGACCGCCTGTTCGCGCGCGCCGGACTGGTGACGGGGCGCTCGACGTCGCTCGCTCCCGTGCGCCTGCTCGAAACCGCACCCCAGGCCCACCACATCTTCCACCAATACGTTATTCGCGCCAGGCGCCGCGACGAACTGCGAGCCTTCCTCGGGTCGCGCTGCGTCGGCACCCAGGTGTACTATCCCCTGCCCCTGCACCTGCAGAAATGCTTCTCGTACCTGGGATACAAAGCGGGTGACCTGCCGGAATCCGAATGCGCTTCACGCGAAGTGCTGGCCCTGCCCATGTTCCCCGAGCTGACCGCCGACGAGCAGCGCTACGTGGTGGAGAGCATCGCGGAGTTCTATTCTTAGTACCCAGTACCAAGTACCCAGTACCGAGCGGCTGGGGAAGTGGTTTTGCTTGGTACTTGGTACTTGGTACTTGGTGCTTGGTGCTTGGTGCTTGGTACTTGGTACTCGGTACTTGGTACTTGGTACTCACCGCCGCCGCTTGCGCGCAGGCGCCACCTTTGCCGCCGGCTTCTCCTCGCCCGGCGGGAGCACGCGGCGCACCATCACCCCATTCAGCTTGTAGGTTCGGACGTCAATGTTGCCAGCGTCGTCCTTCACGCGCAGGACGAAGATCGGCAGCTTGCCTTCCTTGTCGAACTCCTGTTGGCCGACGCGGATGGGAAGTACGCCCTGCAGCTTGCGCTCGCGGTAGGCGGTTTCGTAGCGGTGCTTTTTCACATTCCAAGAGAACACACGAATCTGGTTGAAGTCGAACGGCATGCCATCGTGCGGCTCGTTCACCGCGACCACATATTGCGGGATCTGCTTGTTGAGGTCATCCACCTGGTTGAGGACGAAGAACGCGATGATGCGCTGCCCCTCCGCGTACTGCCCGATCTCGATGGGCACATCGAGGTCCACCATGCGCGCCAGCACCCATCCCACGCGTGCCGGAGCGGAAGTGCCGGGCGGTGGCGGCACGCGCACCAGCCACCAGTCCTCCATCGGCTTGGACGAGCCTTCTTCCTTCTCCTTCTTCTCCTTGCCTTTCTTGGCGGCCACCGGCTTGGGCTGGGCGCCGCCCTGGGGCACAGGCTTCTCCGAGGACGCGCGCGCCAGCAACTCGACCTTCGCTCCGTCCTTTAGCAGGTAGAGGTGCTCGCCTTCGCGCTCGGGCGTGACGTGCAGATTGGTGGAGAAGCGCGTAGTGGCGGGCGCCTGCACCGGGTCGGCGGCGTGCTCGGCGGCCAGCTTCTGGCACTGCTCGTAGACCTCGGCGGTGGTCAGGTAGCGCAGCTCGATCCAGCCGACCTCGCTGGCCTCGTTGCGCACGCGGACGAAGCGGCGGTATTTCTCCAGCACCTCGACGCGCTCGCCGTTCTGGACCTTGCCCACCTTCTTATAAACGGTCGCGACCTGGTCGCGCAGGAAGGCCTCCTGCCCCGAGACGTAGGCGTACTCCTTGGCCTTGCCGATCTTGTGGCCGCAGCCTGCGGCCAGCAAGCACAGCAACACGCCTGCCGTTACCCAGGTCTTGTGTTGTGATTGGAAGTGGATCACCGGGGTACAAAACAATATAACCCAGCGCGCCGGGAAGTGTGATCCTGGAGATGCAGGGCTGGGTCTCCGGGGAAGCGGCGCGAGCCGGCAAGAAAAATGCCCCCGCCGCGGACGACGGGGGCTCGCACTGGGGGAGAGCAAATTTCTAAGGAAGCCCGATGTTCCTGGCGTTCTCCTGGGTTACCACCTGTCTCCCTCCGAACAGAGGCGATTGGCGAGCTCCTGATCGGCGGCTGTCGGCGTGATATCCGTCAGCACATTGCCCGCCTGTGCTTGGGAAATGAGCGCCGTCGCCGCCGTCGCCCGCAGGAAACGCTCGCTGACGGCCTTGTTCGCCGCCTTGGTCACCACACAGACATAGCCCGCGTGGGTGCCGTAGCGCTCCTCGAGTGACGGACGCGGATCGGTCGACGCGAGCCGCTCCGCCGTCGTCTCCAGGAACGGCCATGACGACGCGCTGAGACTACATTGTTGGCCCTTGTAGATGCCTGAGGAAAAGGTGTTCCACCCCGTGTACGTCGCGAGCGGAGCGTGGAGTAGAACCGACTTAACCCCGTCATATTCGTTGCCATCGCGATTCACCCGTACCGCATAAGTGGGCAGCACGCGTTTGACGATGGGCGGCTGGATCGTGACGATGCCCGTCTGGTCGTGGTAATTGAGCCTGTGGCCGAAGTCAAATAGTTCGGCGAAGTTGATCTGGTCGCCTTGGAAAGGATAGCCCGGGATGTTGGGAAATCCTTCCGCTTCCTGGGTCGCCGGCACGAGTTGTCTGTCCCTGAGTGTGGGATATCTACTCTCTGGCATCGGGGCGCCGTTCATGATGAGGTCGACGAAATCGTCTTGCAGGGCGTTGGCCGTGTCGGATTCCGGGTTGGGATTGGCGGGGTAGACGCAGCTGCCGGTCGCCGGAGGATTTGCGACGTAGTTGAAGCCGCCGCTGCCGCCGCCATGGGTCGTTCCCGGGAAGTAATACCTGTGGACGTTCCTGGGCAGTGGGATGTCCTCC
>JBIOFT010000092.1:0-15454 GCA_044447375.1 Terriglobales bacterium | reverse complement strand
TTCCTCGGGCCGACCGGCGTCGGCAAGACCGAGCTGGCGCGGGCGCTGGCCGAGTTTCTGTTCGACGACGAACGCGCCCTGGTGCGCATCGACATGTCGGAGTACATGGAGAAGCACGCGGTGGCGCGGCTGATCGGCGCGCCTCCGGGATATGTCGGCTACGAGGAGGGCGGCCAGCTCACCGAAGCTATCCGGTGGCGTCCGTATGCGGTGGTGCTGTTCGACGAGATCGAGAAGGCGCATCAGGACGTGTTCAACGTGCTGCTGCAGATCATGGACGACGGCCGCCTCACCGACGGCAAGGGCCGCACCGTGGACTTCAAGAACACGGTCATCATCATGACCTCGAACATCGGCTCGGCGTTTCTCTCGCCGGAGGCGATGCAGACGCCCGACGATTTCGAGCAGGCGCGCAAGCAGGTGATGAACGCCCTGCAGTCGCACTTCAAGCCGGAGTTCCTAAACCGAGTGGAGGACATCATCCTGTTCAACCCGCTGGGCAAGGAGCAACTGACGAAGATCGTCGATCTGCGTCTGGAAGACCTGCGCCGGCTGCTGGCCGACCGCAACATCAGCCTGGAGCTGACCGACCGCGCCAAGGAGCTGTTGTTCACCGAGGGCTACGACGTGAACTATGGGGCGCGTCCGCTGAAGCGGGCCATCCAGAAGATGATCCAGGACTCGCTGGCACTGAAGATCCTGGATGGCGAGGTGCTGCACGGCGATCACGTGGTGGTGGACGCGGACGCGAAGGCGCACAAGATGACGTTCACGGTCTCGCGCGCCGCGGCGGGCAAACGCCCCAAGCAGCCTGCGGGCACGCGGTAAGAAGCAGCCACGGATTTCCACGGATTCTAAACGTATCTTTTTTGATCCGTGTTCATCCGTTTGAATCCGTGGCGTTGTTGTTGTCTTACGCCAGATCGAACAGCAGGATCTCTGACCCATCCTGCGCACCAGTGATGGACAGTTCCTGCTCGTCGCTCGCAGCCGCGCCGTCTCCCTGCTCGAGGCGAATGCCGTTCAACTCCACCGAGCCTTTGGCCACTTGGAGCCATGCGTGGCGTCCGGGCGCGAGCGCATGCTCGACCTTCTGATTCTTATCCAGCAGCGCGACGTAAAGCGACACATCCTGGTGCACAGTCACGGCGCCGTTCTGGCCGTTGTGCCCGGCGATCAGCCGCAGACGCCCGCGCTTCTCCGCTTCCGGAAACGCCTTTTGCTCGTAGCCGGGCTCGATGCCTTTGCTCTCGGGCATGATCCATATCTGCAGCAGGTGCACGGGCTCGGTCTTGGAGGCGTTGAATTCGCTGTGCAGGATGCCGCTGCCGGCGCTCATGCGCTGGCCGTCGCCGGGACGGATGATGGACCCGTTGCCCAGGCTGTCCTTGTGCTGCAGCGCGCCCTCGAGGACGTAGGTGATGATTTCCATGTCGCGATGGGGATGCGTGGGAAACCCCTGGCCGGGCTGGACGACGTCTTCATTGATGACGCGCAGCGCGCGAAAGTGCATGTGGGCCGGGTCGTGATAGCTGTCGAAAGAAAAGGTATGACGGGTGTTGAGCCAGCCGTGGTCCGCGCCTCCACGTTCCTGGCTCCGACGGATGGTGATCATGTTTCTGCTCCTCCGCGCGATTGGATTCAGTCGCCGCACAAAAGATTCACCGGCATCTATCTGTAGGGAGGGAAAGCCTAACTTCTTCGCCGCGGATTCACGCGGATGGAACGCGGATCAAATTACCAATTACAAATTGCCAATTACAAATGGCTGCAACGAATCCGCGTTTATCCGCGTTGATCCGCGGCGGAGAAGTTCACTGCCTCGTGGCCGCGCGCAGTTCTTCCGAGGTCATGCCATAGAGCGGCGGAGTCTTGATGCCCAGCAGGCCGAGGTAGGCGTAGATTTCGCCGCGGTGGTGGATCTCGTGTTCGATCATCAGCCGCAGGGCTTTCCAGCGCGTGATGGGCGAGCCTTCGGGGGTGAGGCACTTGGCGGCGAGTTCTTCCGGGGTGAAGCGGGAGAAGATCTGCATCGACTCCTGGTGCAGGCGCTCCATCAGGGCGATGACGTTTTCGAGGCCATCGGCCAGCTCACGGCCGCATCCGTCATAGCGCTGCGGCTTGCCCTGCACGCACTCCGCCCAGGTGTAGCGCTCGACCACGGCGAGATGCCGCGCCAGGTCGCCGAGGGTGAAGCGCCCCTCGCCAAAGCTGTGCTCCAGCTTGTCGGGAGGGATGCTCTTGACCACGCGCATGGTGCGCGCGCGCACCTTGTCAAAATATTCGATGAACGGCTCGATAGTCCGCAGTTCCATGGTTACTTCTTCTTAGGCTCGGATTTCGGTTTGGTCTCGGTCTTTTCCTTAGCCGGCGCGTCCTTGGCTGGCGCAGCGCTGCTCTCGGAGACGCCGCTTTCCTTCTTCGCCGCCTCGGCCATGCCCTTGTTGGGATAGTCGGTGGCATACCAGCCCGAGCCCTTGAACCGTACCGAGGGCGCGTGCAGCATCCGTTCCAGCTTCCCGGCGCCGCATTTGGGACACTTCTTGGGATCGGAATCGGAGAATTTCTGGATACGCTCGAACCGATGTCCGCATTTGGAACACTGAAACTCGTGGAGAGGCACGGAAGGATTTTAAATCAACACTGCCGGTGGCAACAGCATTGGTAATTGGTGATTGGTAATTGGTAATTTGGACGCCGCATCAGCGCCCGTGACACAAATTACCAATTACAAATTACCAATTACAAATCCTCAGCCCTGGGTGGCTGGGAGCCCCCTCACGGGTATAGACTTGGCCCGATGAAGGCCAACGGCGAGCCCGTGCGCGGTGGCGAGGCGCCGCGTGGACCGTGCCTGTACGTGGTTGCCACTCCCATCGGCAATCTGGAAGACATCACGCTGCGGGCGCTGCGCGTGCTGAAGGAAGTAGACCTGATCGCCTGCGAGGACACCCGCCAGACCCGCAAACTGCTGGACCACTACGGCATCCAGACGCGGATGATCAGCTACCACGAGCACAACGAGATGACGCGGGCCGCCGAACTGATCGTCGACCTGGAGCAGGGCGGCCGCCTGGCGCTGGTTTCCGACGCCGGCATGCCCTCCATCTCCGATCCCGGCTACCGGCTGATCACGCTGGCTATCCGGCATCACGTGCCGGTGATTCCCGTTCCGGGCGCCTCGGCATTCGTGGCCGCGCTGGCGGCCAGCGGCCTGCCCACGGATTCCTTCAAGTTCCACGGTTTTCTTCCCGCCAAGAGCGGCGAGCGGCGCGACGAGCTGGAGAAGGTCCGCGACGCGCCCCGCACCGTCATTTACTATGACGCGCCGCACCGCATCCTCGAGACGCTCGAGGACGTGGTCGCCACCATGGGCGGCTCGCGGCACGTGGTGATCGCGCGCGAAGTCACCAAGCTGCACGAGGAGTTCCTCCGCGGACGCGCCGACGAAGTTCTGGAGAAGCTGCGCGAACGGGGCGAGGTCAAGGGCGAGATCACCCTGCTGATCGGCCGCGCCGAAGCGGCCGGCGAGCACAAAGCGCCGGTGCGGACAGGGATCGGTATCCGCCAGCGCCTCGAGCAGGTGATGGACGAGCGCAAGCTCGACGAGAAGGCCGCGCTGAAGCTGGTGGCGAAAGAGATGGGGGTCTCACGCAGCGAGGCTTACCGGGAGTTGCAGCGGGCGAAACGGTAGTAGGAGGCAGGACGCAGGCGGCAGGACGCAGGAAACGCTCAGTTAGCCTTGGGACCGACCTGCTTCCTGCACCCTGCCTCCTGCTTCCTAGGCTCGCCGCTTGCCGCCCGCCGGCTGCGGCTTAGCGTCCCATGGACGCTTGGGGCGCTCGGCCGCCGGCTTATCGCGCTCCTCGACCCGGTCATAGACGTGGTCATCGGTCACCGTGCCCAGCGATTCGTTATACAGGCTGGGTGAGCCGGTGGCTTCCTTCAATTCTTCCGTGAACTGGTGGATGGCGGTGAGGTGGTCGGCGGTGGCCGGCAGTTCCGTCTTGGTGGTGCGCAGAAACTTCTGGTAGCCGCGGTCAATGAGCTTGGCGATCTCGCCGCCGACCAGGTAGCCGGGGCGGGCGAAGATCTTCACCCCGCCGTCTTTGGTCTTCTCGATGGCGGCGGAGACATTCAGCTTCTTCAGGAAAACGCGGTTTTGCGTGCCGGGGGCTTCGAGGATGTCGAAGCCATGGTCGCGCAGCCACGCCACTGCGTCGTCGTAACTCTTCTGGGTGATGTTCTTGGCCATAGGTCTTGCTCGGCGCCGGCCACGATACTCCTGAACCTTCGTCGCGGCGCGTGAATCTAACTCCTCAGATGCCGGGCGGCCGAAAAACGGCCAGAACGGCGGCCCGGATCGAGTACGATACAAGCAATAGCGGTTCGCTTGTCCGAGCGCAACCGGTTTTTATACACTAGTCGTTTTCGTTGGGTGGGGGAATCCGCGTAAAGCCTGGGTAAGCCTGCTCTCTGCAGGCACTTACAGCGGCGTTGCAAAATGGGTCCGCGCATCCGAACGAAAGACGGAGTGGATCGTCCTTTGGTAACGAAAGTGGTGAAGATTCCCGATGCTGCCGGCCGCGAGGAACTCGCGCGCCTGGGGGAGAGTGCGCTGGCGCGCA
Source organism: Terriglobales bacterium (assembly GCA_044447375.1). Lineage (GTDB taxonomy): Bacteria > Acidobacteriota > Terriglobia > Terriglobales > Acidobacteriaceae > JAHFUA01. The sequence goes on along the minus strand of JBIOFT010000092.1, from coordinate 10,826 downwards.
TCGGCAACACCCCCTTGCTCCGGCTGGAGCGGATCGCCGAAGGCCTGCCCGGCGTCGAAATCCTGGCCAAGGCGGAGTGGTTCAATCCCGGCGGTTCGGTGAAGGATCGCGCAGCGTTCAACATCGTGCAAGAGGCGATGCGCAGCGGCCAGCTCGCCCCCGGCAAAATGCTGCTCGATTCCACCAGCGGCAATACCGGGATCGCCTACGCCATGATTGGCGCGGCCCTGGGCTTCAGCGTCACGCTGTGCATGCCGTCCAACGTATCGGTCGAGCGCAAGCGCATTGTCAACGCCTACGGCGCGAACATCATCTATACCGATCCCGACGAGGGCTCCGACGGCGCCATCCGCAAGGCGCGCGCCATGATCGCGGCCGAGCTGGAGAAGTATTACTACGCCGACCAGTATTCCAACCCCGCCAACTGGCAGGCGCATTACCGGACCACCGCCAACGAGATATGGCAGCAAACCCACGGGCGCGTCACCCACTTCGTCGCCATGATGGGGACCAGCGGGACCTTCGTCGGCACCAGCCGCAGGCTGAAGGAGCTCAATCCAAAGATCCGCTGCATCTCGCTGCAGCCGGATTCGTCGTTTCACGGCATCGAGGGCGCCAAGCACATGGCTACCGCGATCGTTCCCGGGATCTACGATCCCACGCTGGCGGACGAGGATTTGGCGGTCACCACCGAGTCGGCCTACGCGATGGTGAAGCGCCTGGCACGCGAAGAAGGGCTGCTGGTGGGGATCTCGGCGGGCGGGGCGGTGGCGGGCTGCCTGAAGGTCGCAGAGCAGTTTACGCGCCGGCGCCAGAAGGCGGTGATCGTGACCATCTTCCCGGATTCCGGCGACAAGTACTTGAGCGAGAGGTTTTGGGACGAGTGAGGAATTGAGTAATTGGGTAAGTGGGTAATTGGGTAATTGAAAAACGGAAGCGGCTGCCTCCTTTTCACTTTCTCAATTACCAAATTACCCAATTACCAAATCAGAGAGTGTTAACCATCCGACAGTCTGAGCTCGATTCCCTTCGCCGCCACGGCGAGGAAACCTATCCGCACGAGTGTTGCGGGGTGATGCTGGGGCGGATGGAGGGCGACGAGCGCGTGGTTGAGGCCGTGTTGCGCGCGGGAAATACCCGTGTCGATTCGCCGCACAATCGGTACAATATCGACCCCCGGGAGCTGGTGCGAATCCAGCGCGAGTCGCGCGAACGCGGTCTGGATATTGTGGGCTTTTATCACTCCCACCCTGACTGCCCGGCGCAGTGGTCGCAAACCGACTTGGCCGAGGCCCATTGGATCGGCTGCTCGTACGTGATCACCAGCGTGGAGCAGGGGCGGGCGGCAGTAACCAACTCTTTCGTCCTCGAGGGCACGGGGGAAGAGGACAAGCGCTTCACCGACGAACAAATTCGAGTGCTGGCGGCGGAAGCGGCGGATTGAGAATTGGTAATTGGCAATTTGTAATTGGTAAAGTTCAAACCGGTGCATCGCAGCGGTTCCGGGCATCATCTGAAACAGGGTAGAACACATGGCATGAAGATCCTGATCCCAACACCGCTGCGGCAATACGCCGCCAAGAAGGACACGGTGGACGTGCCGGCCAGGACTGTGGGCGAAGCCCTATCCGGCCTGACGTCGCAATATTCCGATCTGCGCCGGCATCTCTACACCGACGACGGCAAGCTGCGCGCCTTCGTCAACGTGTACCTGAACGACGAGGACATCCGTTACCTCCAGAAGGAAAACACGCCCGTACAGGACGGCGACACGCTGTCCATCGTTCCTTCCATCGCCGGCGGCTGTTGTTGTTGTCCTCGCTAGCGCCGCCGTTCCCGGATCTTCCATCCAACGCACAGGGGTACTGGCTATGGCAACCGTCGCTGAAAACGTTCAACCCGTGACGCTCTCCAACGAAGAAGTGCTGCGCTACTCGCGCCACCTGATCATGCCCGAGGTGGGCATGGAGGGGCAGCTCAAGCTGAAGGCGGCCAAGGTGCTGTGCATCGGCGCTGGCGGCCTGGGGTCGCCCTTGGCGATGTATCTGGCCGCCGCCGGGGTGGGAACGCTGGGCATCGTCGATTTTGACGTGGTGGACTTCACCAACCTGCAGCGGCAGATCATCCACTCGACCGCCGACGTCGGGCGGAAGAAGCTGGATTCCGCCGCAGAGAGCATCAAGGCGATTAATCCGTTCGTCGAGGTGCGCAAGTTCGAGACCAGGCTGACGAGCGACAACGCGCTCTCGATCTTCCGCGACTTCGACGTCGTCGTGGACGGCACCGACAACTTCCCCACCCGCTATCTGGTGAACGACGCCTGCGTGCTGAGCGGAAAGCCCAACGTCTACGGTTCCATCTTCCGCTTCGAAGGGCAGGCCAGTGTTCTGGCGACGAAAGAGGGCCCGTGCTACCGCTGCTGGTATCCCGAGCCGCCGCCGCCGGGGCTGGTTCCCTCGTGCGCCGAAGGCGGCGTGCTGGGCATCTTGCCCGGACTGGTGGGAGTGATTCAGGCCACGGAGACAGTCAAGCTCATCCTTGGCAAGGGCGAGCCGCTGATCGGGCGCGTGCTGCTGGTCGACGCCCTCGGCATGAGGTTCCGTGAGTTAAAATTGCGCAAGAATCCCGACTGCCCGGTGTGCGGCACCCACCCGACCATTATCAGGCTGATCGACTACCAGGAGTTCTGCGGGATTCGCGGCGAGGAGGCCCCGGTGACCACCAAAGTACCCGAGATCCAGCCCGAGGAACTAAAGCAGCGCCTCGATGCCGGCGAGGACATCTTTATCCTCGACGTGCGCGAGCCGCACGAATTCCAGATCTGCAACCTGAACGGATATCTGATCCCGCTGGGCGATCTGCCCAAGCGCGTGCATGAACTGGACTCCAGCCGCGAGATCGTGGCCCACTGCCGGTCCGGCGTGCGCAGCGCCAAGGCGGTGGAGTTCCTGCGCCAGGCCGGCTTTCACAAAGTCAAGAACCTGGTCGGCGGCGTGCTGGCATGGTCGGACCGGGTGGATCCGAAAATGCCGAAGTATTAACGGTGGCCAGTCAGAGATCCTGGGGAGCCAAATGGCTCCCCATTTGTTTGAGCCCTACCGTTGGTTCGACGCCTGCGAGCTGTTGTCGAACACCAGCACCTGCTTCTTGCCCTCAAACTGGATCTCGGTGATCGAGGGCAGGCTGCCGCCGTCGGCCTTGGTGATGACGGTGTCGAAGCGGGCCTTGCTGTCCCGGTCTTCCAACTTGGCTTTGGCGGTCGCGACTTCGGTCTTGCCGCGCAGCAAGGTGACGTTGTCTCCGCTGACCTTGACGTCGTACTGCCCGGCGTCCAGTTGTTTCCCATTCAGCATCGCGGGATGGCTGAGGGTGATGGTATTGGCTGCGTAGGCGCTGACGGCCAATGTCAGCAAGCCTGCGATGACCACGGCTTTCAGAATTTTCCTGTCCATTGTGCTCTCCTTCGTGCTCGGCCATGACCTGCCGATCGGCTGTGGGTTGTGGCGGGCAGCCAGCTTCCACCGGTTTGCGCCGGGGAAGGCGGAGGGCACCGGGTTCACGCCCTGCTTGCTTTTCGGCGCAGAGCTTCTACAATGTGCCGCCGGGGGTTAAACGGACGCCGGCCCGTAAGGACTGTAGCGTCCCCCGAGATCGCCTCGCCCTGGCCGCCAACCCGCGGCGAGACAATCTGTTTAACCCCTTTTTACTTCTACCTTTGTGGCCCACTCCCCTTTGCAGACTTAGATCCCCTGTACGCACGGCAGAAAGCGAAAGTTCCGGCTGGATGCACCGCTCGCTTTCACCTGCTTAGACTGGCAGGCACCGGTTTTGTTAGCTGCTGGGACGGTTCCGCGAGCTTGTTCTGAAAACCGAACAAAGCTGCGCATGTCCTTGACGAGAATCCAGGTTGGCGGATAATCAGGCGTTCTCGTTTCCCCAGCTCGGAGTCTGGCTCCCGTTGATCGACCCATGTACTCTTGCAGCTCGGAGGCTTGGCACATGAAAAGCACTGTCGCCGTGGTTCTTTGCTTCGCGATTCCGCTTGCGATGTTTGCCGCTGATCAGCAGCCCAGTCATAAAGTTATCTATGACGGCGGCTCATTACCGGACATCAAGACGGGGTCTGCTTTGAAGCTCTACATTGACTCTACCAACATACGGCTCGTGAAAGACAAGACCGAAGTTGCAAGCATTCCTGCCTCGGCCATTACCGAAATAAGCTATGGGCAAGACGTTCATAGGCGGGTGGGGACGGCCATTGCTGTGGGCGTATTCACGCTCGGTTTGGGAGCATTGACAGCTTTGAGCAAGTCCAAGAAACACTACGTTGGGCTGACTTGGGCCAATGGCGACCTGAAGGGCGGGCTCGCGATGCAGTGCGATAAGAGCGACTACCGAGGCGTCCTGGCTGGGTTGGAAGGAGTGACCGGCAAGAAGGCGGTGAACTCGGAAACTATGACCGTCAAGAACTAATCTGGCGACCACGAAAAGCGTCCGCCGTGTAGTATGCCACCGCTGCTCCCCATGATCCCAGGCGTAGCAGCCACCGCACCCAAAGCAGGATCTGCGCCACCATGAACCAGATGAATACCGTGATCACCGACGATTGCGGGAAGAACCTCGCGAACGCCGCATAGGCCAGCACCGCCGCTGCGGCCAGCACTCCGAGGCCCAGATAGATCGCCATCACCCGCCCCAGCCGGCCAGCGACGAAGCCGGCACCGTCACCGAGCGCGGCCAGCGTGGAGCGATCCGGATGCGCCACCAGTGCCGCCCGCGCGTAGTCCACGATGGCGTTCACCACGAAACAGCAGAAGAACAGCAGCCCCCAGCGCAGCCACTCCAGGTAGAAGTGCGGCGCTTCCCGCACGCTGTCCCGAAACAGCCAGCGATTGAACTGTGCGGCGCGCCCGGCCCAGAACCAGAAGAGCACGTAATAGAAGACCGACGCGATCGCGGTCAGGCGCAGGAAGCGTCCCCAAAACCGGCCCAGGCCGCGCCCGAAGGCGTGCATGCTCCAGGGCAGCGAGCCCGGAGCCTGGCCGCCGTCATCAGGCGCGAGTTGCGAGAATACTCCGAAGGCGCCGGCGGAGAGCACCGCATTCAGCACCAGGAACAAAATCCCGCCATAGAGGATCGCGGTCGAGAAGCCTTTTAGGAAGCCCGAGTAGGCGAGTTGAAATTCGGTGAGCCAGGACGCGCTAAACCCGCGCGCCAGCTCGTTGGCGGTCATGCTGTTCCCGAGGTGGTCGGCGATGGCGGAGTGCATCGGCGCGGCCACCGCGGCGGCCAGCAGCAGGTTGCAGGCAAAGAACAGCGCGACCACCGCCTTGTTGCGCCAGGCGGCGCCGAGACCAGCCGAGATGGCTTGCGAGACAGTCATACGAGAATCACGAGAAGAACGAAAACGCCATCAGCACGTTCTCGATCCACACCACCCACCGCAGGTACCACTTGTCGGCTGCCAGGCGGACGGGCTGCGCCTGGTAGCTGTCGTCAGTGCGGTGGACCTCGAGCTTCCACTGGAAGTCGGGATCGAGCTGCGCCGAGACGATCTTTGGCCTGTTCGCGTACTTGAACTTCGTCCAGCGGTACTGCCCGTCCCAGCGCTCGCGGACTTCGGAACCGTCCTCGAACTTCACCAGCACGGTAACGGGGAACTGCATCTCGCCCAGGCGGCGGACGAGTACCTCCGACTCGATCGGCCGCTGCCCGTGACTCTGCTGCGTAGCGAGTTGCGGCTTGCCGCCGGCATCATCAAACAGCCCGCGTTGCAGCGGCGCCTCCCCGGTGATGAACGACACCGAGTAGTTCAGCATGCCGGTGCCGTACACCGTCTGGTCGAAAAACCACTTCATGTCCTGGCCGGAGACTTCGCGCACGGTGTCCATGAAATCGATGGCGTCGGGATGCCTGAAGCGCCAGCGCTGCTGATAGGTGCGGATCACCTTGGGCCAGGCGTCGCCGAGCAACGATTCCAGCGTGCGCAGCGTCAGCTCAGGCTTGGCGTAGGCCTGCACCCGATAGCTGGCCAAGTCGAGGTCGAGCCAGGCATAGCGCTCCATGGCATCGTCTTGCGCGTCTTCGGCATAGAACTTTGCCCTGCCATATTTCTGTTCCAGCGGCACCCATTCCCAGTACTGGCCGATGGGGAGGTTCCCGATGCCTTTCCACGGGTAGGGCGGGATGGGCAGATCGAGCCACGGCTGCGCGGGGATGGGAACGCCGAAGACCGGCTCGTACTGGTAGTTCGGCCCGTACGCGCGCTCCAGCACCTTGCCAGTGGAGTAGGAGTTGAAGCCTTCGTCGAGCCAGGCTTCTTCAAACTCGTTGTTGCCGACCAGCCCGTACCAGAACTGGTGTCCGAACTCGTGCACGATGACTTGTTCCGGCGAGAGCTTGTGGGCTCCCGGCCAGTAGCTGGTTCCGGCGGTGATGAAGGTCGGATACTCCATTCCTGCGGCGCCCATGCCTCCATAGGGAGGATCGACGACCGTGAGCACGTCGTAGGGATACTTGCCGTACATCAGCCCGAACCACTTGATGGCTTCGAACACGGCGCGGAAGTGGCGCTCGATCTGGCCGCGATGCTCGCGCTGGATGAACAGGGTGACGGCGACGTCCTGCAGCTTCACCTCGTCGGGCGGTGTGCCGGTCTTGCGCGACCACTCGTCGATCTCGGCGGGCGCCACCTGCTCATCGGCCTTGAACATGCGCTCGATCTTGAGCACCTGCGAGCGAGGTTGGGTTGTCCAGGCGAATTCGTGCACGTCCTCTTGATAGAAGTTGTAGGCGGTGGCGCCGTCGGGCTGCGTGTGCTCGTGGCGCAGGCGTCCGGTGGCGGCGATCTCGAAATCCGACGGCACAGTGAGCGTCACGTCCCAGTTGCCGTAGTCGGAGAAGAATTCGGTGCTGGAGTGGAACTGGTGGCAGTTCCAGCCGCCCTCGGCGCGGTGGCGCTCACCCTTGGCCTCATACACGCCCGGTTTTGGGAACCACTGCCCGACGAGGAAGAAATTGTCCTGAAAGCCGGTGCGGGCGAAGACGCGGGGCAGCTTGGAGGTCCAGGCAATCTCGATGGTGACGCTCGCGCCCGCGAGGATGGGCTTGGGCAGCGGGACTTCGAGCACGGTCTGGTCAAACGGATTGCCGTCGTCGGGCTGGATGAAGCGCATGCCGGCGGTGAGGTCCTGGCCATCGACCTTCAGCGACGAGACCTGCTCGTATCCCCATTCGCCGGGAAGCCCGCGGAAGCGGCTGTCCCGATGGTGGCCGCGGCTCTCCCGCATGAACGTGGTGTAGCTGTTCTTGAAGGCGTTCAGATAAAGGTGGAACTGGAGGTCGGGGATAACCTCGCTGGTGTGGTTGCGCCAGACGATGATCTCGTGGCCGGTGACCGTCTTGGCCGCGGGATCGAGGCGCGCGTCGATCTTGTAGCGGACGATGGGATCGGGAATGTATTTGGCAGGCGCGGCTATCGCCACCAGCAGGACCCACGGGAGCAGACATCGCAATCGAGCCATGAGACGTGTTGAAGCTAAGAGCTAAGAGCCAAGAGCGGGTTTCACGGCATCAACACGATCTTGCCGAAATTCTTCCGGTCGAGCATCAGCCGGTGGGCCTCCGCCGCCTGGGCCAGCGGGAGCTGATGCCCGACGATGGGATGCAGCTTGCCTTCGGCCAGCCACGGAAGCATGTCTTCCCAGGCCTGCGCCATGTGCTCGCGATGCCCGGCCATCGGCGTGAGCCACAGCGCGTGCACGCTGGCGTTGCGCTGAAACATGGCGGGAAAATCGAACTGTGGCGGCTGTCCGCCGGCGGTGCCGTAGATGATCATGCGCCCCAGCGGGCGCAGGCAGCGCGTGCTCTTGGCGGTGTGCTCTCCGCCCAGCATTTCGAAGACGATGTCCACGCCTTCGCCGCCGGTCATCTCCAGCACCGCCCGCTCGTAATCGGCCTTCTTGTAGTTGATGCCATGGTCGAGGCCGAGTTCCTTCAGGCGGGCGAGCTTTTCGTCCGAAGACGAGGTCCCGAAGGTCTCGACGCCGAACAGCCTGCCCAGTTCGACGGCAGCGGTCCCCACGCCGCCGGCGGCGGCATGGATGAGCACCCGTTCGTTCTCCTTGGCGTCGGCCATCCAGTAGGCGAAGTACGCGGTGAAGTAATTGATGGGGAAGGCGGCGGCTTCGGCGGCGCTCAGCCGCTCCGGCCACGGCAGCAGCCCCTCGCGCCGGGCTGAAATTTGTTCCGCGTAGGCGCCCTTGGGCACCAGCCCAACCACCTTCTCGCCCGTCTCCGGCACGATGCCGGCGAACTCCAGACCGGGGATGTAGGGCGGCTGCGCGCCCCCGGGATAGAGTCCCTGGGTCATCATGGTATCGGCAAAGTTCACCCCCACGGCCTCCACCCGCACCACCACTTCTCCGGGCTTGGGCTGAGGATCGGGGACGTCTTGCAGTTCGAGGACCTCGGGACCGCCGCTGCGCGTGGCAAGAATGGCTTTCATATCGACAGGGTAACGAAGTGCGGATTGTATACCAAGCAATTAGCAGTTAGCAGTTGGCATTTGGCCATCGAGTTTCATCGCCGGAGTTGAGCGAGTGGGGCAAAGAAGCAAACCGGCCAAGTGCCAACTGCCAATGGCTAACTGCTCCAAAGAAAAACCGGCGCTTTCTCCCCCGAGAATGTGCGCCGGTCTTTTTGGTCCTCCGCGTTAGCGGAAGAGGGTTTGTGGCAAGGCGTCTGGTTCGACGCCAGAGCAAAGCTGCGGCAGCCGTCGCTTGTTTCGCTTGGGCTGCCGTGCTGAACATGCGCCCTGGCGGATGCGGGGTCAACCGCAAAACCGGGCCGGCTGTTAACTGTTCAGATGACACACGCGGCCACCATGGGGCCGGCCGCAAGTTTGTAAGTTGCTGGTGGGATGTGTGTTAGATATGCCAGCCGAGTGGCAGTGCGCGTGGTATAGTTCCCTCGGCAGAATAATAGAGCCGAGCGGCAAGGCAACTCATCTTAAGTTCTTATCGGCCCGGGCTGGAGGCATCGGCGCGGTTGTTTGAGTGTCTTCAGTGTCCGCGGCGCGGCTGGTAGTGGCCGCAAGAAGGTCACCGTGGACCTCGTAATCATTCGCATAGTATTCATCCTGGTCCTGGCGGTTGCTTGCATGTTGCTGCAGCCCTTTGGGCTGAGCCGGCAGGCGGCAACGGCCGCCGGATTGGTGTTGGGCGCCGCCGTCATCCTGTTCGAGCTGCGGCTGCGCTCGGTCAGCCTGAAGCGGCTGATCGGGGCCGCCATCGGCAGCGTGCTCGGCATCCTGGGCGCCTATCTGTTCAGCCTGGTCATCCGCAACGCCCTCCCTGCCGGCAGCACCCAGAGCTTCCTGCAACTTTTGGTGATGCTGCTGATGGCCTACGTCGGCCTGGTGGTAGGGGCCAACAAGGGCGACCTGCTCAATCTTTCCGCCCTGGGCGGGGTTTTCGGCGGGGAGAAGCAGGGCAAGCGCAGCTATAAGATCCTGGACACCAGCGTCATCATCGACGGGCGCATCGCCGATATCGCCGAGACCGGGTTCCTGGACGGCATCATCGTCATCCCGAGTTTCGTGCTGCGCGAGCTGCAACTGGTGGCCGATTCGGCGGATTCGCTCAAGCGCAACCGCGGCCGCCGCGGCCTCGACATCCTACAGCGCATCCAGAAGCTCACCACCCTCGACATCCAGATCATCGAGGACGATTATCCGCAAGTGCGCGAAGTGGACATGAAGCTGATCGAGATGGGCAAGGCCTACGACGGCAAGATCGTCACCAACGATTTCAACCTCAACAAGGTCGCCAGCCTGCATGGCGTGCAGGTGCTGAACATCAACGAGCTGGCCAACTCGCTGAAGCCCATCGTGCTGCCCGGCGAGACCATGAAGGTCTTCATCCTGAAGGAAGGCAAGGAATACAACCAGGGCGTGGCCTACCTGGACGACGGCACCATGGTGGTGGTGGACAACGCGCGCAAAGCGATCGGCAAGACCATCGACATCGCCGTCACCTCGGTGCTGCAGACCACCGCCGGGAAGATGATCTTCGGCAAGTACGACGAGCGGGCCGCGGCGGCCGCACCGCGTCCGGAGCAACCGCGCCAGCAGTCCAGCACCAAGCCGCAACCCATCATGGCGGAGAGGCCGATAGAATAGCGTTTCACGTTTCGAGTTTCACGTTTGGGCGCAACAGGGGTTGCGCCCTTCTTGTTGCACGTGAAACCTGAAACGTGAAACCTGAAACGTGTATACTTTCCGCCCCTATGAAGGTTTTCGTCATCATCCCGGCGGCGGGGCTGGGAACGCGTATGGGCGGATTGACGGCGGGCGCCAAACCCGCGCGCGTGACCGCGGCTTCCAAGCAGTTCGCCGAGATCGGTGGCGCGCCCATCCTCATCCACACACTGCGCAAGTTCGAGGCCGTGCCGGAGGTCAGCGAGATCGTCCTGGCGCTGCGCGGCGATGATCCCGCAGGCTTCAAGTCCCGGCTGCAGCAAGAAGGACTGAAGAAGAAGATCACGGTGGTCGAGGGCGGCGAGCACCGCCAGCAGTCGGTGGCCAACGGCTTGGCCAAGATCGACGCCGCGCCCGACGACCTGGTGCTGGTGCACGACGCGGTGCGGCCCTTCGTGGACGCGGAGATCATCGGCAACGTGATCCAGGCGGCGGTGCGGCACGGCGCCGCCATCGCCGCGCTGCCGGCCGTCGATACCGTCAAACAGGTGGACCGGACCGCCGACGGCGCCGTGGTCGTCTCTACCCTGCCGCGCGCGCGGGTGGTGATGGCGCAGACGCCGCAGGG
>JBIOFT010000091.1:0-15497 GCA_044447375.1 Terriglobales bacterium | reverse complement strand
GCCGGTTCCTCCCACACCACGCTGATGGGGAACGGACGCACCGACGTGAGGTGCTCATGGCGGTTCACCGCAAAGTGTTCGCGGTCGATGCGGGATTCCAGGGCTGTGTCCACGGTTTCCAGAAAATTATTGCAGTGCGATTGGATGTGGAATCCAATCAGATCGGCGCCCAGCAAGCCATCCAGCAGCTCGCGCTGCCAGGGACAGATGCCAAACGCCTCCGGGTTCGGCCAGGGGATGTGCCAGAAGATGGCGACGCGCGCGTCCGGTCGTTGCTGCTTGATCAGGCGCGGCAGCAGCGCGAAGTGGTAATCCTGCACGATGACCACCGGCCGCTCAGTGCTGGCCATCTCGTCAAGCACGGCCTCGGCGAATTTGACGTTCACCGCGCGGTACCATTCCCAATCGCTCTCCCGGAACACCGGCCGGGTGTGCGCGATGTGGCACAACGGCCATAAACCTTCATTGGAGAAGCCGAAGTAGTATCCCTCTTCCTCCTCCTTGGTCAGCCACACCCGGCGCAGGGTATAGCGCGGCTGCTCGGGCGGGACGCGGACACAGTTGCGCCCCGTCCACCATCTCGCGGTCGGCGTCGCCGCTGCCGTGCGCCACCCAGGTGCCGTCGCAGGCGCACAGGATGGGCTCCAGCGCCGTCACCAGGCCGCTGGCGGGAACGATGGTTTCGATTCCCTTCCCGCGCCGCACGTGCATGTAAGGCTCGCGATTGGCCACCACGAGCAGGCGGCTCTCCGCCAGCTTGCTGCGCAGGGAGACGCTCAGGCGTTCGGCGGTCCAGGAGGAATCGGCGGCGGCGCGCAGTTGCGCTTCGTTCTCGGCGGAGGCACGGGCCGCGGCCAGACTGGCGGCGAAGGTTGCCACCTCGCGGGTGAGCGGATTGAGCAGTTCGGTTCCCTCGCCCGCGGCCGGCGCGGTGGCGGTGCCCATGCGCAGCGCCCGCATCCACTGCGCCGTCTTCGCCACCGGAGCCAGGATGCTGTGGCGCACCATGAAGAAGCTGATCAGGATGATCAACACCACCTGCACTCCGATGCTGAACAGCAAATAGCGCCACAAGTGCGTGCCTTGGCGGGCGATGTAGGCGGTGTCTTGCACGATGGCGAGCGCGCCCGCGGGCTCCTGCTCGCGCTGGAGCGGCGTGGCGTAGATATACGCCGGGCTATCTCCCAGGGTGACGAACCCGCCGGCGCCGGCGCCTTTCTCGATGGCCTGCCGTACCGCGGCGGGAGGCGATGCCAGCCGCTGCCCGAGTCCGGAACTCACCGCCAGCGCGCGCCCGCGGGTGTCGTAGACAGCGATCCCCGCCAGACTCTCGCGGCTGCCGAAGCGCTCCACCAGGTGTTGCAATTGCTGCCGCGAGCCCAGAACCGGGGTCACGCTCTCTTCCAGGCTGTCGGCCAGCAGGGCGGCCCGCCGCGAGAGATCGCGCTCCTGGATCCTGCGGTCTCTCCGCACCTGGTAGCCGGAAAACAGCAGAGACACGGCAATGACCGCCAGCAGCACGGGAACGAACAGCTTGAGACTTACGCGCAAAGGAACCCCCATTCGTCCCGTTGGATTCTCGGACGGTGCAGGAGGCTGCATACGATCAGCAGATTTCACCACCGCAGACGCGCAGCCAGTCTACCAGGAACTGCACGAAATCCTGGCCGCCGGCGGCGTTCTCGGCGCCGGATCCGCCGCTGCAGGCCCCGTCGGGCAGGGCGGGAAAGAGCCGGTCGCGATCGCTGAGGAAGGCCACCGCAGTGTCTTCCTCCAGCCTCGACAGCATGCCGGGAAACATCGCGTCAGGGCCGCGAGATGCCTCGCTTCCCCAGAGGTCGGGCGTGGATTCGGACAAAGGCGAGACCAGTTCCGCCGCTTCACCTCCGGTAATCACGACCACGCGGGTGCGGCTGGTGGTCATGATGCAGTCGAGAAGTTCCGTGACGGTGGGATAGGGCACGCCGCTGGGCGCGCTGCAGGGCGCGATCACGCTGTCATAATCCACCACCAAAACCCGCCGCTGGGCCTGGGCCAGTTCTTGAAAGAAAGGAGCGTTGTCACCGTGGACGTCGAGGATTCGCATAGGTGTGCCTCCAGGACGCGTGGCGCGGCGGATGCGGACGACTTCACGTTCTGCCCCGAGGCTGGCCGGGGCCGGCCGTGGACGAGGTGGCGGGGTTGCCGAAAGCTTATCCCAGAAGCGGGCCGCGCAACTATAAAAAACTCTTATCTAAGATGCAGGTTTTGCCCTTGAAGACATGGGGCCCAAAGCGGCGGGCGAAAACCCACCCGCCGCCCGGCGAAAACAGGGGTTACTTCACATCCAGGAGCTCGACGTCGAAGAGCAAGGTGGAATTGGGCGGGATCAGTCCGCCACCGACGCCACGGTTGCCATAAGCGAGCTCAGAAGGAATCTCCAGACGGCGCTTGCCGCCGACCTTCATCCCAGCGACGCCTTCATCCCAGCCCTTGATCACCTGGCCGCCACCGAGCTGGAATTCAAACGGCGACTTCCCCACGGAGCTGTCGAATTTCTTGCCGTTGGTGAGCCAGCCCGTGTAATGAACCTTCACCTTGTGGCCGGCGGTGGCGGTGGCGCCGGTGCCGACCTTGACGTCCCAGTATTTGAGGCCGTCCGCGGTTGTGACCGGCTTGCCGGTGACCGGCGGCGGGCCGCCCGATTGCGTTTCTCCAAACATCATCAGACCCAGCAGAAACAACATGCATACCACGCGTGCGATGCCTAAGCTCATGTGTCCTCCGGAAACAAGGCATCATAACAAAGCTTGTCATCCTGAGCGAAGCGCGAGCTTCGCTACGCGAAGCGAGGGCGAGTCGAAGGACCCCTACCTGGCAAAGACTATTGCTGTAGGCAGGGGTCCCTCGATTCGCGCTCCCTCCCTCCGTTCGGTCGCGCGTCACTCGGGATGACAGGTTATTGAGAGTGTGAGTGAAGCCTACCGGTACATCGGCGGCGAGCCGTCCATCATGTCCAGGTCGAGGCCGAGTTTCAGGCGGGCGGCCTCGGACATCATGCCCGGGTTCCACGGCGGCTCGAACACGATGTCGACCTGCACTTCCTTCACCCCGGGCAGGCGCGAGAGCTTGTTGTGCACGTCACCCTTTAGGATGTCGCCCATACCGCAGCCGGGCGCGGTCATGGACATCTTCACTTCCAGGCGCTTGCCGCCCTCCACGTCCTTGATCTCGCAGCCGTAGATCAGGCCCAGGTCCACGACGTTGACCGGGATCTCCGGGTCATAGACCTGCTTCATCTGCTCCCAGACCGCCGGTTCGCTGAACTCGCCGGGCGTCGACGCCGCGGGCTGCGGTTCGGTGGCGGTGATGCCGAGTGCGTCGGCGTCTTTGGCGTCGATGCGGACCATGTAGCCGATGTCGGTGGTGACGGTGTAGCTGCCGCCCAGCGATTGCGTGATGCGCACGGTGCTGCCGGCGGGCAGCTTCAGGCGCCAGCCCATGGGGATCTGGGTGGCCTCGACTTCGCGGGAGAGCGTGATCGGTCCTTTGATTTCGGTTTCCATGATGGCTACTCGGTCGAAACCGGCTCCTGCTGGCCTTTGAGCGCGGCCTGCAGCGTGTGCCAGGCCAGCGTGGCGCACTTGACGCGCAGCGGAAACTCCGACACGCCGGAGAACGCCGCCAGTTTTCCCAAGCTTTCCGTGCCGTTCGACTCGGCGTGCCCGGTGACCAGCTTGTGAAATCTCTCGAAGATCGCGTCCGCTTCGGCGCGGCTCTTCCCTTTCAGCGCCTGGGTCATCATCGACGCCGACGCCTTCGAGATGGCGCAGCCCGAGCCTTCAAAGCTCACGTCGCGAATGGTGTCGCCCTCAAGATTCAAGTACACGGTGAAGTGGTCACCGCACAGCGGGTTGTAGCCTTCCGCTTTGTGGTTGGCCGCCGGAAGCACGCGATAGTTGCGGGGCGTCTTGCTGTGCTCAAGGATGACCTCCTGATAGAGCTCGCGCAGGTCCGCCATTACTGGAACACCTCCAGCACTTTGTGCAGCCCGGCGACCAGCGCGTCCACGTCCGCCCGCGTGTTGTAAAGGCCGAAAGAGGCGCGGGCGGTGCCGGGGATGCCGAAACGCTCCATCACCGGCTGGGCGCAGTGGTGGCCGGTGCGGATGGCGATCCCTTCCTGGTCGAGAATGGTGCCCACGTCGTGCGGGTGGATGCCCTCGAACACGAAGGAGATCACCGCGGTCTTCTCGCGCGCGGTGCCGATCAGGCGCACGCCCGGCACGGCCGAGATGCGCTCGGTGGCGTAGGAGAGCACGTCGCGCTCGTGGCTCTCCACCTGCTCCCAGTCGAATTGATTCAGATATTGGATGGCTGCGCCCATGCCGATGCCGCCGGCGATGTTGGGGGTGCCCGCCTCGAACTTGTACGGCAGCTTGTTGTACGTCGTCTTCTCGAAGGTGACGGAGCTGATCATGTCGCCGCCGCCCTGGTACGGTGGCATGGCGTCCAGCAGCTTGGCCTTGCCGTAGAGCACGCCCGTGCCCGTCGGCCCGTAGAGCTTATGACTGGAGAAGGCGTAGAAGTCGCAGTCCAGCGCGCGGACGTCCACCTTGACGTGCGGCGCGGCTTGCGCGCCGTCGAGCAGCACCGGCACGCCGCGCTGGTGGGCCATCTCGATGATCTGGCCGACGGGATTGATGGTTCCCAGCGCATTGGAAACATGCGCCACCGAGACGAACTTCGTCTTCGGCCCGAGCAGCTTCTCGTATTCCTCCAGCAGAAGCTCGCCTTGATCGTTGATGGGGATGACGCGCAGCTTGGCGCCCTTCTCTTCGCACAGCATCTGCCAGGGCACGATGCCGGAGTGGTGCTCCATGGCGGAGATGACGATCTCATCGCCCGCGCCCACGTGCTTGCGTCCCCAGGTCTGCGCTACCAGGTTGATGGCCTCGGTGGTGCCGCGGACAAAGATCACTTCGCTGGGGTCACCCGCGTTGATGAAGTGCTGTGCCGCTCCGCGCGCCTGCTCGTATGCCTGGGTCGCGCGCTCCGAGAGGTAGTGCACGCCGCGATGGATGTTGGAGTTGTACTCGCGGTAATACTTGTCGAGCGCGCGCAGCACGGACTCGGGCTTCTGCGCGGTGGCGGCGTTATCCAGATACACCAGCGGCTTGCCGTTCACCTTCTGGTGCAGGATGGGAAATTCGCGGCGCACTTTCTCGACCTCGAAGATGCTCCGCCGGCCTGCCACCGGCGGCAGGCTGCCACTCACGACATTAGCAGCAGTGGTCATCCGAGTTCCTCCCAATTCCGCTGGACCGCCGCGCCCGCAGCCTCGACCACCGCCGAGCCCTCGGGCAGCCAGCTCGGGGTCAGGGCTTCGAGGTAATTCCGTACCGGGCCGGTCCGCATGCGCTCCAGGCACTCGCTGGCGAAAGCGTAGAGCAAAAGCCGGCGCGCCGCGATTTCGTCCAGCCCGCGCGAGCGCAGATAGAAGAGCGCGTTCTCCTCGACCTGTCCAATGGTCGCGCCGTGGGTGCACTTCACGTCGTCGGCGTAGATCTCGAGCTGCGGCTTGGTGTCGATCTGCGCTTCGTCGGAGAGCAGCAGGTTGCGGTTGGTCTGCTTGGCATCGGTCTTCTGCGCGTCCTTGTGCACAATGATGCGGCCGTGGAAGACGCCGTGCGCCTGCTCGTCCAGAATGCCGTTGTAGAACTGGCGGCTGTTGCAGCGCGGCTGGGCGTGCTCGACGAGCATGTAGTTGTCCATGTGCTGCCGGCCCTTGCCGATGAAGAGGCCGTTGATCAGGCACTCGCCGCCTTCGCCCGCCAGCACCGGATGGACGTTGTTGCGAACCAGCGCACCGCCCAGCAGCAGCGAGTGCGACTCGACGTTGGCGTTGCGTTCCTGCTCGATGCGCAGCGTGGAGACGTTCAGCGCCTGCGTGTCCTCGCGCTCGATCATGTAGTGCGCGACCACGGCGTCCTGGCCGGCGTAAAGCTCGGTCACGACGTTCGAGAACATCACACCGCTATTTACAGAGATGTAGTCCTCGACCACGGTCACCTGGCTGTGGTCTTCCGCGACCACCAGGTTGCGCGGGTGGGCCATCCCGGGCGCCCCCTTGCCGGTTGAGACGTAAAGCAGGCAGATGGGCGCTTCGACTACCGTGCCGCGCGCGATGTGGACGTATCCGCCATCGGCGAGGAAGGCTGTGTTGAGGGCGATGAAGGCATCGCGATCGAAGGAGGCATAGCGTCCGAGCTGGCCTTCAAGACTCTTGGCGTCGTTCTTGATCGCCTCCGCCAGGCTGCTGACGCGGACGCCCTTGGGAAGCTTGCCAACCGTCGAAAGCTCGGGCGTGTAGCGGCCATTCACGAACACAAGCTGGCAGGCAGCGCCCGGAATGCGGAATGGGTCGAGATCGCGCGGGTTGATCTTCCCTGCCCCGTCAGCCAGTTGGAACGCCGTGCGCGAGATGGGCGCGATGTTGGTGAAGCGCCAATCCTCGTCGTGCGTCGTGGGGAATCCCAGCTCGGAGAAGCGCGCAAAGCCGTCGTGGCGCAGCGTACGCAGCCAGCCGAGGTCGTGGCCCGGCGCGGTCTTCTCGAAGCGCGTGAAGCTTTCGAGGTAGCCCTGCAATTCCGGAGTCGTGATGGTCAGCGACATCGCCTTACGCCCTCACCGCTTCGCCTTCGACCCCGACGTAGCCCTTGTCTTCCAGTTCGAGCGCCAGCTCCGGGCCGCCCGACTTGACGATGCGTCCATCCACCAGCACGTGCACGAAATCGGGCACGATGTAGTTCAAGAGGCGCTGGTAGTGTGTGACCACGACCATGGCACGATTGGGCGAGCGCATGGCGTTCACACCCTTGGCCACAATCTTGAGCGCGTCGATATCGAGGCCCGAGTCGGTCTCATCGAGGATCGCCAGCTTCGGCTCGAGCACCGCCATCTGCACAATCTCGTTGCGCTTCTTCTCCCCTCCCGAGAAGCCCTCGTTGACGGAGCGGTTCATGAAGCGCTCGTCCATCTCCAGCAGCTTCATCCGTTCCTTGTAATAAGGGATGAAGTCCATGGCGTCCATTTCCTCTTCGCCGTGGTACTTGCGCACTGCGTTGACGGCCGAGCGCAGGAAGTAGGCGTTCGAGATCCCGGGGACCTCCACCGGATACTGGAAGGCCAGGAAGACGCCCTCGCAGGCAGCTTCTTCCGGCTTCATAGCCAGCAGGTCTTTGCCGTTGTAGAGCACTTCCCCGGCGGTGACGACGAAGGTTTCGCGCCGCGCCAGCACCTGCGCCAGCGTGCTCTTGCCGGAGCCGTTCGGCCCCATGATGGAGTGCACCTCGCCGGCGTTGACGGTGAGGTCGATGCCCTTGAGGATCTCGTGATTCTCTACCTTGACGTGCAGGTTCTTGATTTCCAGGAGACTCATTTCGTTTGCTTCCCTCTGTCGCCCGCCTCGGGGGCTCTGCGTTTGTTCCGCTTTTTCCCACGGCTTACGCCGTGGGCTACGTTATAACGCGCGCTTCGCGCGCTGAATGTCGGCGGCGCTTGCCCTGCTCTTGCAGCTTCCTAGCCCACGCTGCCTTCCAGGCTGACGCTCAGCAGCTTCTGCGCCTCCACGGCAAACTCCATGGGCAGCTCGCGGAAGACGCGCTTGCAGAAGCCGTTGACGATCATCGACACCGCGTCTTCAGTCTTCAAGCCGCGCTGCCGCAGGTAAAACATCTGGTCCTCGCCGATCTTCGAGGTCGAAGCCTCGTGCTCCATGCGCGCGCTGGCGTTCTTCACCTCGATGTAAGGGAAGGTGTGCGCGCCGCACTTGTCGCCGATCAGCAGCGAATCGCACTGCGTGTAGTTGCGCGCGCCCACCGCGCTCTTCTGGATCTTCACCATGCCGCGGTAGGTGTTCTGTCCGTGTCCGGCGGAAATGCCCTTCGCGACCACGGTCGAGCGCGTGTTGCGGCCGATGTGGATCATCTTGGTGCCGGTATCGGCCTGCTGATAGTTGTTGGTCAGCGCCACCGAGTAGAACTCGCCCACCGAGTTGTCGCCCTTCAGGATGCAGCTCGGATACTTCCAGGTGATGGCCGAGCCGGTCTCAACCTGCGTCCACGAAATCTTCGAATTCGCGCCCGCGCACAGGCCGCGCTTGGTGACGAAGTTGAAGATGCCGCCGCGGCCTTCCTTGTCGCCGGGATACCAGTTCTGCACCGTCGAGTACTTGATCTGCGCGTTGTCGAGCGCCACCAACTCCACCACCGCCGCGTGCAACTGGTTGGTGTCGCGGATGGGCGCGGTGCAGCCCTCGAGGTAGCTGACGGACGCGCCCTCTTCGGCCACGATCAGCGTGCGCTCGAACTGTCCCGTCTCGGCCGCGTTGATGCGGAAGTACGTCGAGAGCTCCATCGGACAGCGCACCCCCTTGGGCACGAAGACGAACGAGCCGTCGCTGAAGACGGCCGCGTTCAGCGCGGCGAAGAAGTTGTCGCTGTAAGGAACCACCGAGCCCAGGTACTTCTTCACCAGCTCGGGATGCTTCTCGACCGCTTCGGAGAACGAACAGAAGATCACGCCCGCCTCGGCCAGCTTTTCTTTGAAGGTAGTGGCCACGGAGACGCTGTCGAACACCGCGTCCACCGCGACCCCGGCCAGCCGCTTCTGCTCTCCGAGCGGAATGCCGAGCTTCTCGTAGGTGCGCAGGATCTCCGGATCGAGCTCGTCCAGGCTCGCCAGGCTGGGCTTCTGCTTGGGCGCCGAGTAATAGACGATGTCCTGATAGTTAATGGGCTCGTAGTGAACATTGGCCCACTTGGGCTCGGCCTCGGACTGCTCCAGCTTGGCCCAATGGCGATAGGCCTTCAGGCGCCACGCCAGCATGAATTCGGGCTCGCGCTTCTTCTGGGATATAAGACGGATAACGTCCTCATTCAGGCCTTTGGGGATGCGGTCTTCCTCGATGTCGGTGATGAATCCCCACTTGTACTCCTGGTTGGCGAAGTCCTGAATGGCGTTGGCTGGTGTGTTCATTGCACTCCCCCGCTGATCAATTGAATGGTAGAAACGATGTCTCTGCGCGGCTTCAGGCCGGCCAGTTCCATGGGCTGCATCAGGTCGCCCAGGGTCAGGTTCTCCAGCGCGCCCAGCAGCGCCAAGCTGATGACCTTGGAGTTGCGCCGCACCACGCAGGAGGGCTCGAGGTCGCAACTGCCCGCGGTGACGCTGCACTCGGTGAAGCCGATGGGGCCTTCAAGGGCGTCGATGATCTCGGCCACGGAAATCTGCTTGGGGCCGCGCGACAGGCTGTAACCACCCTTCGAGCCGCGATGCGAAACCAGCAAGCCGACGTGCGAAAGCGCCTTCAACAGCTTGGAGACGGTGGGCAGCGGAACCTGGCTCGCCGCCGCCAAGTCCCGCGCGTTCTGCAGCTCAGGGTGCTGGGCAATCGAGGTCATCAGGACGATGCCGTAGTCGGTCATTTTGTTCAGCCTGAACATCGGGTTTGCTCCCGGCCGAGCCTTACTGGCTATACCGTACTAATTTGGTTCTGTATGTATTCTAGGACGGGCGTGCCGGGTTGTCAAAGCCCAGTTCGGCGCTTGGGGGCTGGGGAAGCCCGAATGGGGAAAATCGGCGGGCGGGCGGTGTTTTTGGGGCTGATTTCTGCCGGCCCTGGCAGGACTTGGCCTGCTTGTCTGCTTCCTGGGACTCACTTACGTCCCGAGCAAAGTCACAATGGAAGATCACAGTGGAGGGTGAGCAGTGTTAAGTCACAGCGCGGAGTGAGCGCAATCACGGACTTGCCTGCCATTTCACAGGTAGTTTCATAGGTTACAAAACTATCGACCTCACAAGGTGGCGCAGAGCTGTTCCGTTTTCAGAACAAAACCGCGATCCCCATCCCCCAAACGCGCCTCGGATTCGCAGTGCAAATGCAGGGGTTTCCACCCCGTTGTTCTGAACTCGGAAAAAGCGTGAGTCCGTCCACACGCAGCACCCAAGCGAGGTCTAGTTTGGATCGGTTACGGAGGAGTTGAGTTTATGAACTTGCTCTCATACTTTTATCAGCGCGCACGTCGTTCTTGTTGGGCGACGATCCTGGCGGCCCTGACCGTGACGGCGATTACAACCATCATCGCGGGTTGCGGCTCAAGCAGCGCCATCCCGCCCGGATCGCCGATCCCGGGTGAAACAACGAGTATGACCCTGCTGGCCTCCGGCTCCGCGAATGATCGGTTATCGCAATACAATATTGCGTTCAACAGCGTCACGTTGACCAGCCGGTCGGGAAAAACGGTCAGCCTTTTCACGACGCCGGAAAGTGCCGAATTCACCCACCTGAATGGCACCGCGGAGCCGCTGGCCACCGTGAACGTCCCGCAGGACGTTTACACCGCAGCTTCAGCGAGCATTAAGGGCTCCTCATTCACCTGCGTGTCCCTCCTTTCGAATCCGGTGACACTTCAAACCAGCTATTTTGCTATCAACGGTGCGTTGCCCACGACGGTAACGTTGCCCTCTCCGATTACGGTCACCGGAACGGCCATGGGATTGCTGCTCGATCTTCAAGTCTCACAGTCAGCGACGTTCTCGAATTGTTATGGCCCAAGCGCGACTTATTCAATAACACCGACGTTCACCCTCACGCCGGTTAGCCTCGCGTCACCGCCCACAAACGTTGAGAACGGTAAGGTGACTGGCCTTGAGGGGCAGATTGCCTCGGTCAATGCCACCGGCGACAGCTTCAACGTGGCAGCCGCCGACGGCCCCAGTTGGTCGGTGCAGTCCAATGGCAGCACGCTATATCAAGGCATCAGTGGCTTCGCGGCGCTGGCCGTAGGCATGCCGGTGGATATGGACGTGGCGATTCAATCAGATGGTTCAGTGCTGGCCACGCGTGTCGCGGTTGTGGACCCAGACACCACCGCTCTAAGCGTTGTGGGCGGCCCGCTGCTATTCGTGTCCCAAGCTCAGCCGTCCCTGGACTCCCTCGGCCGTGACGAACAGGGTTACTTGTTCTCCCCCCCGATTGGCGGCGCATTGCCGCTCAGCTTCGGCAATGTCGTGTACCAGACCTCAGGCCAATTCACAAACCTGCAGAGTCTTCCATTCCCCGCCAGCTTTAACGCTGCAACCATATTCACCGGCCAGATCGTTCTCTTCACCTCCCACGCGCTGTCCATCTCGGGGGGCCCGACCTACGTTCCGGCAACCACGGCCACGCTGATGCCGCAAACCATCAATGGGGCTGTGAGCGCGGTCTCCAGTTCCGGCAGTTTTACTACCTACACCCTTACGCTTGCTCCCTACGATTTGATTCCCGCTCTCGCGGTGCAGCCGGGGCAGACCACCGTGCTGACTAATCCAAGCAGTGTGGTCGTCTATGTCGACAGCAGCACGCAACCCCTGAACACTACGCCCCTCGCTGTGGGCAGCGTCTTGCGCTTCAACGGCCTGATCTTTGACGACAATGGCACCCTGCGCATGGCGTGCGGACAGGTGAATGACGGAGTGACGCCGTAGGCGTCACGCTGATCTGGGATTCAGCGCTGCAGCGCCGCCGTCTTTTTCCGTACCTCGCCCACGAATGCCGCGTCTTTCAGATCTCCCAGATTGATCTCGACGTTGGCCAGCGCGCCGGTTAGCGCGGCCTGGGCGAGAGCGGCGGCCACGGCAAGGTCCGACGCCATCTTGGGATTGGTAATGGGCCTGAGCGCCTCGGCGATGCGCGCCACTTCCCTTGCCCGCTCGGCCACGCCCAGGGGCACGTTGGTTGCGCCCTTGAGAGCTTCGGCAATCGCGCCATCGCTCGCGGACTTGGCTTTGTAGGCCTTCATGACGGCTTCATAGGAGGCGGCGTCGGCGTCGATGGCGGCCTTGAATTCCTCGCGCAGCGTACTCAATCGCGCGATGGCGTCGCTCAGTTCGCGCTCGTATTGCAGGTAATTCTTCTTGCCGCGCGACATGCCTGCGACCATCGAGCCGAGCGCTGCGGCCATGGCGCCGGCCGCGGCCGAAGCGCTGCCCCCGCCCGGCGTGGCCGTGGGCGCGGCGAGCTGCTCGACGAAGGGCTCGATCCCGCCGCGCAGTCCGCCCACCGCCATCTTGCCGCCCATGATTGCCTGCAGGCGATTCTCCAGGATCAGCGAGGAGTCGAAGTTCTCGATCTGCAGGAACCACTCGGAGGCCATCTCCAGAGCCTTCTTCGGGATCAGCCCCACGATCTCGCTGAACGCCGGCATCACCCCGTAGCGCGCGGCTTCCCGGCGGACATATTCGAAGACGCGCGCGATAGGCGTCTGCTCGAAGTCGGTGAGGTTCATCGAGACCTGCGCCAGCCCGCGCACGGGGAAGCCGGCGGCCTTCACGTAGCGCAGCCCGCCATTCGAGAAGCGCACCGCCTTGGCGATCTTCTGCGCGATCTCGACGTCAGAGGTGTTCAGATAAATGTTGTAGGCGATAAGAAACTTGCGCGCGCCTACCACGGTGGCGCCCGCGGTGGGATGAATACGCGGCTCGCCGAAGTCAGGCCGGCGAGCTGGGTTAGTGGCGATTTCTTCACGTAACCCTTCAAATTGTCCACGACGGATGTTTTCCAGGTTCTGGCGCTCGGGCGTGGTGGCCGCGGCTTCGTAGAGATAGACCGGAATCTGGTAGCGCTTCCAGATCTCTTCCCCGACGTGGCGGGCGATGGCGACGCAATCCTCGAGCGCCAGCCCCTCGATGGGCACGAAAGGAATGACGTCGGCAGCGCCCATGCGCGGGTGCGCGCCCTGGTGTTGGGTGAGGTCGATGAGTTCGGCGGCGCGGCCGACGCCGCGGACGGCAGCCTCGGCGATGGCCTCGCGGTCGCCCACCAGGGTGATGACGCATCGGTTGTGATCGGCATCCATCTCGCGGTCGAGCAGGTAAACACCCGGCGCCTTCATGGCTTCGATGATGGCGTCCACCTTGGCCCGGTCACGGCCTTCGGAAAAGTTGGGAACACATTCGACAAGCGTGGACATGGCAGGGGAAGGATAGCGCAAGAATCGGGTGATCGGGAGATCGGGTCATCGGGTAATCGCCGGAATCGCCGGGATCGCCCGAAATCGCCGGCGCGCCAGAGAAGGCTGTTTGCGACTACCGCAGATGAAAATAGCCGTCGTCGCGGGTGATGGTGACCGGGACGCCGAACAGCTCGCTGAGCCGCTCGTGGGTCAGCACCGCCTCCTTGGCGCCGTCGGCCAGGATGCGACCCTGGCGCAGCAGGATCACGCGTTCGATCTCGGGAATGATGTCGGCGAGGTGATGAGTGACCAGCAGAATCCCGATTCCCTCGCGCGCCAGTTGCCGCATGGTTTCCCGCAACTGATATTGCGCGGCGATGTCGAGGGTGTTGCTGGGTTCGTCGAAGAGCAGGGTCTGCGGAGCGTGGACCAGGGCGCGCGCGATCAGGATGCGCTTGGCTTCGCCGGAGGACATCTCCGCCACCGGCCGGCCGGCCAGATGCGCCGCCCCCAGCCGCGCGAGGATCGAGTCGGTGCGCTCGATCAGCTCCGGCCGAACTTCATGGTGGGAGAAAATCCGCGTGCTGCTGAAGAACCCCGAGAGCACCACGTCGCGCCCGGTGGCATCGCCGGTACAGGAGGCCAGCAAGTCGGGCGAGACAATCCCCAGCAGCATCCGCAGCTCAAAAATGTTCCAGCGCTCGCGGCCGTAAATCGACACTGCCGAACCTTCGCGCGCCACGGGATAGCATTCGCGGGCGATGGTCTTGATGAGCGTCGATTTGCCGCAGCCGTTGGGGCCGAGGATGCAGACGTGCTCGCCCGCGTCGATGCGCATGGAGACGCTCGTGAGAGCCTCCCGACCGCCGCGGAGGACGGTCACGTTGTCCAGCGAGATGAGAGGCGGACGCAGGTTGGGATCTCCTACAAAGATGATAACGCAGTCCGGGGCGCGACCCGGTCGCGCCTGGGGTTAGAAGCCTGCCACGGATTCACACGGATGGCCTGCCCCGAGCGCAGTCGAGGGGCGGATCAAAAACCAAACCGCCGAGACGCCGAGGACGCAAAGGAAAACCCGAAATCATCAGACGCAGATTGCAGCGAGGCCCGTAGGGCCGAAATAAATTAGCCCAGGGCGGAAGCCCTGGGGTGTGCGATCAAAATGAATTCCGAGCCCCGGAGGGGCGGCACCTGCTTGGTCGCAGCGCATATGGCTTCCGGAACCGGAAGGTAATTCGCTATCTACATACGGCCGAGCGCTCGCTGGGCTATCAGGCTCAGCGGACCCACCACTTACGTGGTGGGCTAAACTATGCCGCGCCTACGGCGCTGGTGCATCGGGAGTCCTCCGCGTCCTCGGCGTCTCGGCGATTTGGTTTTGATCCGCGTCCATCCGTGCGAATCCGTGGCAGGCTCCAACAAAAAAGCCCCGCGTTGTCGCGGGGCTCAAAGCCAACAGCTAAGAGCTAATAGCTGCCTTTAGTACATTCCGCCCATGCCGCCGTGGCCGCCGCCGGGCATTGCGGGTTCCTTCTTGTCTTCCGGAATCTCGCAGACCAGGGCTTCGGTGGTCAGCATCAGCGAGGCGATGGAGCCGGCGTTCTGCAACGCCGTGCGCGCCACCTTGGTGGGATCGATGACGCCCGCCTTGACCAGGTCTTCGAACTCCCCGGTCAGGGCGTTGTAGCCGAAGTTGTTGATCTTCGACTCGCGGATCTTGCCCATCACAATGGCGCCTTCCTCGCCGGCGTTCGCGGCGATCTGCCGCACCGGCTCTTCCAGCGCCCGCTTCACGATGTTGACGCCGATCTGCTCATCGCCCTCGAGCTTGAGCTTGTCGAGCGCCGGGACGCAGCGCACCAGGGCCACGCCGCCGCCGGGCACGATGCCCTCTTCGACGGCCGCGCGGGTGGCATGCATCGCGTCTTCCACACGGGCTTTCTTCTCTTTCATTTCGGTTTCGGTCGCGGCTCCGACTTTAATCACGGCCACGCCGCCGACCAACTTGGCCAACCGCTCCTGCAGCTTCTCGCGATCGTAGTCCGAGGTGGTCTTGTCGATCTGGGCGCGGATCTCCCGCACCCGGCCCTCGATCTCGCTGGTCTTGCCGCGGCCTTCGACGATGGTGGTGTTGTCCTTATCCACCGTGATCTTCTTGGCCCGGCCCATGTCCTGCATCTGCACGTTCTCCAGCTTGATGCCCAGGTCCTCGGTGATGGCCTTGCCGCCGGTGAGGGTGGCGATGTCCCCCAGCATGGCCTTGCGGCGGTCGCCGAAGCCGGGCGCCTTGACCGCGATGGCCTGCAGCGTGCCCCGCAGCTTGTTCACGACCAGGGTCGCCAGGGCTTCGCCCTCGACGTCCTCGGCCACGATCAGCAGCTGACGGCCGCCCTTGGCAATCGATTCGAGCAACGGCAACAGTTCGCGAATATTGGAGATCTTCTTGTCGATCAAGAGGATCAACGGCTTGTCGAGCTCGGCGCTCTGACTCTGCTGGTTATTGATGAAATACGGCGACAGG
>JBIOFT010000090.1:0-15732 GCA_044447375.1 Terriglobales bacterium | reverse complement strand
GGCATGGATCCTCCTACCAGCGAGGATAACAGGAGGCGGGCCCGCAGGAAACCCCGCTCAACTGCGCCCGACGTGGATGGAGCCGTCGCCGGTGCGGATGCGCAGAGTGGGCCCGCCGCCATTCATCTTGCCGCGCAACCGGGAGCGGCTGAGCTGGCCCGCCATCTCCACCGGAATGTCCACGGTCACGTGCCCGTCGTGCGTCTCGGCGTCGAGGTCGGCGGCGAGTTTGTCGGGCACAAGAACGTCCACCCGTCCGTCCTTGGTGCGCACGCTCCAGCCGCCACCGATCTTCGAGCCGGGCTGCGCGCTGACCCGCACGTGGCCATCGTGGGTGCTGACGTCGAGCGCGTCGAAGCGTCCGTCGGCCTCGATGGAGCCGTCGCCGGTGGAGGCGTTCAGGGTGCCGTCGGCGCGATAGACGCGGATCCTCCCGTCGTTGGTGGCCAGACGAGCATCGCCTTTTACGTCCATCACTTCGATCCTGCCGTCGCCAGTGTGGATGTCAAGATCGCTCTCGCAGGGCAGCGCCACGTCGATCGCCACCGAGCGATTGGAGAAACCGATCACCACCTGGTGCGGCACGCGCACTTCCACCTCCACGCGATTGCCGCTCTGGCGCTCGGAGACGCGCACTTCGTCCCCGATGCGGTAGCCAGTGGCGGTCACGCGCACCTGGACTTCACGCGTCTCGGAACCGGTGATGTGTACAGAGGCGTCGTTGGTCTCAATGCGGAGCATGGGCTTGCCGGTGACGGTGAACGTCTTCTGCCAATCACCGGCAGAGCAGGGAACAGCCAGACAAGCGAACAGCAGCGCGGGCAGGAAGACTCCGGGTCGCATCGAGACACCTCTAGCTTGGTCGATGATAGATACGAGGGTGGGTTGGAAAAGGTTCCCAGCTTCCGGCGACTGGACACGCAGTTGCTTGTGAAGTGGAGAATCCTCAACAGCTACCGGTTTTGCGCCAAGCAAGTCGTGCGCCAGCACGCCCGATGCATTAGCGACTGCGTATGAGATAGAGGTGCTGAAAGTCCGGAGTTTGGACAATAAACTTGTTCTTGGCCTGCCAGTCTAACCAAGCCTGGAATTGAATCTGGTGTTCTTTAATCCATTGATTGAACTCGTCAGAACGTGCGCTCTGGAATAGCCAGTAGTTGTACGCATCAAAGTGCCCCGCCGCCATGACTGCTTGCTGCCTGCGTGCCAGTTCGTTTTGCGGTAGTTTTTTCTGATTCCAGAGCGATAGCTGATTTTTCCGAATCCCGATTAGCTTTTGAATGGATAGGGGCGTGAGGTTACTCCCAAACGGGACGGCTCCCATGAGAAACGACATCTCGAACTGAGATTCGAAGGGAGCCTGCTTTTGCGCGACCTGAGCGTTCTCGGTGAGATTCACGGACAAATTGCCGCCCTTATTGGAGAGAGATTTGTCGTACCACTGATATACGAGAGAACCAATTCGATTGATGCGGTCAGAATCGGACTAAAGATTACAGAACACCTCTCCGTAGATTACTGCCCATACCTTTTCAGTTGTGTTTCCAAAAGATGTTGCCAGCAATTCGTATGTTTCAGGTCGCGAATAATCCCTTAGTGCGTCTTGCTCCATCTGCTTAAACTGGTTCGGCTGAACCTGCGTTGAAGCACCTTTCTGAATCGCCTTGTAATAGGAGGAGTCCTGAGCAACCGCTGCGATGCACAGTGTAAGAAAAACAACAATGCAGGACACCGCTCTACTCATGTGCGCCCCCATTTCGCGTTGTGGCGTCTGAATTCGCGCTCATACCCATATTTTTCACCAGTCATTTCCACGGTTGCCCTGCCGAGCCATTTTATGACATAGCTAGATAGCTTCCCGGTTACCGCTGTTTTTCCTTGTGGTCGATGACGGTGCGGATCTCGGCGCCGAACTTCTCCTGCATGCGGCGGACCACCGGGTCTTCTGACGCGCGCGAGCGTCCCGGACGTGCCTGCGCCGGCGCGGGAGCGCTGTTACCATTGGCCGCGCCGCCAACCACCTGCACCTTGACCGGGCGGCCCAGGGCTGCGCTGGCGGCGGTGTTGATAATCTTCCGCGCGTCGGGCACCAGCAACATCTCCAGCATTTTCCCCGAGGCCGCGGTGCGGACCACGACTTCAGCTCCCTCCACCTTCCACTCACCCTGCTCCAGATGGTGAGCCAGCATTCCGTGCTTGCCTTCCAGTTCCTGGAGCACCCTGCCGGCGAGATCATCGCTGGGCGCGCTCGGCGGACTCTCCGCCACGGCGACACTGGCCGACATCTCCGCCTTCGGGCCGGCACTCTTGCGGGCGCGGTCTTGCTCGAATGGCGAGGGACGCGAGGGCTCCGCGACGCGCGCGGGAGCGCTTGCGGCCGGGCGGGGCGGGACAGCGGGCGCTCGTGACGGTACCGCGAGGGGAGTTGCTGCGCGGCCGACGCTGGCCGGCGCCTGGCTGAGCAGTTCCTCGATGGGCAGCAGCCGTTGCGCGTGCACCAGCTTCAGCAGGCCCAGCTCCAGGTGGAATCGCTGCTCCTGCTTGTAGCTGAGTTCGCTGTGCGTGCGCAGCAGGATTTGCAGGAAGCGGGTCAGATCTTCCTCGCCGAATTTTTCCGCCACGCGGGCCACGCGCGCGCGTTCGTCGGCCGAGATCTGCAGCAGCGGCGAATCGGCGCCGCCGACTTTGGCGACCACGGCGTTCCGCAAGAAACGGACGAGTTGCCGCGCGAAGTGCGCCGGGTTCTGTCCTTCGGTGACCAGCTTATCGAGCAGCCGCAGCACGCGTTCGCTCGAGTTCTCGGCCACCGCATCGAGGATCTCTTCCAGCGTCTCCGAAGGGACGGCGCCCACCAGGCCGCGCACCACCTCGGCCGTGAGCGTGGCGCCGCAACAGGCGATGGCCTGGTCCATGATGGAGAGCGCGTCGCGCATGGAGCCGTCGCCGGCCTCGGCCAGCATGGCCAGGGCGCCATCGTCGGCCTGGATGCCCTCCTGCCCGGCGATCGCGCGCAACTGTCCCACAATGTCGTCGAAGCGCACGGCGTGAAAGCTGAAGTGCTGGCAGCGCGAGCGTATGGTCTGCGGGATGTCCTCGGGCTGGGTGGTGGCCATCATGAAGATGACGTGCCCGGGCGGCTCTTCCAGGGTTTTGAGCAGGGCGTTGAAGGCGGCGTCGGTGATCTGGTGGGCCTCGTCGAGGATCCAGATCTTGTAGCGGTCGCGGGCCGGTTGGTAGCGGGCCGATTCGCGCAGCTCGCGGATCTCGTCGATGCCGCGGTTGGTGGCGGCGTCGATCTCGATCACGTCCACCGCGCGGCCCTCGCGAATCTCCACGCAGGAGTCGCAGACGCCGCAGGGTTCCGCCACGGGATGCGAGGCGGAGCGGCAGTTCAGCGCCATGGCCAGGATGCGCGCGATGGTGGTTTTGCCGATGCCGCGATGGCCGCTGAAGATGTATCCGTGGGCCACGCGCTGCTGCGCGATGGCGTTCTGCAGCGTGCGCGTGACGTGCTCCTGCCCGATCACGTCGGAGAAACGCTGCGGACGGTACTTGCGCGCCAGTACCTGGTAGCTCATGGGAAGTTCGATTATACGTGAGCGCCGCCGCAGGGTTCAGAACTGGAAGCCGGAGTCTCTTCGCACCACGGCTTCGATCAGCCCGTAGGGCTCATCGGTCGCGACGAAGACTTCGTTGTTGTTTTCCATCCCGAACGGCTCCAGGTCCACCGGCAGGTGGTGCTTGTTGGGCATGGAGAGGCGGATGGCGTCGATTTCGCCGAAGGCATCCAACACCGCCCCGGCCATGGCGTACAGCGTGTGCTGCACCGATTCGCTGCGATGTACGGCGAAGGTCTGGAGCAACACGCCGCGCGCGCCTTCCCAGCAGCGTCCGAACGCGACATCCTCCCGGCCGTAACTCCAGTTCGCCTTCACCACCGTGGCGAAGATGCGGTCGCGGGTCTCCTGGAGCGTGGTGTAGCGGTCCTGGATGTAGCCTTCGAAGGCCGACTCCTGGCTCTTGAGCACCAGCAGGTCATCGATGCCGGCCTGGACGGAATGTCCGGCGCGCGTGGCCGCCACCATCGCCGTGCGTTTGTCCGGGCGTCCGCCGACGAACGCCCAGGGATGCGGCCGGCCCTCGACCGGAATGCGCGCCCACTGCCGCTCGGTCAGGGTGACGCGCACGTTCCTGACCGGCGGATTGTTGGCCAGGAAATGATCGGCCAGGCGCAGCCCGAATTCCTCAATCTCACCCACCGGC
Organism: Terriglobales bacterium; assembly: GCA_044447375.1. Lineage (GTDB taxonomy): Bacteria > Acidobacteriota > Terriglobia > Terriglobales > Acidobacteriaceae > JAHFUA01. Next base: position 11,469 of record JBIOFT010000090.1, on the reverse strand, counting down.
CGCTGGCCGGCCAGCGCGTAGACGGTGTTCTTCATGGTGTCGGTGGGCAGCACCTTGCGGTTATCGCCGTGAATGTGGACGTCCTCGAAGTCGCCCTCGAACTGGATGTCGAGGGAAACGTCCTTCAGGTGGTGCTGTTCACTGCCGCGCGTGATCCGCACCAGGCGGACCCGCGACTTGCCGTAGTTGCTGGTCGAGAGCTTGATTCCCATGGCTCAGCTTCCCCGATAGGTGGAGTATCCGAACGGGCTTAGCAATAGAGGGACGTGGTAGTTCTGCGCGGCGTCGCCGACCGTGAACATCACCTGCACCTGCGGATAAAACGACGGTTGCTTCCGGGCGCTGAAGTAGGTTGTGGTATCGAAGGTGAGGCGGTAAGTTCCGGGCGCGAGTTTTGCGCCGGCAAGCAGATCGGCGATCCGCCCATCCTGGTTGGTGACGCCCTGGCCGGCGCTCTGCCAGCCGCCGCCTGCCTGTTTCTCCAGCCTGACCGGCACGCCCGCTGCCGGGCGGCCGGTGCTGGTGTCTAGCACGTGGGTGGTGATGGCGCTCATAGCTCCAGCATTTTCTCCAGGCGCAGCCGCGTGATCTTCTGCTGCTCGCCGGCGGCCACGCCCAACTCGGTTTCGGGATCGTTCTTCATCCGCTCGCCGAGCAAACCCAGCATCTCTTCCGTGCTCTTGCCGCTGGCGCACACGATGAAGATGTAGCCGAAGCGCGCCTGGTAGCGCTGGTTGGCATTGGCTAGCTCGTCCAGCAGGTGCGGCGCGGCGTTCGCCACCGAGCGCTGCTCCTGCTCCGACCATTGCCGTGCCTGCTCCCGCGGCTCGCCCGCCGCCTTGCGCTCGCCGATCTTAGGATGATGGCTGAAGGCTTCCAGCCAGTCATTTTTGCCGAGTTTCTCCCAAGCTTCCCGCGCGGCGTCGAGAAGCTGGGCTGCGTCATGGAACGGACGCCGCGCTCGAACGTGTTCGGCCCACGCGCTCGATCCGCAGCAACTCAGCAGCGCGGCACGCGCGGCCTCATCCGGCAAGGCATTCAGCCCGCGCAGGCTCTCGGCGATCCGGCCTTCGCGCGTGGGCACGCCGTAGATGCGCAGCCGTGCCACTCCCCCATCGGGGTAAATGTTGAAGCGCACCTGCGAAGCGGAAGCGCCGTCGGTGATCTCGAAGCGGTGCACCGAATCGGCCTGCAGCAGCGTGCGCGGCAGAACTTCCTTCCAGCCGTGCGGTGAGGCCGAGCCGTCGCACACCTCTAGCGAACAACTCTCGGGAAAATTTCCCTTGAAGTGCGAGGTATCCACCTCAATCTGGCGGACGATGCCCGCGATCCCCAGCCGAATGATCACCCAATCGTGGCCCGGGCCGCGCCGGCGCCTGGTCTCCCAGCCGTCGCCCATGTGCGTGCTCTTCGCCGGCATGAGCAGGTTTTGCGGCGCGCTGAAGAACATGTCGCTCGAATCCAGCACGCGGCCGCCGTTGGCGATGGCGGCGAGGTCGATGCACGCACCTTCAGCCAGCACCCGCTTCCAATCGGGAAGAGCCTCGCCGTGCACGCGCAGCCGCGCCACCCCGCCATCGGGATAGATATTAAAACGCAGATGGGTGTAGCGGTGGGGATCGCCGATCTCGAAGCAGTTCTGTGTGTCGCCTTTGAGTGCCGATTTGGGAAGGACTTCCGCCCAGCGGATCGTGTCGGAACTCACCTCTTCAACCCGCGCGCCGTCCGCGAGCGCGCACGCCTCGATAGAGCACTGTTCCGGATAATTGCCCTTGAAGTAGCTGGTATCCACCACTACCCCGCGCAGGATGCCGGGAATCCCGAGCTGCACCGTGCACCAGTCAAATCCCGGGGTGCGCCGCCGGCGCGTCTCCCAGCCATCCATCCATTTGCCGTGGTCGGTGTACTTGTCCTCAATCCAGAGCGGCTTGGCCGGCTTCAGCAGGTTTTCCCTGGGCGCGAAGAACTCGTCGTTCGCCGCCAGCACGCGTCCGCCAACGCGCTCGGACGCGAGATCAACCGACTGGGTGAAGTCGTTCATGCTTCACCTCGCTTGAGCACGCGCCCAACCGTTGGGGCAGGGAAGTCGCCGCGTTCGTAGATCTTCTGCCCGCGCAGGAACGTGGCCTGCACCAGGCCGCGCAGCTTCCGACCGGCATAGGGCGTGAGCTTGTGACGCTGATGGAGCGCCGTCGCATCAACGCGAAACTCGGCTTCGGGATCCCACACCACCAGGTCGGCGTCGCAGCCCACAGCGATCCTGCCCTTACGGCTCAAGCCTGCCAGCCGGGATGGCGTTTCGCAGAGCCAGCGCGCAATTTGCGCGATGCCGGCTCCGCGCGCTCGCGCCTCGGTCCACATCACGGGCAGGCTGAGTTCGAGGGAAGCGATCCCGCCCCAGGCGCGCATGAAGTCGCCGGTCTCGCGACACTTCAGCGCCGGCGGACAGGGAGAATGGTCGGTGACGACCAGGTCGATCGAGCCGTCAGCGAGCGCGTGCCATAGCTGCTCGCGGTTGGCGCGCCGGCGGACCGGCGGCGCACACTTGAACTCGGTGTCGCCATCGCGGATTTCTTCCGCCGTGAGCGTCAGGTAATGCGGGCAAGTCTCGACCGTGATCTTCGCGCCCTCGGCCCGCGCGCGGCGCAAGCAGGGAAGCGCGTCCGACGAGGAGAGATGGACCACGTGCATCCGGGCATCGAACTCCCAGCTCAGGCGGATGAGCAGGGCGATGGCTTCGTTCTCGGCGGCGCGCGGACGCGACTTGAGCCACGTGGAATATCGCCGCGGATCGTCGCCGCAAACTTCAGCCGACGCTTTCTCAATCGGTCCCGGCAGCTCGCTGTGGACCAGCAGCACGGCACCGAGCGACGACAACACCGGCAGCGCCTCCCGCAGCTCCGGTTCACCAGCGGCTTCAAACTCCGGCACGCCCGAAGGCGCCAGGAAGCACTTGAACCCAAACACCCCGGCCTCGTACAGGGCGCGCAGCTCCGCCGTGTTTCCCGGAACTAGGCCTCCCCAGAAGCCAACATCGACCGCGAGCCGGCCGTCGGCCGCCGCCACCTTGGCGCGGAAAGCCTCGACGCTGGTCGTCGCCGGAATGCTGTTGAGCGGCATCTCGATCAACGTGGTCACGCCGCCGGCAGCCGCCGCGCGGGTCGCCGTCGCGAAGCCCTCCCACTCCGCGCGGCCGGGTTCGTTGATGTGAACGTGCGTGTCCACCAGGCCGGGCATGACGACGGCCTCGCCAAAATCGTAGTGATCATCGCCAGAGGCGAACTCCTCGAACCCGCCGATGGCGGCGATGACGCCATCCTGCACCGCGATTGACGCCGGACGCAGCTCGCCTTCGGTCAGGACGCGCTGGCTGCGGATGACGAGCGTGCTCATGCCGGTTCGCCTGCCGGCGGCGCGATGAGTCCCAGGAGAAACTCCTCCAGCAGCTTCTGCGCCACGCGGGTGCGGTAGCGGGCAGTGGAGCGGAAATCGTCGATGGGCTGGATCTCCCGCGCCAGCTCGTCGCTGGCCGCGCGAATCATTGCGGCGGTGAGTTTCCCCCGCAGGAGCGCTTCGGTCTTGCGACACCGCAGCACGGTCGGCGCCACGCTGGCCAGAGCGATGCGCACGCCGTTGATCTCGCCGTGCTCGACCAGCGCCGCGCCCGCGAAGCAGACCTTGGAGATGGCCTGCGCCCGCCGCGTTCCGACCTTGCGATAATATTGCCGCCAGTTCTTCTTCGTCCGCGGCAGGCGGATGTTCCGGATCACCTCTTCCGGCCGCAGGTCCATCTTCTTATAGCCGAGATGAAAGCCGGCATAGGGCACCCAGCGCGTGCGGCTCGCCGAGACCAGTTCCAGCTCGGCATCGTAGACCAGCAGCGCGGGTGGAGAATCGGCCGCCGGCGAGGCGTTGGCGATGTTGCCGCCCAGCGTGCCCCGGTTCTGGGTGGCGATGCCGCCGGTCTCGTACGCGGCGCGGCAGAGCAGGGGAAATTCCTGCTGCAGGATGGCCGTCGTCTGCACCTGCCGGTAGGTGATCATGGCCCCGAGCGTGACGTGGTCGCCGGTCAGGGCGAAGCCACGAAGACCCTTCAGCCGGGCCACGCTCAAAAACTTTCTGTCCGCGAGCTTGCCTTGCTCGAGCAACACCATCAGATCGGTGCCGCCGGCGAAGGGCTTCCATTCCCCGGGCTCGCGCGCCATGGTCTCGAGCGCTTCATCGAGTTCCAGCGGGACCCGCATGTCATAGGCCGGCAGGTACGATCTCATGCGCCCGCCCCCACGCTCTTTTCGCATGCTTGCAGCACAGCTTCAAAGATCCGCATGTATCCCGTGCAACGGCAGAGGTTACCCGCCAGACCGTTGTGGACGTCGTCTTCGGTGGGCTGGGCCGAGTGGCGCTCGATCAGCGTGACCGCGGCCAGCACCATCCCAGGCGTGCAGATGCCGCACTGCGCCCCGCCGCACTCGACGAAAGCCTCCTGCACGGTATGCAGCGTCTCGCCGGAGATGCCTTCGATGGTCGTGATCTTGCAACCCTCCACCTGCGCCACCGGCACCAGGCAACTGTTCACCAGTTCGCCGTCGATGAGCACGGAGCAGGCGCCGCACTCGCCTTCGCCGCAGCCTTCTTTAGTGCCGGTGAGGCGAAGGTCCTGGCGCAGCACGTCGAGCAGCCGCGCCATCGGATAGGCCTCGACCGTGCGCGGCTCGCCGTTGACCGCGAAGCTGACCGCGACTTTCGGCGCCTCAGGCATGGACGCTCTCCAGCGCTTCCATCAGCGCTTCCGGCGTGACCGGAATGCGCTTGATGCTCACCCCGATGGCGTTCTCGATGGCATTCACGATGGCCGGGGCCGGCCCGTCGATGGGCAGTTCGCCGATGCCCTTGGCCCCACCCGGCCCGTGCGCGTAGGGCACTTCCTCGAAGAACACGCGGATGCGCGGCAGGTCGGCCGAAGTCGGCATGATGTAGGTGGTCATCTGGCTGTTGACCATGCGTCCTTCCTGCCAGACCACGTTCTCGTAGAGCGCGAAGCCCACGCCTTGCGCCACGCCGCCCTCGATCTGCCCGGTTGCCAGCACCGGATTGATGACCCGCCCGACCTCCTGCACGGCGACGAAATCATCCACGCGAATTTCGTACGTGGTCATGTCCACCGAAACCTCGGCAACGTACACCGCCCAGGCGTAGGCGCCGTAAGCGTCGCCGCGGTACTTCTGGTCGTCCCAATGGATGCCCGCAGGAGCGCCGTACTCGCTGGTGGATTTCAGCGCGCCGTGGCGATCGATGAACTTGCGGCAGGCTTGGCGGAATTGCTCGGATGTGTATCCCTGGGGCGGCAGCAGGCCGGTGGTCACCAGTTGTTGGCGGATGCCGAGCACCGCCGATTCCACCAGCTTGCCCACTACCATGCAGGTGCGCGAAGCCACCGTAGGACCGCTGTTAGGGACCAGCGCGGTGTCCGGCTGCACGACTTCGATCAGGTCGTAATCCACGCCCAGGGCTTCGGCGGCGATCTGCGAGAACACCGTGGTCGTCCCCTGTCCCATCTCGGTGCTGGCGGCGAGCACACGCACTTGGCCTTCCGGCGTGGCCTCCGCGCCGACCAGTGACGCCATATAGCGCTCGCCGGATCCGGTGAATCCAGCGCCGTGCAGAAACGACGCCAGGCCGATACCCTTCTTCACCTCGCGGCGCGGATTCTCCTCCGCAAAGCGCTGGCGTTTGGCGGAGTAGTCGCTCAACTCGAGCGCGCGCTCCATCAGCGCGGCCATGTCAATCTTCTCCCGCACCACCTGCCCGACCGCCAGCGTCTCACCTTCCTTGACGAAGTTGCGGCGGCGAAATTCCTCGGGGGCGAGGCAGAGGGCTCTGGCCGCCTGGTCCATCTGGCGCTCGAGCGCGAAGACGCTCTGCGGCACGCCGAAGCCGCGAAACGCTCCGTGCGGCGGGAAGTTGGTGGCTACGGCTTTGCTGCGAATGCGCACGTTGGGACAGAAGTACGGCCCGGCGGCGTGGATGGTCCCGCGCGAAAGCACCACCGGCGAGAGCGTGGCATAGGCGCCTCCATCCACCACGAACTCGATGTCCATGGCCAGGAGCTTGCCCTCGCGCGTGACGGCGGTGCGGTGCCGGGTGCGCGAAGGGTGCCGCTTGGTGGTGGCCGCCATGTCCTCCATGCGGTCGTACACGATCTTCACCGGCTTGCCCGACTTCCACGCCAGCAGCGCGGCGTGTCCGGCGATCATCGACGGGTACTCTTCCTTGCCGCCGAAGCCGCCGCCAGTTTCGGTTTGGATCACCCGCACGCTGTTCACGGGCAGGCTCAGCAACGTCATCAGCGCGCGGTGGACGTAATACGGACACTGCATCGAACCCCACACGGTAAGGCCGCCTTCCGCGTCGAAGGTTGCGATCATCCCCTGCGGCTCGATGTAAAGCTGCTCTTGGGCACCGGTCTCGTACTCGCCTTCGACGATGAGGTGGGCGCGGCTCCATGCGCTCTCCACGTCGCCTGACTCCACCAGGAAGGATTTCAAAATGTTGTCCTTGCCCCAGATCACTTGTGTCTTGGCGAGGGATTCGTCGATGGTGAACACCGGCGGCAGCGGCTCGATGTCGAGCACAACCGCGCGCCGCGCTTCTTCCAGCAGGTATGGGTCCGTGTGCGCCAGCAGAACCACCGGCTCCTCGGCGTGGTTGACGGCCTGGTCCGCGAGACACGGCTGGTCGTCGAGGATGAGCGCCACACAGTTCTTTCCGGGGATGTCCTTGGCGGTGACGATGGTGAACTCGTCCCAGGGAATGCCTTGGGCGAAGCGGATCCCGCGAAGGCGTCCGCGCGCGACCGGGCTGCGCACGGTCACGCCGTGCAGCATATCCGGCATGGCGATGTCGTCCACGTATGTGACGCGACCGGTCACCTTCTCGCACCCTTCTTTCCTCGGGATGGACTTGCCAATGAATCGGTCGGGCATGGAGTCGGACTGCATCGCCATCAATAAGGAATTTTGTCGGGCTTTTCCTGCCAGGCGCGGAATGCGGCCAGAGCGTCGTGGCGCAGCATCTGCACCATGGCGATGCTGCGGGCGGCGGGCGGAGACGCGAGTTCGCGATAGATGCGCGAGTCGTCAAAGCCGATGGCGGCCGCATCCTCCGCCGTGTTGGCGTAATAAACCTTGTCCGGCCGCGCCCAGTAGATCAGCCCCAGGCACATGGGACAGGGCTCGCAGCTACTGTAGATCTCGCATCCCGCCAGTTGGAAATGCTCGAGCGCGCGGCAGGCGGCCCGCACCGCCAGCATCTCGGCGTGGGCGCTGGGATCGTTGGTGGAGGTCACTTGGTTCGTGCCCTCCGCGATGATCTCATCGCCCCGCACCACCACGGCGGCAAACGGGCCTCCGTGGCCCGACCTTACGTTCTCCAGCGAGAGCGCGATAGCCCGGCGCATGAATCGTTCCTGCAACGGTCCCCCCAGGATACGCGGATGGTATCAGCTTACGACATAGATTACTCCGCCGGCGCGCTGCGACTATATGGTGAATAGGTTCCACTTCAGCACTTGTGAGGGCTGGCAGCGCGGCGCAGCGTGACACCTGCTATTTCCGTTTCGACGGCCGCCGGAAGTACTCTGCTGGCGGCAAGACCAAAATGCCGCCGACGCGCCGGCCGAAATACTGACCGAAATGCTGCTTATCCCCCGTGAGCAGGTGGGTGGCGTGGGCGTCGAGAGCCGCCTGGAGGATTGGCTGGTCTTTTGCCGGGAGAATTGCGCTGGGCGGCAGCCGTGCCAGGCGAGTAACCATTCTGACTCGTGCGAGCAGTTCTTGCAGCCTGCGCCGCTGATCCTCTTCTGCCAGGTTGACTCGGGCTTCCTCGGCGGCGTAGGCGGAAGTCAGCAACACTACGTTCTTGAGCTTCCACAAGCGGGCGATTCCGGCGTCGGGGCGATAGGCGGCGGAGAACAGCACGTTGGCATCCAGAAAAAGCCGATCCACGGTCAGGCCCTGGACTTACGAGGCTTGCGACGCGAGATTTTGGAGGGATCGACACCCAGCTTTCTTACTTCCGCCAGTGCGGCCCGGTAATCCTTGGCATCGACGGCGTTCGCGAGCAATAACTCCGCCTTGCGCTCCGGGGTATAGATTTCGACGGGAAGGGCAACCGCGGGACGGATGAGAATGCCTTCGGGCCGTTCCTCCGCGATCACCAGGCCGCCTTCTGCGATGCCGAACTTGCGCCGCAAGCGAGCTGGGACGACGATGGCGCCGCGCTTGCCGACTTTGCTGGTTTCCATAGGTATGCCTGATAATCTGAATGTCGGGCACCATTAGTATAACCCAGGCTTTTCGCCACGAATCAGAAAACGCCCCCGCCCTGTGCGTGAGAGCCACGTTGGTGTTATTTTCTTAAGCCTCCGAGCCATGAGCCTGCAAAAGATCGGGCGCTACAACATCACGGGGGAACTGGGGAAGGGCGCCATGGGGGTGGTGTACAAGGCCACCGACCCCAACATCGGCCGCACCGTCGCCATCAAGACCACGCGGCTCGACACCCACGGCATCGACGCTGAGAGCCTGCTGCAACGCTTCAAGAACGAGGCGCGCTCGGCGGGCACGCTCAACCATCCCAACATCGTCACCATCTATGACGCCGGCGAGCAGGAGGGCGTCTTCTACATCGCCATGGAGTACATCGAGGGCGAGACCCTGCATGGGCTGCTCAGCCAGCACCGCTCGCTGCCAGTGGAGAAGGTCATCGAGATCATCCGCCAGGTCTGCGCCGGCCTCGACTACGCGCACGCCCACGGCGTGATCCACCGCGACATCAAGCCGGCGAACATCATGCTGGCGGCCAGCGGTTCGGTGAAGGTGATGGATTTCGGCATCGCCAAAGCCGGCGGCACCATGACCGCCACCGGGCAGGTGCTGGGCACGCCCAATTACATGTCGCCGGAGCAGGTAAAGGGCAAGCCCATCGACGGCCGCTCCGACCTGTTCAGCGTGGGCGTGCTGCTCTACGAGATGCTCACCGGCGAAAAGCCTTTCGACGGGCAGAACGTCACTACCATCATCTATAAGATCGTCTCCGAGAATCCCATCCCGCCGCGCGAACTCGACGTAACCATTCACCCCGGCCTGAACGCCGTGGTGACCAAGGCGCTGGCCAAAGCGCCGGATGAGCGCTATCAGACGGGCGCGGCGCTGGCCGCGGATTTGGCGAACTACAAATCGTTCGGAACGGAATCGGGTGCTACCCAGTTGCTCTCGACAGCGGCCTTCCCGGCGGCGGGCGGGCGCACCGTCGCGACACCGGCGCCGCCTCCGGCAGGGCCGCCAGCGCCCGTAGCGCCAGCGGCAGCGGCGCCTGCTCCCGCACCGCCATCGCCGACCGTCCAACAAGCCTCCGCGCCGGGAATGAATATGCGCGTGCTGGCTGGGGTGGTGGTGCTGCTGCTGATCGCAGCCCTCACCGCCTGGCGCGTGTACCGCCGGCATCAGCAGCCGGGGCAGGAAGCAGCGGCAACCCAAGCTCTTCCGGCGGTGCAGCAGCCTGCGACAGCACCACCGCCTGCGCCTCCCGCGGAAACGGCCCCCGCGCCCGCCACGCCGCCGGAGACGCCGTCCGCCGAGACCACGCCCGCTCCCGAGCCGCCGCAGCCGCAATCAGCGCCGCGGCCGGCATCCAAACCCAAGGCGAAGACGGCAGCGGTTCCACCGGCGCCTGCGCCGCAGCCTGCGCCGGCTGCAGACGCGACTGGTACCGGCACCGTCCACGTCACCTCGACTCCCCTCGGCGCCAGCGTCACCATCGACGGCAGCGGGGCTTACGTGACGCCCTTCGACTCTCCGCCGCTCAAGGCCGGCCCGCATGCCTTCAGTGTTTCGAAGCTGGGATGGAGCACGGTGCAGCGTAGGCTGGATGTGGTTGCCGGCAAGGCCACTAACCTGGAGGTGTCGCTGTCGGTGTCCGGCGCGGTGGTGGAGGTGCAAAGCGATCCGCCCGGCGCGGCCATCCTGGTGGACGAAAAACCCACCAACAAGTTCACGCCCGCCCGGCTGGCGGTCCCGCAGGGCGAGCACAAGATCCGCCTGCGCATGGAGGGTTTTAAGGATGAGAACACCGTCGTCACCCTCGCCGAAGGCCAGACCCTGAGCTTGTCGCCGAAGCTCGCTCCCGCCAAGGGGTCCAAGCTGAAGCGCCTGTTCAAGGGCGGCGGCTCCCCCGAGAACATGGGAACTCTGGAGGTGACGACCCACCCCGACGGCGCCCACATCACCCTAAACGACGCGGCGGCGCCCGAGACTACCCCCGCCAAGGTGGCGGCCAAGCCCGGCAAGTATGACCTCGCCATCATCCTGCCCGGCTACAAGACGGTGCACCGCGCGGTCGAGATCGAGAAGGGCAAGACCCTGGGCGTGGACGAAGTCCTGGAGAAGGAAAAGCCCTAGCCCGCGCCATGGCGAGACTCATCATCTCGGCGCCCGACGGCAAGCGCGGCATCCTGGAGCTGACCAAGCCGGTCATCACCGTCGGCCGGGGCAATGCCAACGATCTGGTGCTCAACGACCCCAGCGTCTCCCGCTTCCACGCGGTGGTGAAGCAGTCAGCGGCGGGAGCGGTGGTGATCGCCGACCGCGGCAGCACCAACGGGGTGATGGTGAACGGCACGCGCATCGCTGCCGAAGTCGAGTTGCACAAGGGCGACCGCGCGCGCATTGGGGCGTACGAGTTGGTGTTCGAGTCGGTGGACGATTCCGCCCTGCAGATCCGCCGCGCCGACATCCCTTCGGCCATCGAGAACGTGCTGCGCGGCGGCCTCGCCAGCCAGCCGGTCAAGGTCTCCGATTCCGGCGTGGCGCGCCAGTCCCGCGCCAGCCTCGAGAAGCTGGAGCGGGAGAACTTCCTGCTGCGCATGCTCTACGACGCCGGCAAAGCCCTGCACGCCAAGCTCTCCATCGACGACATCGCCGCCGAGGTGATGGGGCTGGCCTTCCGCGTGGAAGGCGTGGAGCGCGGCTTCATCATGCTCTTCGACGAGAAAGGCGAGGTCACCCGCCAAACCGAAGTTCGCTACCGGGTCGCGCCCGGCAAGGAGCAGCCGCAGATCATCCTCAGCCGCTCGGTGCTGGAGCGCATGAAGACCGAGCTGCAGCCCATCCTCATCACCGACCTCTCCGCCGACGAGCGTTTTCGCGCCAGCGAGAGCATGATGATCTCCGGCCTGCGCTCCGCCATCTGCGCGCCGCTCATCGCGCGGAACCGGCTGGCCGGCGTGCTGTACGTGGACAACCTCAACAAGACCGCCGCCTTCACCCAGGATGAACTGGACGTGCTCACGGTGGTGGCGGCGCAGGCGGCCACCGCCATCGACAGCGCCCACACCCACGCCGAACTCGCCGAGCACGCCATGCAGCGCTCCGCGCTGGAGCGATTTCTCGCCCCGGAAGTGGTGGAGATGAT
>JBIOFT010000089.1:0-15776 GCA_044447375.1 Terriglobales bacterium | reverse complement strand
CGCCATAGGCGAATAGTCTTGCCACCGCCGACAGCACCACATTCCAGCGGAAGTTGCCGGCCAGTGCCATCAACCACACCAGAACCGCGCTTACCACGATGGAAACATGAGGCGTGCGGAAGCGCGGGTGCACCGCCCGAAAGATCGGAGGGAAGTCGTCGTGCTCGGCCAGCGCGAAGGTGAGCCGGGGAGTGTTCAGCATGTTGGCGCTAAGGTATCCGTACAGGGAGACGAGCGCGCCCAGGCTGATGAAACGCGCCCCCGCTGTTCCCATAAATTGGCGTGCCGCATCAGCCAGGGGACGATCGGCTTGCCCGGGATTGGCCAGCGTTGCTTGCACCACGATCTGGAGCAGCGTGAACAGCGCCACGCACACTGCCAGGGAAACCAACAGCGCGAAGGGAGCATCGCGGCGTGGGTCTTTCGCCTCCGCCAGCGGGATCATGGCAGCTTCGAATCCTCCATAGGCGAAGACCAGCAGCAGCACCGCCTGGATCCAATCGCCGGCGGCAGGATGGAAAGTGCTGGTCGAAGGTGCTGTTCCGCCCCGCAGCAGCATGAAAGCCGTGCCCGCAACGGCGAGCAAGCCCAGCGGGACCAGCTTGGCCACCGTAAACACGTTGCTCAGGCGCGAGCCCGACTTGACGCCGCGATAGTTGATGGTCGCCAGCACGCCCAGCAGAACCGTAAGCACCAAGGCGCGAGCCACCGGCTGCTTGGCCCCGGTCCAGAACTCGGCCAAGTAGATAACGAAGAGATTGGCGCCGGCCGCAGCCGCACTCAGCCGTACCAGCCACAGCACCCATCCCATTTCGATTCCCAGGAAGCGTCCGAAGGCAGCACGCGCGTAGAGATAGGGTCCGCCGGCCTCGGTGAAGCGGGAAGAAACTTCCGCAAAGCAGGCCATAATGACGCCGATCCCCGCCCCTGCCAGCAGATAGGCCCAGGGAGCCGCGCCTCCGACCTGTTTCCACACCAGGGAGGGCAGTCCGAAGATGCCGCTGCCGATGATGGAATTGATGACCAGCGCCACCAGGGTCCAGCGCCCCATGGCGCGCACCAGTCCGGATTGTGGTTGGTTGGGCATGCGCTGAAGGGCGCACGCTACACGACTCGCGTGCATGCGGGCAACTGTGCTCCATCAGGCGCCTCGCGCAGGTCACCGGCCCGGGGGTGACCGGCGGACGGCATACTTATTACCAAGGGTTCCTACCAAGCTCTTGACAAGCTACAGGACCGGGCTACAATATCCGCGTTTCCGGGCATTTTCCGGATATGAGTTCACTCCAGCCCCTACCATCCTCCGAAGCAGCACGCCAGCGAGTCAGCATGGACAAGCCCTGCACGCACCCGCGTGTGCGCGTCGTGGCGCGCGACGAAGACAGCGAATTCGTCGAGTGCCTGGAATGTGCCCTGGTCTTTGAAGCCAGCGAATTCAAAGACATGGCCATCGAAGAGCGCACCGGGACCGAAGACGCATAGCGTCGAGCCTGTCCGATTTCTGGCAGCATCCCCACCAACACCCGTGGTGTGCGCGCGCATTCACCGCAGCGGCAGAGAGGCTTCCGCGGAGAGTTCCAGCCCGGCGAAGTCGCGTGCCAGGAACTTGGGATAGGCCGCCGCGGCGATCATGGCGGCATTGTCGGTCGAGAGCGGGCGCGAGGGGAAATACACTGGCAGGCCAGCCATCGAGGTCTCGCTCTCAAAAGCCGTGCGCAGTTCGCTGTTGGCGGCCACGCCGCCGGTGATGAAGAGCGTGGCAACGTCGAGCTCGCGGGCGGCGTTCAAGGTCTTGCCGACCAGGTCGGCGACCATGGCCCGCTGGAACGAGGCGACCAAGTCGAGCGTCTGCCGATCGCAGAGCTTCAGCACGTCGTCAGCCTTGGGCGACTCCATTTCAACCAGCGCGCGCCGGCGTTGCTCAATCGCTGGCTCCATCTTGTGGGTCTCAACGTAGCGCAGCACCGCGGTTTTGATTCCGCTGTAAGAGAAGTCAAACGTGGAGCCGGGAGTATCTGCGCCGGCCCGGCGACGGCTGCGGCCCGGACGCGGGCGCCCCTTGATGTGCGCAGGCGGGAACTTCACGGCGTCTGGACTGCCGTGGCGCGCCAGCTTGTCGATCACCGGGCCGCCGGGATAACCAAGCGCAAGCAGCTTAGCCACTTTGTCGAAGGCCTCACCAGCAGCGTCGTCGCGGGTCTGCCCGACGTTTTCGTACGTCCACCCGCGATCCTGTTTCTCGGCCAGATACAGGTGCGTGTGTCCGCCGGAGACCACCAGCGCCAGCACCGGGAAACCGATCGCGCGGTTGCCCTTCTGCTTCTCCTCGAGCAGCACAGCGTGGATGTGGCCTTCGAGGTGGTTGACGGCGATCAGCGGCTTGTCCAGCGCGAAGGCCAGCGCCTTGGCGTAACTGACGCCCACCAGCAGCGCACCGGCCAGCCCCGGTCCCTGCGTGACGGCCACGGCATCCACCGATTCGTAGGTCTGACCGGCCTCCTCCAGCGCCCGCCGAACCACGGGCACGATGGCGCGCAGGTGCTCGCGCGACGCCAGCTCCGGCACCACCCCGCCATAGGGCCAGTGAGTGGCGATCTGCGATGCGACCACGTTCGACACCACCTGCTCGCCCGCGTGCACCACGGCAGCCGCGGTTTCGTCGCAGGAGGTTTCGATGCCGAGGATGTAAGCAGCATTCAGCAATCAGCACTCAGCAGTCAGCCAAACCTAATATATTGGATGTACGTCAGGTTCTGAGGCTTCGGCCGATGGCTGATCTGCTCCAACACGTCAGGGGCACGGGATTTCCGTACCCCCAATGCCTGATCCACGTCTTCATCGGCGGCTCTCAGTTGCATGGTGCAAAGATCCATGGGACGGACGATATGGACATCTATGGCGTTTATGTCGAGCCTCCAGAACGGGCGCTGGGCTTATCCCCCTTGCCGCATTTCGTTTGGTCTACTGCGGGTGACGACCACCGCAACGGTCCAAAAGACATCGACGTCACCCTCTACTCTCTGCGCAGGTGGGCGGAACTGGCGTGTAAGGGGAACCCGACTGCACTGCACTTTCTTTTCTCTCCGCTCGCCATTCGCAGCCCCGCCTGGGACGCGGTCTTGGCGCACAAAGATGTCTTTGCGGCCAAATCGTCGGCCACCCATTTCTTGGGCTTTGCCGACAATCAACTCAAGCGAATGACTGGCGAGCGTGGCCGCGGGAAAAAGGGACAGCGCCCTGCCCTCGAGCTCGAGTTCGGGTTTGATGTGAAAGCGGCAATGCACAGTATTCGTCTGCTGTACGAGTGCAAGGAATTCGTGACAAGCGGTCACATAACACTTCCCAGGCCCGAAAAGGACTTGTTGATCCGCGTCCGCACAGGTCATTACTCCATGGACAAAGTGCTGGAGATGGCTCGCGTTCTTTTCCGTGAGTGTGAGGATGCGCAGAAGGCATCGCGGTTGCCGGATGAGATTGATCGCACGAAGGTGTCGGTCCTGATTGCCCAATGCTGTCGGAGTTTCTGGGATGACACGCAGGCAATCTTCACGACGGCGGAGGGTTAGTGGCCGACGACAGCACAGTCAGACGACGCGCCACCGAGATCGTGCACACCCTGCGCCAGCACAACCACCAGGCCTACTTGGTGGGCGGATGTGTGCGCGACCTGCTGCTGGGGCGCGAGCCCGCCGACTATGACGTCTCTACCGACGCCACGCCCGACGAGGTCATGCGCCTCTTCCCGCGGACTTGGGCGGTGGGAGCCCAGTTCGGGGTGGTGCTGGTGCCGGCGGATGACGATGCTTCCAAGGTCGTGGAAGTCGCCACCTTCCGCAGCGATGGCCTCTACACCGATGGCCGCCATCCCGACCAGGTCACCTACACGCGCGACCCCAAGGAAGACGTCCAGCGCCGCGACTTCACCATCAACGGCTTGCTGCTTGATCCGCTGAATAACGAAGTGCTGGACTACGTCGGCGGGCGCGCCGACCTCAACGCGGGCATCATCCGCACCATCGGCCAGCCGGAGCGCCGCTTCGCCGAGGACAAGCTGCGGATGCTGCGCGCCGTCCGCTTCGCCGCGCGCTTCGGGTACCAGATCGATCCGGCGACGTTCGAGGCCATCTGCGCGCTGCGTTCCGAGATCCATCATGTCAGCCGTGAGCGGGTGCGCGACGAACTGGTGAAGATGCTCACCGAAGGCCACGCGCGCCGCGCCTTCGAACTGCTCGACCAGACCGGGCTGCTGAAGGAAGTGCTGCCGGAAGTGGACAAGATGCACGGCGTCGAGCAGCCGCCGCAATTCCATCCCGAGGGGGACGTGTGGGTGCACACGCTGTTGTTGCTTGAAGGCCTGCCGGAGAAGGCTTCGGCCACGCTGGCGATGGGAGCGCTGCTGCACGATGTCGGCAAGCCGCCCACCTTCCGCGTGGCGCCCGACCGCATCCGCTTCGACGGCCATGTCGAGGTAGGAGTGAAGATGGCGGAGCAGATCTGCCATCGGCTACGCTTCTCGAAGCATGACACCGAGCAGATCGCGCGCCTGGTGGCCAACCACATGCGCTTCGCCGACGTGCAGGAGATGAAGCCCTCCACGCTGAAGCGCTTTTTCCGCCTGCCGCGCTTCGACGAGCACCTCGAACTGCACCGGCTCGATTGCCTGGCCAGCCACCGCGAACTCTCGCTTTACAACTTCGTGCGCCAGAAGCTAGCCGAGCTGCCGGCGGAGCAGATCCGCCCCCAGCCCTTGCTCACCGGCGACGACCTGATCGCCATGGGTTACGCACCCGGGCCGCAGTTCAAACAGATCCTCGCGGCGGTGGAGGATGCGCAACTCGAAGGCCGGCTTGAGAACCCCGAGCAGGCGCGCGAATTCGTCCGCCGGGAATTCTCCTGAATCGTGATGTAACCCTCTCTTAACAAACGACTTGCGGTCTGGCTACGGCGGCTGGATAGCTTTGAAGCAACTGGATGCTACAATCTGGTCCCCCACACTGCATGGGATGCAGTGGCTGTATGCGCGCCGCGAAACGTCAGACAACTGGCCGAGAGAGAGGCGAGTATGGAACCTGCGCGCGCAGGCTTCCACAAGATCGTCGCGGACATATTGCGCCGCGCGCCAGCGGAGGATGCGGCAGGCATTGCCTGGGGGCTGGTTTGTGGGCAACCGGTGGCGGACAAGACCGAGGTGCTGGAGTTCCATGAGGGGGTATTGCGGGTACGCGTGCCGGACGAGGCTTGGCGCCAATCTCGCCGCCTTCGTTCCGCGCTACCTGGAATTGCTCAACACCATGCTGAGCAAGAAGGTGGAAAAGATCGAGTTCGTGCCGCCGCAGAAAACACCGCAGAAGAAAGGCGCGGCCTAGCCTGAGGGATGAAGGTCAGCGAAAAAGACGTGCTGTACGTGGCCGACCTTGCCAACCTGGAGCTCACGCCGGAAGAGCGCACCCGCATGGTGCGCGACCTGAATTCCATCCTCGAATACGTGGAGCGGCTCAACCAGTTGGATACCAGCGGCGTGCCGCCGATGGCGCAGGTTTCCGAACGCTACGGCGTCCCGGAAAAGAAGGGCATCGCCAGGTTCGAATACGCCATGCGCGCCGACGCGCTGGGCAAGTCCCTCGACCACAAGCTCGCGCTCGCGAACGCGCCCGAGTCGGACGGGACGTTCTTCAAAGTTCCCAAGGTCATCGAGCGGTAATTCCCAAAGCGACGGAGATTTCGATGCGAAAAGATCAGGAACTGGCCATCCCTCCGGGTGCATTAGAGGACCCACATAGCCGCGAGATGCTGCGCGCCTGGATTGCCAAAGGTGGGCTGCATTGCAGCCTGCAAATCGGTGCATGGAAAGACAAAGAGGCAATTGCCTGGGGGATCGTGCTCTCGGATGCCGCGCGCCACGTGGCAGATGCATTAGCCAAAGAGAAGGGCATTAACCGCGAAGAAACCCTCGCCGCCATTCGCGAGAGTTTCGACCGGGAGATGGAATCGCCGACTTCTGACACCGAAGGCAACTTCGTGCAGTAGAAATGGATCTGAACTCCCTCACCGTCGCCAGCGCCGTCACCGCCATTCGCGAGCGGCAAGTCACCGCCACCAGTCTGGCGCAAGACTTCTACAGCAAGATCGCAGCGGAGGACGGCGAAATCCACTCGTTCCTAACGCTCTCGAAAGAGCGTGCGCTGGCGGCAGCCGCCAGCGTGGACGCGCTGGCCGACAAAGGCGACACGTTGCCTCCGCTGGCCGGCGTGCCCGTGGCCATCAAAGACGTGATGGTCACGCGCGGCGTGCGCACGACTGCTGGGTCGAAGATTCTGGAAAATTACATTCCTCCCTACGACTGCACCGCGGTGGCGCGCCTGGAAGCGGCCGGTGCGGTGGTGTTGGGAAAGACTAACTGCGACGAGTTCGCCATGGGCTCGTCAACGGAGAATTCGGCCTACGGTCCGGTGCGCAACCCGCGCGACAAGACGCGCGTCCCGGGCGGGTCTTCCGGGGGGTCGGCCGCCGCGGTTGCGGCGGGCTTCGCGCTCGCCGCATTGGGTTCCGATACCGGAGGCTCCATCCGCCAACCGGCGTCGTTCTGCGGTGTGGTGGGCTTGATGCCGACCTACGGACGCGTCTCGCGTTATGGACTAATTGCCTTCGCGTCGTCTCTCGATCACATCGGCCCGTTCACCCACTCGGTGAAGGACGCCGCCCTTCTGCTCGGAATCATTGCCGGACGCGATCCCCTGGATTCCACCTCCGCCGATATTCCCGTGCCCGACTATGCGGCCGAGATCGGTAAACCGGTGCGCGGTATGAAGATCGGCGTCCCCAAGGAGTATTTCCCCGAGGGCATGGACGCGGAAGTCCGCACCGCGGTGGAAGACGCGATCCAACTGCTGGCCGCGAAGGCGGGCTGCGAGGTTGTGCCCATCTCGCTGCCGCACACCGCTTACGCTATCCCCACGTACTACATCGTCGCGACCGCGGAAGCGTCTTCCAATCTGGCGCGCTACGACGGCGTGCGCTACGGCCACCGCTCACGGGAGAGCGGCACGCTCGCGGAGATGTACCGCCGCAGCCGCGACGAGGGGTTTGGCGCAGAGGTCAAGCGGCGCATCATGCTGGGCACATACGCGCTGAGCGCCGGCTATTACGACGCTTATTACCTGAAAGCACAGAGGGTTCGAACGCTGCTGACCCGCGACTTCGAAGAAGCCTTCACGAAGGTGGACGCCATCATCACACCCACCAGCCCCACGCCGGCATTCAAGCTCGGCGAGAAGGTGGACGATCCGCTCTCCATGTATCTGGCCGATATCTTCACGGTGACCGCCGACCTTGTGGGCGTGCCGGGAATCTCGATTCCTTGTGGCAATTCGCGGGAACGGCTGCCCGTCGGCATGCAGATCATGGTCCGGCACTTCGACGAGCCGACGCTCTTCCGCCTGGGACACGCCTATGAGCACGCCCGCGCTGCCGCGTGAGGCTACACGACTAAAGCAGCCATTAAGACGCCAGCCCGTGCTTACTTTGGATGAGTCTCACGGCCTCGCCAAAGGAGAGCGACGATGTTTTCTTCTGCCGGGAATCATTCAGGGATCGGTTGGCGGACATCCGCCAGACCGCTTCCTGAAACCCACCCCGCACGGGAGGAACGTTGCATTCCCCATCCAGGAGCATGGTGACCTTTTCCGTCCAACCTTCCGAGGGGGCAGTTTCTATAGGCAGTTCGGGCTGTTGCGACGGAGACAGGTAGGCCGGTTTGCCGACCAGAAATGCGACGGCCTGTCGCGGACTGTCGGTCTTGATCTCGGCACAAAATTCCGCCGCGCTCTCGGCGTCGTGCCTGAGATCGATCAGCACGAGACTATAGGAATTAGCGCGCCAGAGCACGCGTGCCGCCATGGCATCGCTGGCGCAGTCCACCTCGATGCCCGCTTTCCCCATGATCTTGACCCGCAGAGCGCTCTTACCTGGGTTCGCGTCAACGAGAAGCAGCTTCTTTTTCTTTAATGACTGGCGAGTGTCTAAGTTCGGAGATGGTTGGTTCACAGTGATATTCCTCGGAAGTTCGCTAATGATTCCTGATACCTGGGGAAATGGGACGAGTCTGATTGCACGCCTCGCCGGCAGACACCTTCATGCGGCCTTCTTTGCGGCGGTCTTCTCTGGAGGGGAGTAGACATTTGCCGCGAACCTTCGCCTCAAAAGCTGCCAGAACGGTTCAACGAAGAACTCATACAGCAAGGTTCTTACCGGGTGGTCCACAGTAATCGTCTCCCTCCGATTCGCGGCTTCAGAGCGATTCGCTTCCCGGCGTACGATCGGTGATGGAGGCGATGGACAGCTTGGGTTCCGTCTCCAACCCGCGCAGCGAGACCATGAAGAGAACCAGGGTGATCGCATCCAGAAACAGAAACATGCTCGGAGACAAGGGAACCGGCCAGATGGGATTGAAAAGGCCCGCCGCGGCGAGGAACATGCCCACCCAGAGGTAGCGCCCGGCACGAAACGCCTGCGCCACAACTGCGACAGCTCCCGCTAGGATCGCGAACTGCAGTAGTCTCCGGTTCTCCGCGAAGGGGTGCCAGAACAGGGCCAGGAGCAACGCGGCAATCGCGATCCACTTCATCAGTTTCGGAATCATGGGTAACCTCGATTTCTTGATCTGTCCGCAGGGTCGTGCCTGTGATTTTGAGGAAAGGAGGAAAGGCCAGTACGCGCCCTTCCTCGGATCCAGAGCGCAGGCTGTTGTTAGGCTGCTACGCGGGCGGCGATCTTGTGGAAGCTGGAAGAGGCGAGCTCGAAGGTTCGCACTTCCGGCGTGCCCTCGATCGACTTCGCCACAGTCTTCAGCACGTCGGCATAGGTGGCGCGATTGTACGTATCCGCGCTCTCCTTGCTGTCCCACAGGGTGATGCTGACGGCTTCGGGTCCGCCTGGAACCACGCACAACAAGTGGTCTTTGAAGCCCTGCTGTTTGCGAAGGGTGGGAACCACTTGCTGGTCATAGCTTTCGTTAAATTCGCGCTGGGTGTTGGCTTTCAAGCGCATGGAAACGATGCGAGCAAACATGTCAACCTCCTGGGTTGCGTGCAGTAGGCTAAGAGGGGAAACTTCAGACGGGCTGACTTAGTTCAGGAGATCTGAAAGAGAGAGAAGGGGTGCTCGCTCACTTGCAACGCTAGCCCCATTTCAGTGGGTTGTCAACCAAGCCGGGCTCCGGAGAGGTCCTATTGATCTCCGTGTCTCCGTGGTGGATTTTGGCGGCGCTACGCGGGCACGTAGTAGCTTCCTCCGGCACACGCGCGGCATAAGACTTTCCCGTCGCACCGGATTTCACGCTTGAAGTTGATCCCCTCGCCGCACTTCTCGCAGACCACGCGCTCGCCCTTGTAGCCGGGGAACTCCTCGGGCGGCAGCTCGACCTTCACCCATTGCAAGTCGAACAGGTCTTCCTCGCGCATCTCGCGGTAGGCCAGCATCTGCTGCCGGTTTCTGTCGGCGATCTCGGGATGCAGGGAGCGGGCGAGAGCTTTGGAGGATTCCTTGGCCGCGACGCGAATGGCCTTCCCGCCGGCAGTATCGACAAACGTAGCCGCCACCTTGCCCCAGTCGCGGAACTTCAGCGCGCGCTTGCCCAGGCGGCATCCGGTGACCACGGCCACGGCATCGGTGGCACAGCGATCGATCTCCACGAAGGTCACCAGGCGCTTGCGGTCCTTGCCTTGCGGGTCTTCGATCCCGAGCCGCTCCAGGCCCAGCATGGCCATGCGCACTCCCAGCACCTGCCCGGCGCAGATGTGGCCGTGGGCGCGCTCGGCATCCTTCAGGTATTCGTCAAGCGACTTCATTCTTCGGCCTCGTGGTCAGAGGGCACCTCCGCGGCTTGGCGGTGGATGGCAAAGGTGACGGGCTGCCCATCCTTGGGGACGATGGTGACCCGCACCGGCGGGCGCTGCCAGGTGGGCGCGTCGCACTCGGAATCCGGCAGATCGCCGCCGTGGGCGTGTCCCAGTTCCTTGCGCACCAGCGGCTTCTTCACCCCGATCTGCGCCACCACGGCGTATACCCTCTGGGCGTCGCTGGAAACCCCACAATACGCGACGTAGTCACGATACCAGCTCGCCGTGGAATAGAACGGGTCGAAATCCGGCAGGTGGAGCTCGCTGACCCGGCCGGTCGGGCGGTCCACCAGCAACCATCCCGCGCGCTGCCACTTCCACTTCGGGGTTTGCTTGGGGTCGGTCGGCAAACGGTCATTGACCCGGTAAACCTTGCGCACCACGAAGGCGCGGTCGGTGATGTCGCGCGACGGGCCGGTGGTGAACTCCTTCAGCTTGCCGTCCACGTAAAGGGGACGGACCTTGAGCTTGAGCGCAGCTTGCTCCCGGGCGCCCACGAACCATTGCGCCTCGGTGGCAGCGCCGAAATAGATGGCGTGGGACCCGGAAGCCGCCGCCATCACGCCGGCGGCCAGCGCCACCCACCCTACGACAAGGAACCGGCTCGAGCGCATGAGGCAAAGCGTAATCGCTGGTGGGCGATTGGCGCAAATCGGGGAACGCGACCGCGAACCGGGTGCGGCGGGGAGCACCAAGATCGGCAAGGAAAAATTCGCTGCGCACGGCCGGTTGTCCCCAAGGGGTCCGGGTTTGGCTTAGAATAGCGGACGGGCCAGAACCATGCATCCCTTGGGTAAGGCCGTACCTTCATCGCCTGCAGTAGTCGAAGTTCCGGGGCGGCGCCGAGCGCAGCGCATCCTCATCGTGGACGATAATCCCGACAACATCCTACTCACTCGCGAGCTGCTCTCTTCGCGCGGCTACGAGTTCGCCAGCGTCGCCAGCGCCGAGGAAGCGCAGCAGGCGATCCAGAAGCAGCAGCCGGACCTGATCCTGCTGGACGTGATCCTGCCCGGCAAATCGGGATACGAGCTGTGCCGCGAGTTGAAGGAGGACCCCTTCACCCGGCTGATTCCCATCGTCATGATCACCGGCCTGACCGACCGCGGGGACAGGATCCGCGGCATCGAGGCCGGCGCCGACGACTTCCTGAACAAGCCCATCTTCCCGGAAGAGCTGTTCGCGCGCGTGCACTCGCTGCTCAAGCTGAAAGAGTTCACCGACGAGTTGGAGAGTGTCGAGGTGGTGCTGTTCACGCTGGCGTTGGGGGTGGAGGCGCGCGATCCCTACACCGAGGGCCACTGCGACCGCCTCTCGATTTACGCCAGCAACCTGGGACGCCACCTCAAGCTGGACGAGGAGTCGGTCACCGCGCTCAAGCGCGGCGGCGTGCTGCACGACCTGGGCAAGATCAGCATCCCCGACGAAGTGCTCAAGAAAGGGACGGACCTCACCCCGGAAGAATGGGCGATCATGAAGCAGCACCCCATCATCGGGGAGAACATCTGTAAGCCGCTGAAGTCGCTGCGCCGGGTGCTGCCCATCATCCGCAGCCATCACGAGCACTGGAACGGCAGCGGATATCCCGACGGCCTGCGCGCCCACGACATTCCCTTGCTGGCGCGCATCCTCCAGGTGGTCGACGTCTACGACGCCCTGCGCACCGAGCGCCCCTACAAGCCGGCGCTGGGCCACGACGAGTCCCGCCGCACCATGGAGGAAGAAGCCCGCGCCGGTCTCTGGGACCGCGAGTTGGTCCACGAGTTCTTCAACATGCTCGAGCAGCAACGGCGCGCGGCGTAAACCCAAGCCACGGAGCGGCACGGATAAACGCAGATCAGTAATTTGATCGGCGAAAATCCGTGGCGTTTTTGTTTTTGCGAAAGCGCGGCGTAAGCTGGACGCGGAGCGGCTTACGTACAGCATCGTCATTACCGCCTATAACGAAGGCCAGCGCCTCGAGGCCGCGCTCGACAAGGTGTTGGCTTACCTGGCCGAGATGAGGTGGACGGCGGAAGTCATTGTGGTCGATGACGGCTCGCGCGATTCCACGCCTGAGATCGTACGCGAGTGGACGCGCCGCAATCCAATCGTCCGGCTGGTCGAGAATCCCGGCAACCGCGGCAAGGGCTACAGCGTCCGCCACGGCATGATGGAGGCCAGCGGCGACGTGCTCCTGTTTACCGACGCCGACCTTTCCTCGCCCATCTATGAGGCGGAGAAGCTGATCGCCGCCATCCAGCAAGGCGCGGACATCGCCATTGGCTCGCGCTGGCTGCGTGCCGAGCTCCAGACCGAGCGCCAGCCTCGCTACCGCCAGTTTTTCGGCCGCCTCTTCAACCTGCTGCTGCGGATCGTCCTCGGCCTGCGCTTCAAGGACACCCAGTGCGGCCTCAAGGCCTTTACCCGGCGGGCTGTGCAAGCCACCTTCCCCCGGCAGCGCGTCGAGCGCTGGGGGTTCGATCCCGAGATTCTGTTTCTCGCCAACAAGGCCGGAATGGTGACCGCGGAGGTGCCGGTGGAGTGGGCGCATGACCAGCGCTCCAAGATCAACCCCATCCCAGACGGCCTCAGGATGTTGATCGACTTACTGCGAATCCGCTGGTACGACCTGACGGGCAAGTACGACGCGGCGGAGGCCAGCCTGGCCGCCAGCAAGGAGGATGTGTGAAGGCTCTGATTTGGATCTGGGTGTTTGTGCTGACGGTGACCTTCTCTGCATGTGGACCTGCTTCCCTAGAGCCCAAGACACGCCCCTCTGGTGTTCCCAACACGGCTGTTTGGGCAGGCGGAGCTGATGGCGGGGTTTATGTTCAATGCTCGGTCGATACAGAGCGTAATGTCAACAGATGCAAGGTATGGAATGACTTTACCGGGGAGTTAGTTGCGTCAAGAGACTATCGGCTAGTCAATGAGGATCGTGCCGCTAAAGAGACGGAATTGAAAATCACAGGGGCCGTCAATGGGTCCATCTACTTGGCAGACGGTGGGATTCTAAAGCGTCGATAATTGGCGTGGGCAGGCGGGTGGGCCCGGCGTTTTGGTTCTTACGATGCCGCGGCACGCGTGAGCACTTCCGGTTCGATCGAGACGGTCTCGACTTTGCCCCGGTTCATCACCAGGGTCAGCGTGGCAGAGCAAGGCCCGCAAAGCCAGAAATGCTCGATCTTGCGAACCGGCCTGGGACTGCCCGCCAACTGTCGCCCGAGAGGGTTGCCCGCGGGATCGAACTCCATGCGAAAAACCTTGCCCTCACGCAGGTAATGGAACGGGGCCGAGCAAACGGGGTTAGCGCACTTGGCAATCATGGCGACGGGCCAGCCTTGAAGTTGGCCGGCACCCCACAGCTTACCCAGTTTAGATGCGAAGAGATCTCCGCCGCTGCTGTGGAAAACTTTTTGTTGGAAGCGTTGCCCGGACCAACCCATTTCGGAACCTGTCATGAAGTGCGAAGACTCTGTTTTTGCTGGCATTCTATCCGGGACGAGAGGTCCGGATTTGCCTCCTCCGGGGTGGCTGGGCCGGGATCAGGATGCGCAGTTTCCGTCGCGCGGCATCGGTTTCTGGCCTATGATACGTTCGCCGACTGCGGCCCACCGGCCGTCAATAGAAGGCTTCGATGCAACTGCGATTGGATGTGGTCAGGCAGGCAGAGGTGGCTGTCGTCCGCTGCCGGGGACGCATTGTCTTCGGCCAGGAGGTGGATGAGCTGCGCCTGACCGTGCTGTCTCTCTTGAAGGAGACCAATCGCGTGGTTCTGCATCTTGGCGGCATTGAGCAGATCGACAGCGAGGGGCTGGCGGGGTTGGTTGGATTGTTCATCTCCGCCCGCAACCGCGGCGGCGAACTCAAGCTCGCCGATCTGTCGCCCAAGTGCCGGGAAGTCTTGCGGGTCACCCGGCTCGACGAGGTCTTCCGAACCTACACGTCGGCAGACGAAGCCATCGCCGCTTTCCACCGCGTGAAAGCCGCCGCAACGGGCGCCAAGCCGAGGGCGGAGGAGGAGACTCAGTTCTGAGCGCGCCCGCAAAACTGCGGGCCGGAACAGGGTTACTGGCCAGATTGGAGCAGGGCTGTGATCTCCTGTTCCAGCGTGGGGAAATCGGTCGCGCCTTCATGCTTTGCACGGATGAAACCGTCGCGGCCGATGTCGTCCAGGGAGATGCCCACGGCTTGGAACCATCGCGAGCGGTACTGGTCCTGCAACGTCATGAACTGCGGGATTTCCGCGCGGCAGGGAGTGCACCACGCCGCCCAGAAATTGATCAATACGACCTGGCCTGTGTAGCGGGAGGGGTTGAGGGCGTTTCCCCTGAGGTCTATCAGGTTGATCGCGGGTGCAGACGAGGTGGAGCTCGAGGGTGTGGGGCTGGAAATTCGCCGATGCAAGTATAGGGCGGCGACCAATCCGATCACAGCTATAAAGACTGCTGCTTTCCTTGTCACCCCGTCACCAGCCCCGCCGATCCAGTGCGCTACTCGCCCTTGGCGGTTGGGTAGCCTTTCTCCACCCAGTCGGAGCCGAAGCTGTTCGCAATGTAGAGTACCTTTAGCCTGGTGAAGCCCATTTGCTTCAGCTCCTTATAGGCCGGCCGGATGTTGGGGCAGTGTTCCCACGGACAGCAGCCGCAATAAATTACCAGGAACGAATGGCGCGGCAACGAGGCCGCGCGTGCTCGCAGTTTCTCGAGCCCCTCTGGCTTGGCCGTGGGTCCAATGTACTCGGCGCCGGGAATGTGCGCCTGCAAGTAAATCACGCGCGGGCCAACATTGAGAACGATGGGTTTCGCGGACGACTGGAGAGCCTTCGCCAGCTCCTCCGGCCGCATCAACTCCGGGCTGCCGGGCGGCAACTCCGATATAGCGGACGGAGCTTTGGCGGGGCCGCCGTCCTTACCTCCAGTCTGGGCACCGGCGACCGGCGTAATCAGCAATGCCGTAGCAGCCATCAGGATCGGCACAAGTAGCTCGCGGCGGCGCAGTAGTTGCTTGAAAAGCTTCATAATGTGAGTGGTGGGCCCGCCTGGATTCGAACTTGAGGCGCTAGCGGGCGTGCGCCAAGCGGGAGCCCGCTGCCGAAATCCCGAGCCCGGCGAGGGACCTCCTTTTCATGGTGGGCCCGCCTGGATTCGAACCAGGGACCAAGGGATTATGAGTCCCCTGCTCTCTACCGCTGAGCTACGGGCCCGTATCGTCGGCCAACTCATTCAGTTTACGCCCGTTAAGCCGTTAACGGGCGGTGTGATCGGACTCGCGTCTGACATGGCATCTGGCATGGCATCTCGAAACTTCTTCGAACATGTGTCTAAGTATCTGCGGCACCTTGCGATTAGCTGCCGTTTCTCGGGGCACTCGAGGATGAGGTCGAGGGCTTCAACCCACGCCTTGCAGACGCTGTTGGGACCTTCAGGCTCGTTGTACTTCAGAAAGTTTCTTGCCCCGATGAAACACGCCTTTTCATTCACCTCCAACATGCCCTCGCGGATGGCATCGGCGAAGCGTCCGACATGCCATCCCTTCTCGATGCCCTACAGCGCCAAGATGCACTCCAGACCGTGGCCAGCGGGTTCGTGAACTGAAAAAAACTAATCCGGCGGTCAGGTTCGATTCCTTCCGCGCTCACCAAACACCGCTTCTCCAATCTTCGCCCAGCAAACAAAAAAAAAGGGGCACTCCGAGAGTGCCCCGAGTCTGAGCGTTGCGACTAGAAGATCAACTTCATGACCAAGCTCATGGTCCGTGCGTTGCTCGGGAAGACCTTCTCCGGCTGGTTGAAGTTAGCGTTTCCGGGAGTCAGGAGGCTCTGATAGCTCGAGCCGATCGTGCTATAGGAAACGACGTCATTCACGCCAAACCCCTGACCGGCTGTGGCCGGGTTCG
>JBIOFT010000088.1:0-15785 GCA_044447375.1 Terriglobales bacterium | reverse complement strand
GACCGCCGCGTCTTCTTGCTGTACCGCTCAAATCCGTTCATCATCGCCAGTGTCTCCTGTCTCATTCCTCTGCGAATCCTCCCGCTTTCCCCACTCTAACTTTACTTCTTGTGGATAAGGCAGAACTTGTTCAGAGTCTCCTTAGCAAAATCTTCGCAAACGGCCGCAGGTAGTGGCCATGGTCGGCGGCGATCTCGAGCTGCTGGATGCCTAGCTTCTTGTCGCCGCGGATTCCAGCCAAGCCGACGAAAAACCTCCGACTCGTAGAGCGCTACATCAATACACTGACCCTGCCCCTGATTTCGCTGCCGGCATTGCAGAGCGAGCAGCACGCCGATCACGGCATACAGGGCCGAGACGGAATCGCCGATGCTTATCCCGCAGCGTACCGGAGGCCGATCGGGCTCCCCGGTCAGATAGCGCAGTCCGCCCATGGCTTCACCGATGAGGCCAAATCCCGGCAAGTCCCGGTACGGTCCGGTCTGGCCGTAGCCGGAGATACGAACCATGATCAGTTTCGGATTGATCGCGGACAGGCGCTCCCAGCCCAGCCCCCACTTCTCCAGGGTGCCGGGACGGAAGTTTTCAATGAGAACATCGGCGTCCCGGGCGAGTGTTCGCAGAATCTCCTGGCCGGCAGGAACTTTGAGATCAAGGGTCACCGACTTCTTGTTGCGTGACTGCACATGCCACCACAGCGAGGTTCCATCTTCCAGCTTGCGCCAGGTGCGCAAAGGATCGCCGCCTTCGGGCGGCTCGATCTTGATGATCTCGGCTCCGAACTCCCCCAGCAGCTTGGCAGCAAAGGGGCCGGCAATCAGTTGCCCAAGCTCGATCACCTTTAAGCCCGCGAGGGCCGCAGGATTGAGTTTCGCATCGTCGGTCATGGCTCTGTCCAGTTCCCCAGGGTGAGCCGCGGCTCACCAGAGTCAATCACAGCGTGGCACAAAGGCTGCGGTTTGGGAAATCCTCTTTTGCCAAGCCTCCATGACTCTGGGACTCATCTATATACTGGGTCTGATCGCGCGGAGAACTTGCCATGTCAAAACGGAGTTATCGTATCGGGCAAATCGTCCCCAGCTCCAA
This sequence comes from Terriglobales bacterium, assembly GCA_044447375.1. Taxonomy (GTDB): domain Bacteria; phylum Acidobacteriota; class Terriglobia; order Terriglobales; family Acidobacteriaceae; genus JAHFUA01. The sequence goes on along the minus strand of JBIOFT010000088.1, from coordinate 14,699 downwards.
CATCACGATGGAAACGGAAATCCCTGCCATGCTGCGCGCCCGCGAGACCGTGGAGCCGGAGCGATTTACCTTTCATTCCAGCCGAATGCGCATGAAGCGCGTCACCAAGGAAGAATTGGCGGCCATGGACCGCGACTCGGTGCGTTGCGCTCTGGAGTTGTCGGACGCGCGCGTCGATGTGCTGCTCTACGCCTGTCTGGTCGCGATCATGAGCATGGGCAAGGGCTACCATCGCGAATCCGAGGCCAGGCTGCACCAGGCGACCGTGGAGAATGGCGCTCCGGCGCCGGTCGTCTCCAGTGCTGGCGCGCTGGTACATGGTTTGAAGACGCTGGGCGCGAAGAAGATTTCTGTCATCGCACCCTACGTTTGTTCGCTGACCAAGCTGGTCTGCGACTACATCGAGGGAGAAGCCTTCCAGATCGTGGACAGCATCTCGCTGGAGATTCCGGACAATTTGGAAGTCGGGGCTCGCGATCCTCTGGCGCTGGTGGACATTTTCAAACGCCTGAAAATCGATGGCGCCGACGCCGTGGTGCTCTCCGCCTGTGTGCAGATGCCATCCCTCGCCGCGGTGCCGGTCGTGGAAGCCACGTGCGGCCTGCCGGTGGTCTCGGCGGCTACCTGCACGGTGTTCCAAACTTTGCAGAAACTCGGTTTGAAGACTGTAGTGCCCAACGCGGGCATGCTTCTTTCCGGCAAGTTCGACGCCAGCGCAACGACATCTGCCGCGCGCACTCTTGTTGGGAGTCCCACATAATGTGTTGGACGCACGCTGGCGGCCCCGCTTCCTTCTATACTGGGGTTCGAAGATGGATAGCGCTCTCCTAATTCACCGCCTGCACTTTGCCTTCACGGTTACTTTTCACTACCTGTTTCCGCAGTTGACCATGGGTCTGGCGCCACTGATCGTGGTGCTGAAGACGCTGGCCCTGCGCAAGAACGATGAGATTTACAACCAGGCTGCCCGCTTCTGGGCCAAGATCTTCGGCATCAATTTTGTGCTCGGGGTAGTGACGGGCATCCCCATGGAGTTCCAGTTCGGCACGAACTGGTCGCATTTCTCCCGTTTCGCGGGAGGGGTGATCGGACAGACGCTGGCCATGGAAGGCGTGTTTGCGTTTTTCCTGGAATCGGCGTTCCTCGGCCTGTTCTTGTACGGAGAGAAGCGTCTCAGCCCCAAAGGCCACTGGTGGGCGGCTTTCGCAGTGTTCCTGGGCTCCTGGCTGTCTGGCTTCTTCATCATTGCAACCAACGCGTGGATGCAGTACCCCGTGGCCTACACGCGTACCCCTGATGGGTCGTTTCAGCTCAGCAGCTTTTGGGGATTGGTGTTGAACCCTTGGGCTTGGTGGCAGTACGCCCACAACATGAGCGGCGCGGTGATCACCGGCGCCTTTGCCATGGCTGCGATGGGCGCGTTTTACCTGCTGTGCGGGCGGCACCAAAAGCACGCTCGGATCTTCGTCAAGGTGGGGGTAGTGGCGGGAATCGTCGCGAGCATCCTGCAGGTGTATCCCACCGGCGACGGCCAGGGAGGGATGATAGCGCAGCATCAGCCGGTGACACTGGCGGCGATGGAAGCGCTCTTCCAAAGCCAACCCGGCGCGCCCCTGGTTCTCATCGGTCAGCCCAACACGGCGGCGCGTAACATCGACAACCCCATCGTCATCCCCGAAATGCTGAGTTTCCTCACCTACCGGCGGTGGCGAGCGCAGGTTCAGGGCCTGGACGCGTTCCCCGCGGAAGCCTGGCCGCAGAACATACCGCTGCTCTACTACAGCTACCACATCATGGTGGGCCTGGGCACGATTTTCATCGCCATCATGGTAGTGGCGGCATTTCTGTTGTGGCGTGGCAAGCTGTTCGACGCGCGCTGGATGCTGTGGGTGCTGATGCTCAGCGTGCCGTTCCCGTACATTGCGAACACGGCCGGCTGGTTCACGGCAGAACTGGGACGCCAGCCCTGGCTCGTATATGGCCTGCTGCGGACGGACCAGGGTTACTCCCGGACAGTTTCCGCGGGTAACGGGCTATTCACCCTGTTGGGGTTTATGGGCATGTACACCGTGCTGGGCATCCTGTTCCTTTTCCTGGTGCGGCGTGAAATCGAACATGGCCCCGAACCAGTTCCGGCCGAGCGGCCGAGCTTCACGCCGGTTAAGCAGGGGCTTTGATGGAAACGCTCTGGTTCATTCTCGTTGCCCTGATGCTCACCGCCTATGTGGTGTTGGACGGCTTCGACATCGGCGTGGGTATCATTTATCTGCTGCTCGGCAAGACGAACCGGGAGCGCCGGTTGGTGTTGCGCACCATCGGCCCGGTGTGGGACGGCAACGAGGTTTGGTTGCTGGCCGCGGGCGGCACGCTCTACTTCGCATTCCCCCTGCTCTACGCATCGAGTTTCAGTGGCTTCTACCTGCCTTTGATGATGGTGTTGTGGCTGCTCATCCTGCGCGCTGTCGGGATTGAGTTCCGCACCCACATTGACAACCAAGTGTGGCAAAGCTTCTTCGACGGCGTATTCTCCCTCTCCAGCGTGCTGCTGGCCGTCTTCTTCGGCGCCGCGCTGGGCAACGTGATCCGGGGCGTGCCCCTTGCTCCCGACGGATACTTTTTCGAGCCGCTGTGGACCAACTGGAAGGTCGGACCTCATCCCGGCATCCTCGACTGGTACACCATCGTGGCGGGGGTGGTGGCGCTGGCTGCGCTAGGCGTCCACGGTGGTCTCTACGTGGCCACCAAGACGGAGGGCGCGTTGAACGCCCGCGCTCGCGGCATTGCCATGCTGCTGTTGCCCATGCTCGTGCTGCTGACGTGCGCGAGCTTGGCGGCTACCCTCTCGGTGCGGCCTCAAGTCCTCGACAATTACAAGGCTCATCCCATCGGTTTCTTGATCCCGATTATTGTTTTCGGATGCCTGGGCGCAATGTTTTGGGCTGCCCGCAAGGGAAGAGACAAGCTGGCCTTTGCGGGGTCCAGCCTCTACCTCGCTGGCATGTTGGTGGGAGCGGCTTTCGGGCTCTATCCGAATGTGATGCCCGCGGCCATCGATCCCGCCTACAGCCTCACGATCTACAACACCGCGACCGGCCGCCATGGCTTGATCGTGGGTCTCGCTTGGTGGAGCGTAGGCGTGATCCTGGCGCTCGGCTACTTTGCCTTTATCTATCGTAAGTTCCGAGGCAAGGTCAGACTTGAGCCGGCAGACGAGGGCTACTGAGCCTCTCTGGCCGCGCTGGGGCGGCCTCAAGGCGACACTCTTCATTTCTACACGCAACGCAGTCTGAGCGCCGGGCATGGTCTGATCACTGATAAAATGTGAGTTCTGAGGCGCCCGTGACATCTCCCCATTCAACAACGCCCCGTTGAATTCGCCTCCGACAAGCAGTGGAAACGAGTGAGACCATGAAAGCATCCCTTTTACGTTTTGCTTTGATCACCAGCTTCGTCTCACTGTTCTTAACCCCGCAGGTGTTCGCACAAGCCGATACGCCGGCCAGAGAGGCGGAAAGCACGGCATCTCGCACCGAGGTGCTGCGTCAATTCAACAGCTCACTCCAAGCGCTCGTGTCCAAAGTGTCTCCCGCAGTGGTTCAGATCCAGGCCACCGGTCTGGCGCCGGTGGAAGCGACCAGCAAAGCCGGTGTCGCCCTGATCGTGCGCCAGCGGGCCATTGGTTCGGGAGTCATAGTCGATCCTGATGGCTACATCATGACCAATGCTCATGTAGTGGAAGGCGCACAACGGATTCGCGTGGTGCTGCCAACCCCTGCGGCCGTATCGCCCCTGGAGATCCAACCCGTGGGCAAAGCGCAGATTCTGGACGCCACGCTCGTGGGCCTGCACAAAGAAACGGATTTGGCCCTGCTCAAGGTGGAAGGCCACAACTTTCCCACGCTGCCCCTGCAAAAGAATCGTGCGGTGCATCCGGGAGAGTTGGTTTTGGCGATCGGGAGTCCGGAAGGCCTGCAGAATTCGGTGACCATGGGGGTGGTCAGTTCGGTTTGGCGGCAGCCTGATCCTGACCAGCCGATGGTCTATATCCAGACCGATGCTCCCATCAACCGTGGCAACAGCGGCGGTCCCTTGGTGGACATGGACGGCTATGTCGTCGGGTTGAACACCTTCATCCTCAGCGAAGGCGGGGGCAGCGAAGGCCTGGGGTTTGCCATACCGGCGCGGGTTATCCGGTTTGTGTACCAGAATTTGCGGAAGTACGGGCACGTGCACCGAACGGAGATCCAGGCCGGCGCGCAAACCGTTACTCCCACCCTGGCAGCCGGCCTAGGCCTGACGCAAGACTGGGGGGTCGTGATTTCGGACGTGACTCCGCGAGGACCGGCCGATGCGGCTGGATTAAAGGTGCAAGACATTGTGGTTGCGGTCGATGGGCGGACCATCCTGGGATTGCCGGGACTCACCGCTATGCTCTATCTCCATCCTCCCGATGAAGTTGTCCGGATGGAGATCTTGCGCGGCTCCGAGCATCTCTCCCTCAACGTTCCCGCACTTGAATCGCACGACCAGGCGGACCAACTGGTCGACTTCATTGATCCCAATAATCGAATCGGCAGGCTGGGAATCTTTGCCATGGACTTCGATGAGCGATTGCGCACGGCCATGCCGGACGTTCGCATACCCTCCGGCGTGGTGGTGCTGGGCCGATCGCTGGACCTGAACGCGCTGGCGGCGGATCTGCGCGCCGGGGACATCATCCATGCTCTCAATCGCACTCGGATTGAATCGATTCAACAACTGAGGGCCGCCCTGCGCCAGCTCAAAGCGGGAGATGCGGTGGTACTGCAGATTGAGCGTCAGCAGAAACTACAGTATGTTGACTTCGAGGCCGACTAACGCACTTTAGCGCGCGATGATCGGCAATCCTGCCGGCGGCAAGTCTTCTCGAATGTGGTAACCGCTCGCGCCCAGCGTCATCATCCGTTCCGCAAAATGCAGGATGCGAACCGCTGCATCCTCCGGGCTCACACCCCGCACGTGGATGTTGGAGATGAGGTTGCGGTTGGCGTCGGAGTGATTCCGCCGGGGCCGATACGCCAGATAGGCCGACAGACTCTCGGCGGTGGCAAGGCCCGGGCGTTCACCGATCAGCAAAACCGCTACCTCTGGCGTCAGCAATTCGCCAATCTCGTTCAAGATTCCCACTCGACAATATCGGATGACGAACGTCTGGCCGACCGTCCATCCGCGCGCTTGGGCGCCGTCGCAGAGCAGCGGCAGTAATCTGGGCACTTGGGCCGACACCGCGGTGACCGACAAGCCGTCGCCAATTGCGATCTGGAGCCGTTGGCCTGCGGGACAGCGCCGCTTCAGCTCTTCGCGAGACCGGTCGCTGAACGTGCGGCCCAGATCGGGTCGAAGAAGATACTCGTCCTTCGAACTGGCCCGTGAACCGACTTCGAAGAGTTCCCAGTGCTCGACAAAAACCGCCCCAAGATCCCGCTCCAGGTCCAATTCCGTGCGGACGGCGTCCCGCGCCGCGGCATGGGCGTCGCGCAGGTCCATTTGGGTGCTGGTGCGGTAAGCGCCTCCAGCACGGCCAACCAAGAGACGAGCCGGAGTGCGGGCGCGGACCTTGCGCACGATCTCGGGCCAACCGCTGCTCAGGGATCCACTGGCTTCATCGGCCATTCAGACAATTTTCTCCAACGACGTTTCCAGGCCCCGCATGAGCCGCTGCCGGGCTGCCCCATCGAGCAAAGCCGGTTCCTGGCCGCGGTAGATTCCCGCCTCCTGCAACCAGCTCAGAAATTCAGGAGCCGGCCGCAGTCCGAAGAGTCTGCGAGCCGCAAGAGCATCATGGTAGCTGGTGGATTGATAGTTCAGCATGACGTCGTCCGCGCAGGGGACGCCCATGAAGTAGTTGCACCCCGCCGCAGCCAGCAGCAGGAGAAGGTTGTCGGCGGAGTTCTGGTCGGCCGCAGCGTGGTTGGTGTAGCAGACATCGCAACCCATGGGCAAGCCCAGCAGCTTGCCCATAAAGTGGTCTTCCAGGCCGGCACGAATGATCTGCCGTTCGTCGTACAGGTACTCCGGACCGATAAAGCCCACAACGCTGTTGACCAGGAAAGGCTCGAAGATGCGCGCCACACCGTATGCCCGCGCTTCCAGAGTCAGTTGGTCCACGCCGTGGTGGGCCTCGGCCGAGAGCGCGGAGCCTTGACCGGTTTCGAAATACATCACGTTCTGGCCTTTCCAGGGAACCTCGCGCCGGTGGTGATCTTCCAGGACTCGCTCCCGGCCTTCACGCAGCATAGCCAGGCTGATGCCAAAACTGCGATTCGCGGCTTCGGTGCCCGCGATGGACTGAAAGAGCAGGTCGACGGGCGCTCCACCGGTCATGGCTGCAAGCTGCGTGGTGATGTGTGCGAGACAGCAAGTCTGGGTCGGGACCTTGTAAGCAGAAACCAGGCGATCGAGCGCGCGCAGGATTGAGCTCACCGTCTCCACGGAATCGGTAGCCGGATTTACGCCGATGACGGCATCTCCGCAGCCATAGAGAAGTCCTTCGAAGGTGGCGAGCAGGATGCCGCCAACATCGTCGGCCGGATGATTGGGCTGAATGCGGATGCCCAACACTCCACGTTCTCCCATCGTATTGCGGCAGCGCGTCAGGTTGCGGATTTTGGCTGCGGCCAGGATCAGGTCTTTGTTGCTCATGATCTTGGCGGCCGCCGCCGCCATTTCCGGAGTGATGCCCCGCTGCAGCCGCTTCAGGTCCGCCTCTCCGGTCGCGTCATCCAGAATGTGCTCGCGGAACTCCCCGACGGTCATGCTGCGGATGGGATGAAAAGCTGCTTGGTCGAAACTATCGAGGATCACGCGAGACACGTCGTCGTCCGCGGGGTCGATCAAGGGTCGCTGGAGGATCTCCGCCAGGGGCAGATCGGCGAGCTGACGCTTGGCCGCAACTCTTTCGCGCTCCGAAGCCGCGGCCAGTCCGGCAAGCTGGTCCCCGGACTTCTCCTCGTTAGCCTTGGCGAACAGCTCGCGGAGGCTTGAGAAGACAAATCGCTCGGGCATAAGGCGGAAAAACCGGTTGGAACTCAGGGCTCTGGCTGGAACTTACCATTAATCGCCAGCGCGCGAAAGGAGCATGTGCAGCACTGCCCGGAAGACGTACGTGATATTCGGCAAGAGCCCTACGGCGGTGCTGTCCAGAAGCGACGGCCCAGGTGGGCCTGCTTTTTGTTACGATCTTTGCTACTCTGCGAATGATGAAGCGGAAGAGAGCTTCGGCGTCGGGACGGGCCGTGGGAGTGGTGCTGCTTTTGTTGGTGTGCCTGCCCGCGGCCGCGCGCACGCACGGCAGGTCTCACGGCGGAATCCGGGTCACCAGGATCGAGCACCAGGTCACCGGAGACCGCGTCCGTGTGGTGGTTCGGTTCGATGCCGCCGTGCAATATGTCGCGGGAACAGCCACCGATCCTTTCCGCATTTTCTTTGACCTACGGGGGACGCATCCGGCGGCCGCGCTGGCCGCTAGCGCCCTGGTTGGCGACACGCTCGTGCAACGTATCCGCGTCGCGCAATACCAGCCGGGAATCACGCGCATGGTGCTGGACCTGGCGCGTCCGGCGCCCTACACCGCTACTTTCCTGTCCAATCCGCCGCGGCTGGTGGTCGAGGTCTTGCGGTCCGGCGCCGCCCCAGCCCGCATTGTGAAAGAGGCCCACAAAATCAGCCAGCCAGCACCATCGGCTCTTTCCATCCCGACGCCGGTTGCGCCAGCGCTCGTCCCCGAGCAGATGCCGCCTTCGCCGCCGCAAGTGACCTACGCAAACGGGCTGCTGACCATTGTGGCCAGCAATTCCACGCTGTCCGACATCCTGCAGGCCGTGGCCGCACGCACCGGCGCCACGCTGGATGCGCCTCCAAGCTTGACTGCCCAGCGCGTGGCGGTTCGTTTAGGCCCGGCTCGGCCGCTGGATGTGGTGGCCGATCTGCTGGCTGGGCTCGACTACATCGTGGTGGGGGCCAGCAATGATCCCGAGGCCATCCGCAACATCATCTTGAGCCCCACCACCTCGTCATCACTGCCGGAGCCAGCCGGCCGGCACGCTGTCGCGAAGTACCAGCCTCCGCCGCCGGAGGAAACGGAAGCGCCCGCGCCTGAACCATCGCCGCCAGCTTCTGAGGCGCAGACCCCGGCAACGCCGGCAGCCCAATCGCCACCGCCGGTGAAGACTCCGGCAGAACTCCTGGAAGAACTGCGCAAGCTGCAGGAACAACAACAACAACAATCGCAAGAACCGGCGAAGGAACCGCAACGCTGATTTCCGTCTCGCGTACCCTCTCGCCCCAGCCGCAGCTTTGCCGGTCCCGTCAGTCGGGCGGATAATATCGCATGGACTCCGGAACCGCGCCCTCGGAATGGAATGCTTTCGCCCGCGCCCAGGCTGCACAACGATGGAAGCGGCAGTCGGCGGCCATGGGCCGGCAAATGACCGAAACCATCGTCGCCGAGGCCAAGGTCGAGCCCGGCATGCAGGTGCTGGACGTAGCCTGCGGCACCGGCGAACCTGCCATCTCCATAGCTCTCCTTCTGAAGGGCACCGGTCTGGTAGTCGGCACCGACATTTCGCCGGAGCCGCTGAAGATCGCCGAACAGCGCGCCCGCGATCGCAGCCTGGGCAATGCCCGCTTCCAGCAAGCCGATGTGCACAGCCTGCCCTTCGCGGAGGGCAGCTTCGATCGCGTGACCTGCCGGCTGGGGATCATGTTCTTTTCCGATCTGGCGGGAGCCCTGCGCGAGATGCGCCGCGTCCTGAAGCCGGACGGGCGCGTAACCCTGCTGGCCTGGGGACCGATGCAGCAACCGTACTTCGAGTCGACGGTCGGCGCCATCCTCCGGATGGTGCCCGGTTCCGCCTTGCCCGCTTCCGGGAGGCAGATGTTCAGGTTCGGTGAGGCTGGCGTACTGCCGGCCGCGCTGGAGGAGGCCGGATTCGGCAGCATCGAAGAGGAATTCCGGGTCGTGCCCTGGAGCTGGCCCGGCACTCCCGAGGAGGTCTGGGATTACTTCCAGGAAGTGACCATCCCGTTCAAACCGCTGTTCGAGGCCATCCCCCAAGCGCAACGCGAGAAGGTAAACGCGGAGGCCCTGGAGACGATCGGACGTTATTACGACGGAGCGCAGGTGAACTTCACAGCCACCATCTGCCTGGCTTCGGCAAGCGCCAGCCCGAACTAGCGCCAATAGACTGCTCTCACGCGCCCGGTCCAGAGCAGTTTCCTAGTGGATGTACCCATCTCTCTGTCATGCTGTCATGCTGAGCGAGTGCGGGCCGGTTTTGCCCGCACGAGTCGAAGCACCCCTACCCGGGTGATATCTTTCGAATAGGGGTCCTTCGACTCGCGCGCCAAAGCTTGCCCTGAGCGAAGTCCAAGGGTCGGGCGCGCTCGCTTGAGATGACAGCGCAAGGAGGGAACGGCAACTGTAAACCCGATCTAACTTCAGCGGCGGCACTCGGAACAGTATCCGCCGACCTCCAGCCGCGCCACCACGATGGTGAAGCGGCAATCGCGCTCCAATTGTTGCTTCAGGGAGTCAAAGATCTTGCTCACGAACTCGGTGATCTTGCCACAGCGCAGGCAGGCCATGTGGATGTGGTCGCGCGCCAGCTTGCGCTCGTAGTAGTGGGCTTCGCCTTCCATGTGCATCAGGTCGAGCTCGTCCACCATGCGGTGCCGCTTCAGCAGATCCAGCGTGCGGTAGACGGTGCTGCGGTCGACGGCGGAATTCAGGCGCTGGGCCTTGCGCAGGATCTGCCCCGCGTCCAGATGCTTCTTCGCCGTCTCGATCACGCTGAGGATGGCGCGCCGCTGCTCGGTCATGCGGATGCCGCGGGCGGAGAGCTCGGCCTGCAGGCGGCCGGGGATCTCAGTCTGGGGAAAAGGCATGGTTCACACTCGCGAATGAGTCGCAACTGGTTGCAACCAGCCTGCGACAATATGTTCCCCGGCTCATTGACAGCCGGGACCGCAGCCCCTAACCTTCCGAGTGTAGTCGAAGTTGCGACTAAGTCGCAACTAAATAATTGCGGACGAAATCATGCATCGTTATTTATGGTTCCTGCTCGTGATGGTTGCGGCCTCTGCCGGTTGCTGCGCGCAGGAACGGCCTTATTTCGTGACTTATTCGCATGAGATGGAAGAGCCGGGGAACCTGGAGATCGAGATGTTCAACGCCGCCGGCAAGCCGCCGGCGGGGAGCCGTTTTATCGGCACCACCACCGAGTTCGAGTACGGGGCGAAGGCCTGGTGGACGACCGAGTTCTATCTCGACGGCCAGGTGACCTGGCATGACAGCACCATCTTCACCGGGTACCGCTGGGAGAACCGTTTCCGGCCGTTGTTGCGAGAGCATCGCATCAACCCCGTCATTTATACCGAGTTCGAGAACACTAGCGCCGACAAATCGCTGCGCGAGGTGGTGGGCCATGACGGCCGGCCCGATTTCCTGGACACGAATGCTAACGCGCGCGCCGACAAGCAGCGCGAGATCGAGCTAAAGCTGATTCTGGGCAGCAATTTTCGCGGCTGGAACCTCAGCGAGAACTTCATCGCGGAAAAGAACCTCGGCGGCGGGACCTGGGAGTTCGGTTATGCGCTGGCCGCCAGCCGGCCTTTAAGGCTGGCCGCAAGCGCGCACAAATGCACTTTCTGTCCGGAGAAGTTTCAGGCCGGAGTGGAGATGTATGGGGGACTGGGCGACTGGCACAGCTTCGGGACGCGCCTGACCTCCCATTATCTGGGGCCCGCCATCAACTGGACCTCTCCCAACGGCTTCACCTTGTCGTTTTCGCCGCAGTTCGGACTCAACGATTACAGCCTCCCGCGCTTGTACCGTTTCGGCATCCAGTACGAGATCGAACAGATCGTGAACCGCTTTCGGCGGGGTGAGTGATGAAGCGCAAGCGAGCGTGGCTCCTCATATTCACGATGCTTACGTTGGCAATCCTGGCGTTCGGCGTGGCCGATGGCTCCTGGATGAGGCACGTGCCGGCAAAAGACCACGATCGAAAAAACCCCTATGAAGGGCAGGCCGACGCGGTCGCCGCCGGGCGGCTTGTCTATGAGGATCATTGTTCCAAGTGCCATGGAGAGAACGCCGAAGGCACGAAGAAGCGTCCTTCCCTGAAGAGCGCCCGGGTGCAGCAGGAAGCCACGGAAGGCGATCTGCACTGGCTGCTGGTCAACGGGAACATGGCCCGCGGGATGCCGTCGTGGTCCAAGCTCGGCGATCCGCAGATCTGGCAGGTGATCAGCTATTTGAAGTCGTTGAGTCAATAGGTCTGCGAGGAGACCAGGCGCACGAGCGCGGGGTGCCCCGCCCGTTTCCAAGCAGCCGCAATCCCCCCGCGCGCATCACACTCTGCAAGGATTTCACGGCCACACAGCAACAAAGTGCTATTTTCGGTGTTGGGAGCGGTTAGTCCCTCATCTTCCTCGGAACTTTATGCCATTCCTCGGGTGCCGCTCCAAGCGTGGGCTGCTCTGGCTGGCCGGGCTAGCCGCCTGCGCGGTTCTGCTCGCCGCCCAGCAGCCAGCTACCCTGTCCGTAGAAGTCAAAGTGGTGAACGTCCTTACCACCGTGCGCGACAAGCACGGCAAGATCATCAACAACCTGTCGCAGGACGACTTTGTCCTCGATGAGGACGGACGCCAGCAGAGCATCAAGTACTTCAGCCGCGAGACCGATCTTCCGCTCACGCTGGGGTTGCTGGTGGATACCAGCCTGAGCCAGCGGCGGGTGCTCGAGCAGGAGCGCTCCGCCAGCGGCAGCTTCGTGGACAAGGTGCTGCGCGAAGACAAGGACAAAGCCTTCCTCATCCACTTCGATCGCGAAGTCGAACTGCTGCAGGACCTCACCTCCTCGCGCGAGAAGCTGCAGGCTGGTCTGCGCCTGCTGCAGATGTCGGCGCCCGACCAGGACCGTAGCAGCGGCGGCTCCAGCGGTGGCGGCGGTGGCGGCTATCCCAACGGCGGACGCGGCTCAGGACGCGGCGGGTATTCGCACCATGGAGGCACGTTGCTCTACGATTCGGTCTATCTGGCTTCCGACGAGCTGATGCAGAAGCAGCACGGGCGCAAGGCGGTCATCGTTCTTACCGACGGCGTGGACCACGGCAGCAAGGTGAGCCTGGACCGCGCGATTGAATCGGCCCAGCGCGCCGACACCGTGGTGTACTCGATTCTGTTCGCCGACAAGGATGCTTACGGCAACAACGGAGGCTGGGATCGAGGAGGAGGAGGCATGGGCGGCGGCCCTTATGGGGGACGCCGGGGAGGCGGTTATCCACCTCCGCGCCAACCGCAACAGGAGCACCCTGACGGCAAGAAAGTACTGGAGCGCCTCTCCAGGGAAACCGGTGGACGGATGTTCGAGGTATCGAAGAAGCAGACCGTCGATCAGATCTACCAGCAGATCCAGGATGAACTGCGCAACCAGTACAACCTTGGCTACACTCCGGACCGCGCCAGTGACGGCTCGGAATACCACAAGATCCACGTGGTGACGAAGCAGAAAGACCTGGTGGTGCAGGCTCGGGACGGATACTACTCCCCCAGGCCCACGCCGTCGAAGGCAGCAGAACAGCAGAACTAGCCGCCGTTCAACCCGCTGCCGCGCTTCTATTGCACGCCCTGGGCGTTCAGATAGGCAGAGTAGGAGCGATCGGTCCGCAGGATGTGCTCCGCCAGCCAATCCCTGAGGAATTGGAGAACCGCGACGGAAGTTGTGTTATGGCCCGCCTTCAGATCCTCTTCGAACTGGTGCACCCGGGCGACATATTTCTGATGTTCAGCATGGTGCTCGGCGAGTCCGGGAAAGTTCGATTTCCGCAGCAACTCCTCTTCGGCTCGGAAGTGGGTCACGGTGTAGACAGCGAGCCGGCGCAAGGTGTCCTGAACGATGGTCTGGCGCTTACCCTCCCGCATCGCCTCGTGGAGTTCATTGATCAGCGCAAACAGCTGCTGATGCTGCTCGTCGATTCTTTTGACCCTTACGCTGTAAGTTTGGTCCCAGGTGATCAAAGACATGTTGGTGCTCCCTTACCGCACGCCGTGTGCGGTCAGATGGGCAACGTAGGAGCCATCCGTCCGCTTGATGTGCTCCGCCAGCCAGTCCTTCAGGAATCCCAGCACGGCGATGGAACTCGCATTCCTGCCGGCTTTCAGATCCTCCGCGAACTGGTTCACCTTGGCGACATACTTTTGATGTTCGGCTTCGTGCGCGACGAGTCCGGGATAGTTCGCCTTCCGCAGCAATTCCTCTTCCGCCCGAAAGTGGATCGCGGTGTAGGCAGCGAGCTCGCACACCGTGTCCTGCACCAACTCCTGGCCCTTGCCTTGCCGCATCGCCTCATGCAGCGAATTGATAAGCGAGAACAGTTTCTGATGCTGTTCGTCGAGCCTGCTGACGCTCACACTGTACGATTGATCCCAGGTTACAAGAGCCATCTTCGTTCTCCCCTGTGGCAGTTCCGGTGTCGGAGCTGCAGTTTGCTCGCGGGAATTTATCGGCACGCTGGATAGGAAACTTGAGCATCAGGGCGGTATAGCAGTTGCCAATCCCAAGGGTCTGCGCTTCCGCGGTTGCGTTGACCAGCCCTCCACCCCTGCCTACAATGTGCGATGTCGCAAAGTCCCATCCTGACGCCCCCGATGGCTCCCAAGCCCCGTCCAACAACGCTTCCGCACGCCGGCAAGCCGCTGGTCAGCGAGAAGGCGGAGCGCTTCACCGAGTCGGTGATCCGCGATATGACGCGGCAGGCGCACCTCTACGGGGCCATCAACCTGGCGCAGGGATTCCCCGATTTTCCCGCCCCGGCCGAGATCAAGCGCGCGGCGCAAGAGGCCATCGCCGCCGATATCAATCAGTACGCCATCACCTGGGGCGCCCGCTCGCTGCGCCACGCTATCGCGGCGAAGATGAAGAAGTGGCAAGGCCTGGAGATCGATCCCGAGGCCGAGATCACGGTCTGCTGCGGCTCGACCGAAGCCATGATCGCGTCGCTGCTGGCCATCACCAACGCCGGCGATGAGATCGTTGTCTTCGAGCCGTTCTATGAGAACTACGGTCCGGACGCGATTCTTTCGGGCGCGCGCCCGCGCTTCGTGACCCTGCATCCGCCCGCGGATCCGGCAGGAGAGTGGCGTTTCGACGAGAGCGAGCTGCGCGCGGCCTTCGGTCCGCGGACGAAAGCCATCATCCTAAATACGCCCAACAACCCCACCGGCAAGGTCTTCACGTGCGCCGAGCTGGAATTCATCCGCGAGCTGTGCGTGGAATTCGGCGCGCTGGCCATCACCGACGAGATCTACGAGCACATCCTCTACGACGGCGCGCGGCACGTTTCCATGGCTACGCTCGACGGTATGCGCGAGCGCACCATCACCATCAACGGGATGTCCAAGACCTACAGCGTGACCGGCTGGCGGGTGGGCTGGGCGGTGGCCACGCCCGTGCTGACCAATGCCATCCGCAAGGTGCATGACTTCCTGACCGTGGGCGCGCCAGCACCGTTGCAGGAAGCGGGCGCGACCGCGCTGAGCCTGCCGGATACTTATTACGAAGGGCTTGCGGCAGCGTATCGCGCGCGCCGTGACCGGCTGCTGCCGGCGCTGCGCCAGGCAGGGTTCAAGACCTTCGTCCCCCGCGGCGCGTACTACAT
>JBIOFT010000087.1:0-15788 GCA_044447375.1 Terriglobales bacterium | reverse complement strand
GCGGGGATATCCCGAATGCGAAGCACTACATCGTCGTGGTGGACGGCAACACCGATTCCACCGGACCTGCCGACTACAACTATCAGCTCAGCCAGCGCCGCGCTGCCGCCGTTATCCAGTACCTGGCGCAGAAGTACGACGTGCCGGCGCACAAGATTTACGTGATCGGCTTGGGCAAAGACAAGCCGGCGGCTTCCAACGGCAGCAATACCGGCCGCGCCAAGAATCGCCGCGTGGATGTCCACCTGATGACCAACGTTATGGACAACCAGACGGCTTCCAACAGCCCCGCTGACAGTGGGACGCAATCACGGTAGAGCTTTCCTCCCCCCCCGAGGAACTTTCACCACAGGCCGTTCCGGAGTTTCGGGACGGCCTGATTTTTTTCTTGGCTCCCCGTTGTCAAGAGAATATGACTCCCTCGTAGCAAGAAAAATCCAAACCGCCGAGAATGCAGAGGCCCGTGGGGCCGGAGCGAATTTAGGGTAGGCGGGAAGATCGATCCGAGTCCCGTTAGGGACGGCACCCGGGCCCTCCGATTTTAGAGCCGCGCATCGAAAACTGTGTACCGCCCCTGCGGGGCTCGCGTCCTTCCTAATCGTCTACCCAGGACTTCCGTCCTGGGCTAATCTAGGTCGGCCCCTTCGACTTCGCTCAGGGCAGGCTCTACGGGCCTTGATCTTCGTGGTTAAGCGGCTTTTATGCTGGCCACTCTGACGCGCTGGCGCATTTCTCTGGCGTAGAATAGCGCTTATGTGGAAGTGCTTTCTGGTGGTCGCTGTGCTCGCTGCGGCGTCCTGCTCTGTGGGCCAATCCGCACCCACAACGGACCAGGGCCAGTCCGCGGGGCCGCAGGCCAATCAGGCGCCGCCGCGCTCCGAGCCGAACCTGGCGCCGCGCGGACCGGGCGACAGCTCCAGCCGCGACACCAACCCAGGCCCCCCTCCCGATGCACCGGACGACAGTGTGAGCGAGTTCCGTGCCTGGGACCCGCACAAAGCCATGAAGGATGTCGAGATCGGCGATTTCTATTTCAAGCGCGAGAATTATCGTGGGGCGTTGAGCCGTTATTGCGAGGCGCTGCAGTACAAGCCGAATGATGCCATCGCGACCTTCCGGATCGCGGAAGCCCTGGAAAAACTCGGCGATCTCGCCGGCGCCCGAACCTACTATGAGACTTATCTGAAGATTCTTCCCGGAGGACAGTTCGCGGCCCAGTCGAAGAAGGCGCTGGAACGCATCAAGCAGCAGGCCGAGCAGCCGAACAAGCACCTAGCCGAGCAGCGCGGGTGCGAGCCGCCAGGCAAGGCCGCCAAGTCGAGGCCGGAACCGTTCGATTCGGATCGTCCCGTCCTGACCCGCAAGCCTACTTCTCCACCTTCAGGAAAGTCCCAGTAGAAGCGTCCACGGCGACGCGCAGCTTGGCATCCATCTCCGACGTGCCGTAGATCACGCGCCAGAGCAGCTCATTGCTGCTCGGGTTCCACACCAGCGTGTACTTGACGGGCTGTTGTGGGTCGGCGTCCACCAGCTTCTTGCCGCCGTGCGCCTGCGCGATCTCGAAGGCCTTGTTGCTGTCACTCTTCAGGAAGGCAAAGTCAAAGGGTTGGGTCGAGGTGTTGGAGGGATTGAAGGTATCCTCGGTTCCTGGATTGATGCCGCGCTCTGGCGCATCCGGTCCGGAGATCCCGGACCAAATGTAGGGCTTCAGGGCGCGCTTGCTGGCGGAGGCAAAATAGCCACGCCACACGCCGGCCTTGCCGTCCGTGCCCGGCGCCTGCTTGACCGCCTCCGACTCCAGGCGAAACGGCTGCGCGTCCGGCGCCCAGCTCCGCGCCGTCACGAACAGCTTCTGGAAGGCCACCCGGCCGGTCAACACTTCTGTTTTAGGCGGCTCGGGCTTGGCTTCCGATGGTTTCTCGGCAGGCTTCGGACTGGAAGAGCAGCCGGCCAACAGGGCGGTTATCGCGATTGCCAGAAGAAATCGTTTCATCGGTTAGCCCACGCTTGTGATGCCGGCATTCCTCGCCGTGCGCATATAATTCCGCTGCTTCAGAGAACACAGCGATTGTAAGCGGAGGGAAGCGTCCCGTGAACACCTACCTGCAACGCGTGCAGGATGCCATCGCTGAGGCCACCCGCGGCATGGATGCCGTCCAGTTGACGCGCCACCCGGAAGGGAAGTGGTCCGTGGCCGAAATCCTCGAGCACCTGGACCGCACCTACAAGACGACGGTCCCACTTCTGCAGAAATGCCTGGACGCGGGCCAGCCCAGCGCCGGCCGCCCGACCCTGGCGCAGCGCGTTGCCGCGGGCATTGTTGTGAGGTTCGGATACCTGCCTTCCGGTCGCAAAGCGCCTGAGTATGCCGTGCCCAAGGGCCTTCCGCCGGACGAAGTTCTGCGCAATCTGCCGGGGCACGTCGCGGACATGGACAGGGTGCTGGTGGAATGCGAGCGCCGTTTCGGCGCACATGGCAAGCTCGCCAACCACTTCGTTCTCGGTCCGCTGACCGCCCAGGAGTGGCGCAAATTCCACTGGGTCCACACTCGCCACCACATGAAACAGATCGCACGGCTGAAAGGAGAGTAGCCACGGATTTGCACGGATTTTGAGCCGAACGAATCAGTGGACATCCCCCCAAAACGAAGCAGGGGCCGCAGCCCCTGCCAGTCTTGCCACAACAGTTATGCCGGACTATTCGGACGCCGAGCTCGGGATGCCCGCCTTGCGCGCCTGCTCCTCCGTATCCTGGATCTGGGCCTTGGCATCGTCGAGCTGTTTCTGCTTCTCGGCGATGTCGGTGCGGAACTTGGTGTCCTGCTCCGTCCATTTCTTGGGATCGCGCAACTGCGTGCCGGCATCCGCGTAGTAGTCGGCGACTTGCAGTTTGTATTCCCGCTGGAGCAGATCGATCTCCTTCTCAAGCTCGGCAATCTTCTTTTTCTGCTCGGAGAGCTGGTCGGGCAGGGCCTGTTCGCTCTGTGACGCCTTCTTTTCCTCCGCCTTGCTTTCCTTCTGGGGCGGCTTTTGTTTCTCTTCCGACGGCTGGGCGGCGGGCTTCGGCTCGGCTTCTTCCGCGGGAGGTCCCACTACGCTGATGGAAGCGCTGGTGGGAAGGTTGTCGTTGGTGTAGACCTTCTTGGCGGGTGGCCGCGGTTCTTTGCGGGCAGCGCGCGCGGCGTCGCCCAGCGACTCCGATTGTGCGGCCGCTCCTAGGGCGGACGCCAGCAGTACCGCGCCGGTCGCCAGCATGAACTCGATTCGTCTCATGGCAATCCAATCCCGGAGATGCAGCAAAAGATGCACTTCTCCCTTTTGCCAGCATAGCTCCGAGGTACGGTGACCGCAATGTTACCTTGGTTCAGCGGCGACATGGGCCCGCTTTCAAAGTGGGAAACGAAAGGGTAACGAACTGGCGCTAGCCCACCAGCTTGCCCCGCAGCAGCCGGACGGCGACGGTGAGCGCCACCACCACGACCAGGGTGGCCACACCCAGGGCGATCATGGTCTCTTTCATCAGGGCTGGCGCATTCATCGGTAGAACCCCCAGTACCAGCCAATGAGCCTGTTGCCGAAGAAGACAGCCACCAGGGCCATGCTCCCCAGGAAGACCCCGAATGGCAGCTCGTAGTGGCGATAGACCATCATCGCCGACTTCCAGGCGCGTTTGCGCGCCGCGGCCGCCGGCTCGTGCTGGCGTACGATGCGCCGGCGCGTGCGTTTCCACCACACCGCCAGCACCGCTGCCAGTCCGAAGATCGAGCCCACCAGCGAGGCCGCGAACAGGGTGAAGATGGTGAGCTGTATTCCGAGGAACGCGCCCACCATGCCCATCAGCTTAACGTCGCCGAAGCCCATGCCCTCGACGCCGCGCGCACGCCGGTAGATGGCGCCCGCGCCATAAATGAACGACGCGCCCACGGCCGCCCCCAGACCGGAATCCACCAGTGACAGCAGTCGCCAGGAGAAATCCGACCAGAGCGGCAGTTTTACCCAGGCGGTGAGCAGCCGGCTGCCCAGGTCCTGCACCGGCACCAGCAGGCTGAATCCCAGGCCGATGGCCAGACCGGGCAGGGTCAGCGCGTCGGGCAGCAGCTTGTGTTCGGCGTCGGTAAAGATCAGGCCCAGCAGCAAAAAAGCGAAGGCACAAAACTTGAAGGTGGAGAGCGTCCAACTAAAGCCGGCGTAACAGGCGACGAACAGCAGACCGGTGAGCAGTTCGACCAGCAGGTAGCGTGGCGAGATGCGTCCCTTGCAAGCGCGGCAGCGGCCCCGTAGCACCAGCCAGCTCACCACCGGCAGATTGTCGTACCAGGCGATGTGCGCCTGGCACAAAGGGCAAGCCGAGCCCGGCCGCACCACCGACATCTCGCGCGGCAGCCGGTAAATGCACACGTTCAGGAAGCTTCCGAGCGCCAGCCCGTAGAGGAAAAACGGCACCGCGAAAATGGGATCGAAAAGCATGAATCAGCCTGATTATAGGTGGGTAAACAGCGCGCCGGTTGATTACTAAAGGTGTGCGGTTTTCGAGCAGGAAGTGGGAAGTGGAAAGTGAAAAGTAAGAAGTACAAAGTGAAAAGTAGTGGTTGCCCGGGTTTGTAGCGGGTGCCGGGTCTGCTTCCCACTTGCCACTTCCCACTTCCCACTTCCTCCTAATGCCCGGTGATCATCGCCCGTGAAGATTGGTGCTGGGCTTCGGAGCGCGCTTTGCGGATCTGCACCACGTCGCCCATGACGATCAGCACCGTCCCTTGCCGCAGGGCGAGGTTCTCGGGAGGATTGGCCAAGTAAGTGGCGCAGCCCGCATCTTTCACCGCCAGCAGGAGCAGGCCAAAACGCAGCTTCAGTTCCACATCGCCGACTTTTTGCCCCACCCAGGGCGAGGGTCCGATCTCGATTTCCTCGATGCGAAGGGTGCGCGTCTGCTCTTTCAGCATCAGGTCGAGGAAGCTTACCACGTGCGGACGCAGCACTTCGCTGGCCAGGCGCAGCCCGCCGATGCGGTTGGGCGAGACGGTGCTGTTGGCCCCGGCACGCAGCAGCTTGTCGATGAACCGCAGATCGGTGCAGCGGGCGACGATGCGGATGCCCGGGTTCCTTTGCCGCACCATTACGGTGATCACCAGGTTGTCCTTGTCGACACTCAGGGCGGCGATTAGACCGTGGGCGCGGTCCAGCCCGGCCGCCTGCAGCACTTCCTCATCGGTGGCGTCGCCGGTCACGGAGAGCAGTTCGCGGCCATTGCCGGCCTGTTCGCGGTAGCGCTGCAGCACTTCTTCCGAGTGTTCCACCACCACGTAGGGCGAGGCCGTCTTCTGGAGCTCGTCGATCACGCAGCGGCCGGTGTCGCCCAGTCCGCAGACGATGAAATGGTCCTTGAGTTGGCTGATCTTTTTCTCCATCTTGCGTCTCCAGAAGATGTGGGTAAGCTCTCCTTCTACCAGGAAGGCGGTCACCACCGAGAACACGTACACCATGATGGTGACCCCGAAGAACACCACCAGCATGTTGAACACGCGCAGGGCGGGATTGTGCGCGGTGTCCACGATCTCGCCGTAGCCCACGCCCGCCAGGGTGATCACCGCCATGTAGAGCGCGTTCAGGAAGCTGACCGAGGGACCGCCCAGCAGGCGGTATCCGGCGACGCTTACCGTCAGCATCACCAGCAGCAAAACCACGGCCAGTTGCAGTCTTTGGCGGATGTTCATCGGCAATGGCTGTCTTCGCTCACGCGGCCGTACGCGGGTCGCGGCATGGCCTGACGCCAGGCCTGCGCGTTCAGGGGAAAGGAGAGCGCCGCGATTGTAGCATAGGAAGCGCGGCCGGCTCTCTTGCTACACTCTCCGCATGCCGGGCTTCAGCGCATTCGTCTTGGCCGGCGGGCGCAGCCGCCGCATGGGGACCGACAAGGCCTTTCTCCAGTTCGAGGGCCGGACGCTGCTCGCCCGGGCCCTGGATTTGCTGCGCGCTCTTACCCCGGAGGTGCGCATCGTCGGACCTGCCGCCAAGTTTGCGCCTCACGGGCGGGTGATCGAGGACGTTTATCCCGGCCGCGGACCACTGGGCGGCATCCATGCCGCGCTGTCCGTTTCCACGACGGAGTTGAATCTCATCCTGGCCGTGGATCTACCCTTCGTCAGCGAGCCGCTGCTGCGTTTCATCGTTGAGCAGGCCCGCGCCGCAGACGCCGTAGTTACGGTGCCGCGTATTGCGGGCGGGTATCAGCCGCTCTGCGCCGTCTACCGCCGTGCCTTCGCGACTCTGGCACAGGCCGCACTGGAGGCGGGCAGGAACAAGATCGACGCTCTGTTTGCCGATACGACTGCGCGCATCCTGGAAGAACCCGAGTTGAGCCGGTTTGCCTTCAGCGCGATGATGTTCGACAATCTCAATACCCCGGAGGATCTGCGCCGGGCCATCCCGGAGAAACGATGATGCACCAGCGTGCTAACGAGCCCGAGCCGGCTAAGCCCTATATCGAGTTCAAGGACGTCTCCAAAGCGTTCGGCGAGCACCGTGTGCTCGACCACGTGAGCTTCGACGTGCTGCCGGGAGAGACCATCTGCATCCTGGGGCGTAGCGGGGTGGGCAAGTCGGTTTCCTTGCACAACATCATGGGATTCCTCAAGCCGGACTCCGGCCGCATCATCGTGGCCTACGAGGACATCACCGATTACCCGGAGCCCGAGCTGGAGCGCGTCCGCAAGAAAGTCACCATGGTCTTCCAGAACGGCGCGCTCTTCGACTCGCTCAGCGTGGGCGAGAACGTTGCCTTCTCCTTGCGCGAGCGCCGCGACCTGGACGAAGTGCAGATCTACCAGGTGGTGGATGGCCTGCTGGACATGGTGGGGGTGCGCCCCATGCGCGAGCTGTTTCCCTCCGAGCTCTCGGTCGGGATGAAACGTTCAGTGGCCATCGCGCGTGCCCTGGCGGCGCAGCCCGAATGCATTTTGTACGACGAGCCCACGACGCAGGTCGACCCGTTAATGGCGCAGTTGCTGGGGGATTTGATCAAAAAGCTCAAGTATCAGTTAAAGCTCACCAGCATCGTGGTCACCCACGACATGCGCCTGGCCAAGAAGCTCGCCGACCGGGTGATGTTCCTGCACGAAGGCCGGGCCATCTTCTTCGGACCTCACTCCGCCATGGAGCTCTGCCAGGAGCCCATCGTGCAGCAGTTCCTGACCCTCGATGAACTGATCCTGCCCGGCCAGGAGCCGCGGGAGAAGGGATACCCTGCCGAGGCGTGACTTGGATCGGGTCATCGGGAGATCGGGTCATCGGGTGATTTGGGCGGTGAAGGGGGATTTGTCCGTGCCGTGCGCTGCGATGCAGCAAAGATGGCGACCAGCTCGTTCGCTTCTTTGAGCAGTGGTGCAAGCAATGCGGGCTTGACCACCCCGGCTTCGGTAAGAGCTTCGAGCCAAAACACGGTCTCATCAGCTTCTTCCAGAACCACACCGATCTTCGCGATGAACTCAGCCCGCGAGCGGGCTCGGTTTACGGCACGGTAATTGGCAGCAACCGCGGTGCCCGATCGCAGCAGTTGTTTTCCGATAACCAACGCCTCAGTCGAGCGTGGAAGGGATTTGAATAGGCGAATGATTCGGAACGCAAACTGCTTCGTACGTTCTCGAAGTTGTTCTTGCACGGACATTGTTGTCCTTCAATCACCCGATGACCCGATCTCCCGATGACCCGGTCACCCGATGACCCGATCACCCGATGACCCGATCACCCGATGACCCGATCACCCGATGACCCGATTCTAGAATCCTTCCGCCACCAGCCTCTCCAGCGTTACGTTTCCCGGCGCCGCCTGCCCCAGCAGCATCTTCTCGGCATACTTGGCGATGATGTCCACCTCGATGTTCATGGGGTCGCCGGGCTGGAACTGCTTCAGGTTGGTCATCTCGAGGGTGTGGGGAATGATGGCGATGGTCACTTCCGTACCTTCGACCTTCGCCACCGTCAGGCTGATGCCCTCGACGGAGATCGAGCCTTTGAAGACCACGTATTTCGCGAGCTCGGCCGGGATCTCGATCCGCAGCCAGTAATCGTCTTTCTCTTCGATCTTCTCCAGGCCGCGGAAGCGGGCTACGCCGTCCACGTGCCCCTGCACGATGTGCCCGCCCATGCGGCCGTCGGCCTTCATGGGCAGCTCCAGGTTTACCAGCGCGCCTTTCGCGAGCCGCGACAGCGAAGTGCGAGCCAGGGTCTCGACCGCCAGGTCGAAGCCGAGGGAGTTTTTCCTGATCTCGACCGCGGTCAGGCAGACGCCACTGACGGCGATGCTGTCGCCCTTTTTCATCTCGCGCGGCAGCTTCGACGCCGCGACCGTAAGGCGCTTCGTGCCTTTGTCGCCGGTTAACGCGACCACCTTGCCGACTTCTTCAACGAGTCCAGTGAACATACGTTTTCCTGGTGCCGCCCCTACGGGGCTCAGGCATTTCAAAAATCCGTTTTCCCAGGGCTTCCGCCCTGGGCTAATTTACGTCGGCCCCTTCGACTTCGCTCAGGGCAGGCTCTACGGGCCTGGATGGCGGCAAGTCCGCCAGCAATCGCAAATTACAAATTACAAATTGCCCAATTACAAATACGGGTCCCGAATGTATCCCTCCACCGCAAAATCCTCGCCGAAGCGGTGCAGCGTGATGTTCTTCACCTGCGCCGCGTCGCTCATCCGGCGGAAGCCTTTCCCGCCGGCGAATGGCACCGAGCCCGTGCCTGCCAGGATCTTGGGCGCATAGTAGAGGAAAACTTTATCGACCACCCCGGCCACCAGCGCCGCCCAGTTCACCAGCGCGCCGCCCTCGATGATCAAGCTGGTGATTTCCATCGCGCCCAGGTGCTCGAGGACTTTGCCGAGATCGGGACGGCCATCGCCGGTCGCTCCCAGCGGCACCTGGACCACGCGGATCCCACGCTCTTCGAGTTGTTGTTTCTTCTTTTCCTCGGCGAACGAGCAGAAGACGATTACGTCCTGACGCGCCGTTTTCACCAGGCGCGATTCCAGCGGCAGGCGCAGGCGCGAGTCCAGGATCACGCGCACCAGTGGTCGGCGGCGCTCGAGGCCGGTGCGGTCGGTGAGCAGGGGATCATCGGCGACGATGGTGCCGACGCCTACCAGAATTGCGTCGCTCGCGTGCCGCAGTTCCTGCACGTGCGCCCGCGCCTCCACGCTGGTGATCCAGCCGCCGCTCGCCCCGCCCGCGCCCAACGCCGAGGGGCTTGCGCTTTCGCCAGGAGGCGGCGCGATCTTGCCGTCCAGCGTCATGCCCGCTTTCAACGTCACTAGCGGAAGCTTAGTCCGGATATATCTGACAAATGATTCGTTAAGCTTGCGCGCTTCATGCTCAAGTATACCTTCAACTATCTCGACCCCTGCATCGCGCAGCTTCTCCAGGCTCTTGCCGCACACCAGCGGGTTGGGATCGCGCATGGCCACAACTGCGCGCTTGATGCCCGCTCTTAGCACCGCGTCCACGCACGGGCCGGTGCGGCCTTCATGGCAGCAGGGCTCGAGGTTAAGGTAAAGAGTTCCGCCGCGCGCCTTCTCGCCCGCCGCTTCCAGAGCCAGTATCTCGGCATGCTTCACGCCAGCGTAGGTGTGGAAGCCTTCGCCGGCGATGTTGCCGGCGGCGTCCAGCACCACTGCGCCCACGCACGGATTGGGCGAGGCCAGCGCCGTGCCCTTGCGCGCCAGCTCCAGCGCGCGGGCCATCCACTGTTCGTCTTGTGAGAAGGCTTGATCTTTCATCTGCAATTGAGCTATAGCAGTTCTCGTGTTGCTGTGGCCAGCCTTGAAAGGGCACGGCTTCAGCCGTGCCGATACTCGCCGCGAATAAATTGGCCTTTAGGCCCTGAGGGTGCAGTCCCTCAGCGGCTAAAGCCGGATTCTCCGTTGCCTATGACGGCACGCCTGAAGGCGTGCCCCTTCAAACAAGCTACGTACTGTGGGACCGATCTAACGAATTGTCGTATGGTAGATGATCTCCATAATGGGGATGCTCAGCCAGACCGAGCGCCGCCATGTCTTCATCCTCTAGGTGAAGCACGAGCGCCTGGCGCAGATTCTCAACCACTTCGTCCAGGGTTGTTCCCTGGGTGATGACGGCGACCTCCAGGCATTCGGCGGTATAGGCGGACCTATCCTCTCGGATGACAGCGTGAATGGTCTCTCGGCGGATGCCCGTATGCCTCATAGCATCAGTCTTGCACGTCGGGTTCATCAGGCTCTTCGACGACCGCTTTCGCGGTACGCCTGGGTGTCCTCGGGCGAAGCGGCGCTGTCACTCCTGCGTACGGCCCTCCTTCATCGGGTTCTTCGGGTGGTCGGCGCCGAAACAGACGGCCTACGAACCGGCACACCAACACGAATGCCCCCAGCGCGATCACGGATCCGACAATCGGGACCAGGATGTCCACAAGCCTACTCGAACAGCGAGTCCACGAATTCCCTGGGATTGAACGGCAGCAGGTCGCCGGCCTTCTCGCCCACGCCCACGTAGCGCACGGGCAGGCCCAACTCGCGGCTGATGGCCACGGCCACGCCGCCCTTGGCGGTGCCATCGAGCTTGGTAAGCACGATGCCGGTGACGCCCGCCGACTCGGTGAACAGGCGCGCCTGCTGCAGCCCGTTCTGGCCGGTGGTGGCGTCCATGATGAGCAGGGTCTCGTGCGGAGCGTGCGGAATGAGCCGCTGCGCCGTGCGCCGCATCTTGGAGAGCTCGTCCATCAGGCTCGACTTGGTGTGCAGGCGCCCGGCGGTGTCTACGATGACGTAATCGGTGTGCCGCGCCTTGGCGGCCTGCACGGCGTCATAGAGCACCGCCGCCGGGTCGCCGCCCGGCTTGGTCTTGATGACCTCGGTCCCGGTACGCTGCCCCCAAATCTCCAGTTGCTCGATAGCGGCGGCGCGAAAGGTGTCGGCGGCGGCCAGCAGCACCGTCTTGCCTTCGCTGCGATAGACCTGCGCCAGCTTGCCGATGGTGGTGGTCTTGCCAGTGCCGTTTACTCCGACCACCAGGATTACTTCGGGCTCGCCGTCCACCGCCTTCACCGGCTGGAGCCCGGCGCGGTCGAGGATGGCCAGCAGTTCTTCCTTCAGCAAGCGCTTGAGTTCGCCGACGTCCCCGATCTGCTTGCGGTCCACCTTCTCGCGCAGGTTGGCCAGGACTTCCTGCGTGGTGACCGTGCCCAGGTCGGCGGCGATGAGCGTGGCCTCCAGCTCGTCGAGGGTGTTGCGATCGATCTCTTTGTTGAAGCTGGCGATCTCCTCGATGCGCTCGCTCAGGCTTTCGCGGGTGCGCGTGACCGCCTGCTTCATGCGCTCGAAGAAGCCGGGCTTCTGTTCCGTACTGCCGAAAAGTGTCTGTATCATGGCTACCGGGGCAACTCCCGCCCCAATGGCCATTATAGACAAGCGCTGATGGGGTAACGGTTACGCCCGCCACCTGCCCAATTTCCTTTGCGGGTCACTGTTCCATTTCCGCCCGGATTGCGATACTTTGAGAGGAGCAGGTCACACCGAGGGAGCGCAGATCATGGCCAGCGAAGGCACCTCAGGGGCCCAGCCGGAACGGCGGTCGGCACAGCGTTTTGCGATGAGCGTTCCCGTCTCCGTCGAGTCTCCAGAAGATTCCTTTCCGCTGGAGACCGCGCTCTCCCACGATGTGAGCGCCAAGGGTATCTTCTTCCTCATGAATGCGCGGCCGCGCGAAGGTTCCCGCATCGAGTTCACCGTCACCCTCCCGCCCGAGGTCACGCTCACCGACCCCATGCGCGTCAAGTGCAAGGGACACGTGGTCCGCGTGGTCGATGAGGAGAGCACCAGCCGAGTCGGCGTGGCCGCCACCATCGAAGGCTACAACTCCTTTATCCGCCTATCGCGGATGGACACCAACGTCGTGCGCATGGGGTAAAGGCGCCGAAGTTCACGCCAGGGTGGCGGGAATCGGTTCTGGTACCGGCGGCGCCACCGCGGGCAGCGCAGCCTCGGGCGGCGTGACCGTCGCCACCTTGCGCACCATCAGCTCGCCTCTGTGGTGGACCGCGGTCAGGGCGGCCACCGCCTGGGGATCGAACTTGGTGTGCACCAGCGACGTGATGATGCGGATGACGTAATCGGGTTCCATGGCCGCCTGGTAGGGGCGGTTGGTGGTCATGGCGTCGAAGACATCAGCCACGGTGATGATGCGCGCCAGCAGCGGGATCTGCTCGCCCTTGAGCCCGTGGGGATAGCCGCGTCCGTCCAGCGACTCGTGGTGCAGTTCGATGCCGGGCAGCATCTCGCGCAACTGTTCCACCGGGCGCAGGATGTTGGCGCCCTTGGTGGTGTGGGTCTTCATGACTTCGAATTCTTCCGGGGTCAGCGCGCCCGGCTTCTTCAGGATGCGGTCTTCGATGCCGATCTTGCCCACGTCGTGCAGTTGGGCGGAGATGCGGATCATCTCCACCACTTCGTTGGAAAGCCCCAGCTCGCGCGAGATGAGCACCGAGTAGCGTGTGACCCGGTCGGAGTGGCCGCGGGTGTAGGGGTCCTTTTCGTCGACCGCGCCGGCCAGCATCTGAATGGAGCCGAGGAACAGGCTGCGGTTCTCCACCGCGGCGCGCTTGAGATCGACCACCAGGCGCTCCAGGTCGGAGGTCATGTGATTGAAGGTATCGGCCAGTTCGCCGATCTCGGTGCGGCTCTTCAGATTGACGCGCCTGGAAAAATCACCCCGCGCGATAGCGCGGCTGGAATCGGTGAGCGTGCCCAGCGGCGTGGTGATGCTCTTGGCGGCGAACAGCGACACCCCCAGGCTGATGAACACCGCCAGCAACGCCAGCAGGTTGGCGTTGTGCTGCATCTCGTACACGTCCTGGTAGGCGTCCTGCTGCTTTTTCTGCGCCACCGCCGCCCAGTCCAGCGTGGCGACCGGGCTGTACGTCCCCAGCATGGCCACCCGGTTATTGCCGTCCTGGAAGTCGAACTCCTTGGTGGCGACTAGCTTGGTGCGCGCGCCCTGGTCGACCCAGTTCTTGACGATCTCCAGGTTGGTCATGTCCTGGCCGACGGCGTAATCGGAGCCGGCGCCCGCCACCAGCCGTCCCTGACGGTCCACCACGTAGGCCACCAGTCCGCCCTGGCTGGCGTCCAGCAGGCGCCGGGTCAGGTATCCCAGGTCCACCACCGCCGCGATCATCCCAATGAAGCGCCCATCCGTGGTCAGGGGAGCGCTCACCAGCATTACGGGGTCCGCTCTCCGGCCGCCACCACCGCTCAGCGCCTGGCCGTTGTACACGCGCCCTTCACGCGCGGCAGCGAAGGCCCGTTCCAGCTCGCGTTGCAGAAAGACGTCCGGCGCCATGCGCCCCGCGGAGATGCCTTTGGCGTCGGAGTTCAGCAGGGTGGCATAGGCCAGACTGTCGGAGGAGTATACGAACTGTTCCAGCAGCGCCCGCAGCTCGGGGGTGGCTACGTGGTCGGTGGAAAGATTGCCCCCGCTGGCCACCTCGGTCGCCGATGCCAGGTTGGCCAGGAGCGCCCGCAAGTTGCTCTGCCGCTGCGCGATATCGTCGGCCAGCGTGCGGGTGATGGTGTTTTCCAGCAGCATCTCGTTGGTCTTCAGCCGGTCGCGATTCGTTCCCACCACCATGCTGCTGTAAAAATACAGCGGTACCACGCTGATGACGGTGAGCACCGCCAGCATCAGGTAGAGGATGGGAATCCGCGAGGGAATTAGCGCTTTGACCGAGAATTTCACGTTCCTGCCGGATTGTACCGTGTTCCTTACGGGTCTTTTCCCCGCGAAGCCGTCGGAATAAGTTACGAAAGTGAGGGGAACGGGCGGATGGGATTTGTAATTGGTAATTTGTAATTGGTAATTTGAAAAGTGATAACGGCCGCGCACTCTTTCAAATCACAAATTACCAATTACAAATTACCAATTACAAATTTTCTCCCTTGCCCGGCCGGGTCATGAGTTCGTGGATGGCGTCGCGCGGGGGCTTGCCCTGGTGCAGGATGGCGTGCATCTGCTGGGTGATGGGCATCTCGACCCTGCTCTTGCAGGCCAGGTCCACGGCGGCGTTGGTGGTGAGCACACCTTCCGCGACCATGCCGTGCATGCCGGCGATGATCTCCGACAGCTTGCGGCCGCGGCCTAGCTCGACTCCCACGGTGCGGTTGCGGGAAAGGCCGCCGGTGCAGGTGAGCACCAGGTCGCCCATGCCGGAAAGCCCGGCCATGGTGTCGCGGCGTGCGCCGCTGGCCACCGCGAGGCGCGTGATTTCCGCCAATCCGCGGGTGATGAGCGCGGCCACGCTGTTGTGGCCCAGCCCCAGTCCGTCGCAGACCCCGGCGGCGATGGCGATGATGTTCTTCAGCGCCCCGCCCATCTCTACCCCGGTCACGTCGTCGTTGGTGTAGACGCGGAAGCTGGGATCGCTGAAGTCTGCCTGCACCCGCTGCGCCAGGCCGGCGTCGCGGGAGGCGATGGTGATGGCGGTGGGATCGCCCCGCGCCACCTCCTGCGCGAACGAAGGCCCGCTCAGCGCGGCGATGCGGGGATCGAAGCCGCGCCACCCCAGCAAACCAAAACCGGGTTTGCTGGGGGCCCCGGTGTCGTGCGCGCGCACGCCCAGCACTTCTCTAATCACTTCGGTAACGCGCAGCAAGGTTTCGTTCTCCAGGCCCTTGGTGGCGCTGACGAAGAGCATTTCCGCGCCGAGGTGCGGCTGCATCTCGCGAAAGACGCGGCGCACGTGGTGCGAGGGCATCACGCTCACCACGATCTCCGCGCCGCGCAGCGTTTCCTGCAGGCTGTTGGTGGCGCGCACCGCTTCCGGGATGCGCTGCCCGCGCAGGAAGATTTCGTTCTCATGCCGCTGGTTGATGGAATCGCAGACTTCCTTCTCGTACACCCACATGCGGACGCGGTGCGTGCCCTTGCGGCCGAGCGCGATCGCCAGCCCCGTCCCCCAGGCGCCCCCGCCGATAATGGCGATCTCGCTCATGCCCGCGTCTTCTTCAGCGCCAAACGATTCTCCGTGCCCGCCAGCAGCCGGCGGATGTTCTCCCGGTGCTTGATGATGATGAGCACGGCGATGGCGGACATGGCGGCCAGCACGGCAGGAGATGAATGGTAATTGTGCAGTCCGTAGGCGATCAGGGGAAATGCCGCGGCGGCGATGACCGATCCCAGCGACACGTAGCGGAATACCGCCACCAGCGCCACGAAGAGTGCAACCGCAACCAGCAGCGTCTTGGGCGCCAGCGCCAGGAAGACTCCGACGCTGGTGGCCACTCCTTTACCCCCGCGGAATTTGAGCCAGACGGGGAACATGTGTCCGACCACGGCGCACACGGCGGCAAGCGCGGCAAAAGCGTAAAGCGGCGGGCCCGCGGAGGCAGCGCGGCCGGCGCTGGCCGCGACCAGCGATCCCGCGGTCACGGCCAGCAGACCCTTGACTGCGTCCAGGAGCAGGGTGAGCGCGCCCAACGCGGGCGAAGAGCGCGCTACATTGGTCGCTCCGATGTTGCCGCTGCCGGAAGCGCGTATGTCCTGCCCGTGGAAGATGCGCACCAGGATGTACCCGAAGGGGATCGACCCCAGCAGGTAGGCGATCACGGCCGTGGCAACGTAGAAACTCATGCTCGGTAGCGGCGCCGGCCAGAGGCCGGCGTTACAAGGGGAAACACGCGAGCTTCGTATACACCGCCCCCATGGGCGACAGCTTTCTCTCGTACAAAAATAACTCGCGCGGGGGCATTGTTCCGAAGGCGGGCGCGGGCAAAG
>JBIOFT010000086.1:0-16367 GCA_044447375.1 Terriglobales bacterium | reverse complement strand
GCTCGTGACTGCCCTTTACGGCACGCCTGAAGGCGTGCCCTTTCAAGGACTCCGTACATCGACTGTGAACCTGCGCTAATCCGCCGCCGGCTTCTTCTCTTCCGGTGCGGGCACCAAGCCGAGCGCCTGCGCCGAGACCTGGTCGGCCGTCCGCGTATGGAACCAGTTCGGGTAGAGCGTCGCCGGCGCGGTCAGCGCGTCGAGTTCCGCGACTTCGGCCGCAGTCAGCTCCACGTCCACCGCGCCCAGGTTGTCCTCGAGCTGCGACATCTTGCTCGCGCCCAGCAGGATGGTCGAGACGAACGGCTTGGCCAGCAGCCACGCCAGCGCCACCTGCGCCACCGTCGCGCGGTGATGATCGGCGATCGAGCGCATGCGGTCGATCAGGTCCCAGGCGCGCTCGCGGTCGAGCGGCAGGAAGTCGCCGTAGGCGAGACGGCCTCTGCCGCCGCCGGGATCCTGGCGCGTATAGCGGCCAGTGAGGAAGCCGCCGGCCAGCGGGCTCCAGACCACGATGCCGATGCCCGCGTCCGCGCAGAACGGAGCGATCTCGTACTCGATGTCGCGCCCCACCAGCGAGTAGTACATCTGCGCCGCCACGAAGCGCGCGTAATTGTGGCGCTCCTGTATGCCAACGCACTTGGCCGACTGCCACGCCGAAAAATTGGAGTAGCCCACGTAGCGCACCAGCCCGCGCTGCACCAGGTTGTCGAGCGCCCGCACCGTCTCTTCGAGCGGCGTGTAGGGGTCCAGGCGGTGGATCGAGAGCAGGTCGATGTAGTCGGTGCCCAGGCGCTTGAGCGATGCCTCGGCCGCCGAGGTCACGTATCCGTAGGACGCGCCCGCGCGAATGATCGCCGGGCCCGAGCGGAAGCCGATCTTGGTGGAGATGATGACATCCGCGCGCCTCGGCTTCAGCGCCTTGCCCAGGATCTGCTCCGACTGGCCGTTGGCGTAGGCGTCGGCGGTATCGAAGAAATTGATGCCGGCATCGAGCGAGCGTCCGACCAGCGCGTCGGCCGTCTTCTCGGGCGTATTGAAGACGTGCGACATCGGACTGTCCGGCTGCGACCCGAAAGTCATCGCCCCGAACGCCAGCCGCGAAATGATGAGTCCGGTATTGCCCAGGCGGGTGTATTGCATGGAGCCCTCCGGTTTCATGGACGGCGTGGAACACCTGCGCGATTCAGTATTTCGTTTTCTCCACGGAGACACGGAGAAGACTCCCCGCTTCCTGCCCCCTGCTTGATTCAGCGTGATACATTCAATGGTTCTGTCTATGCCCGCGTCGTCACCTGTCCGCGTCCGCTTTGCCCCTTCGCCCACCGGATACCTGCACGTGGGCGGAGCGCGCACCGCGCTGTTCAACTGGCTCTACGCCCGCCACACCGGCGGAACGTTCATCCTGCGCATCGAGGACACCGACTTCGAGCGCTCCACCCAGGAGATGGTCGAGGGCATCCTGGTGGGCATGCGCTGGATCGGGCTCGACTGGGACGAGGGTCCTTTCTTCCAGTCGCAGCGGCTGGAGCTCTACCGCGCGACCGCCGCCCGCCTGGTCGAATCCGGCCACGCCTACTACTGCTTCTGCAGCAAGCAATCATCGGGTGCCCCACCCTTAGCCGGTTTTGCTAAGGGTGGGGATTTTCCTACGAAGGACGACGATCCCTGCCGCCGCATTCCCAGAGATGATGCCACGCGCCGCCGCGCCGCCGGCGAGGCCGCCGCCGTACGGTTTGCGGTTCCCGAATCGGGCTCGACCCGTTTCGATGACGCCGTCTTCGGGCCCATCGACATCGCCCACGCCGAGATCGAGGATTTCGTCCTGCTGCGTTCCGACGGCGTGCCCACCTACCACCTGAGCGTGGTCGCCGACGACCTCGACATGCGCATCACCCACGTCATCCGCGGCGCCGACCACGTCTCCAACACGCCCAAGCAGAAGCTGCTCTACGAAGCCCTGGGCGCGCCGCTGCCGGTGTTCGCGCACGTGCCGCTCATCCTCGGCCCCGACAAAACGCGGCTCTCCAAGCGCCACGGCGCAACCTCGGTGATCGCGTATAAAGACGAAGGCTTCCTGCCCGAAGCATTCCGCAATTACCTGGCGCTGCTGGGCTGGTCGCCGCCGGATTCGACCAAGGAAATCATGAGCGACCGGGAGCTGATCTCGCTCTTCTCGCTCGAAGGCATCTCGCACTCAAATGCCGTCTTCGACCGTACCAAGCTCGAATGGCTAAATGCCGAGTACATCCGCGCTATGCCGGTGGAGGCGCTGAGCGAGCGGCTGCTGCCCATCGTGCGCGCCGCCGGATACGACGTTGACCCCTGTAAGATGCAGCGGATCACGCCGCTGATCCGGGAACGCATCAAGCTGCTGCGCGACGTGCTTACGGCGGCCGACTTTTTCTTTGTGGACGAGTTGCCGCCGTACGACAGCGCGCTGCTCATCCCGCAAAAGGGCGACCTCGCCATGGCGGGGAAGGCGCTGGAGCGCGCCCGCGAGGTGCTGGCACACACGGATTTCAACCACCAGGCGCTCGATCAGGCCCTGCGCAGCGCGGCCAAGGAAATGGGACTCAAAGCCGGACAGATGTTCCAGCCGATCCGCGTGGCTGTGACCGGCCGCAACGCCTCGCCGCCACTGTTCGAGACGCTGGAGGTGCTGGGGCGGGAGACGGCGGTGAAGCGGATTGAGCAGGCGATCCTGAAATTGCAATCGAAGTCCACTGCCTCGCCTGAGGTCGTCGCTCAGGTACAGTGGGTTGAAAACCAAAGCGACAGGTGGTCAGAGGGGCTTGCCCTTTCCGACTATCCCTATGATGTTGCTGTCTGGGGGGTCCTCACCAAGACGATCAGTTTGATTGAGGAAACCGCAGCTACTCAGGGGTATGCATCTCAGCGTCATCGTGAGGCGATGATCAACCTGAGCAGATCTGGCACCTTACTGCTCGAGTGGCTGCAGAAGGCTAGGCTGCCCAGCAAGCCCGGTGTGCTGAGGTGGACTCCAAGCCTCCAAGAGGCATGCACGCAGGCACTCCTTGCTGCTAGCAGCTACGACACATTCGTGACCTGTTTCACAATGTGGCACAAGAACCGTGTCGCGGCCGCGGTGCTGTCCCCACGGCATCTTCGCTTTAGCAGCACGGAAGTGTCCACCCAGCGTCGAGTTCAAGCATATCAACAAGGTGTTCGAATCTCCGGCTGGCCCGCAACTGTAGATCAGCCAGTCGGCCGATCACTCGTCGATGATCCGGCCGTATGGCAGCTATTCTCGGGGCTGCGGCAAAAAGTGAGCGTCGAGGGCGCTCTCGCCATACGGTATCCCGACGACAGCGAACTCTTGAGCGTGCTCCGCGACATCTATATTGCTCGAATGAAACCGGCATTCAGACGCAATCCTCAATTCGATCTTGGCGGCTACAACCTGCAAACGTTTCACATGTTCTTTGCGTCACTGGCTTCCTTTTGCAGCATCCACGAGTTTGTTTGTTACGCTTGGCAAAAGGACACCGGACGATATCCTTTTGAGTCCGCTGTCATGGTAAAACCTCGGAGGGAATGGGTGGCTCGTGTCTCAGAGTTGTCTGGGATAGACCCGGACTCGGTCGGGACAATCATCGACGACTTGACGTGGGGAGCCACGCGACTGCTCAATACCTATATCCACCCGTTCATCCCGTCCGCAGACCGGCAAATGCTCTACCTGGTGCCGCATATCATCATGAGCAGCAGGGCGGAAGAGAACGTTCTCTACGTCGTTTCGCACGCCCGACCCCAAGTGTACAGTGTCCTTTCTGCCGCCAAGGAGAACGAGATGCGGGATGCGATTCGGGAGAAGACTCCAGAACGCTACGCAGTTACCGGGCCCATTAGGCTGCCTGACCCGCTTCCTGATATCGACCTGCTTCTTACGGATCGTGCAGGTTCGGCGACATTGATTTGCGAATTGAAATGGCTCAGGAAGACCCTTCGGCCCGTAGAGCACATAGATAAAGATACAGAGTTAGACCAAGGTTTCCAACAACTGCAAGATATACGCACGTTCCTTAAGGAAAATCCCGGGTACTTGGCCCAGAGAGGCCTACTCCCGAGTATTGGCCGCCAATCCGATTTCTCGTACGTGTTGGTTGCGCGGGACCATCTTGCCTGGATTCCGCCCGAGGATCGGCTATGGCTGACCGAATTCGATGCTCTGCTTTGGGCTTTGCAGAATTCCGATAGCCTTGACCAAGCCATTGGTACGCTGAAAAGTTATGAGTGGTTACCACGGGAGGGGGTCGACTTTGTTGTCCGTTTTGAGACGGCGAGTGTAGCGGGGGTCAAGGCAGACATCGAAGTCTTTCACCGGCCCCGGACAGACTGACTGGGAAGAAACGTGATCCTCGACTCCGGGCTGGCCGACGAGTTCGGCGGCAAGGGACCAGAGGTCTCTTGCTACCGTCTGGCGGCTTTCTTCGGCCTTCCGCCCAGCCTTCCGTTCGCTCGGGAAGCGGCTTTCTTGGCTGCGCTTCGGGATTTGCCTCCCATTTCGCCGAGCCGGGATGCCATCCACTGCTTCGAGCCGAGAAAACCCTCCAGCAGGCCCGGCAGGTAGAGATCTGCATCCAGCTTGGGAAAGTGAATCCCGAAACCGGAAGGAGTGATCTCAATTTCGTCAAGCTGCGATGGCTTGGCGTTTTCTAGACCTTGAGCGTCGCGCGGGGAAAAACTGATCGCCAACTTCGAGCTGAGCTGGATCACAATGCGCCCGTTTTCGCGGTCATAGTGAGCAGCAATGGCCCTGGGAATGGACGCCTGCAGGCGGTTGCCGCGCCGGGTCGCCAATCTGAGAAGTGTCGGCATTAGATGAGTAACATATCCTATACGCTTGGGTTTGCCAAAGGTTACGGCTAATACAACACTGTCATCCTGAGTGAAGCCCGAACCGAGTGCAGCGAGGTGAGGGCGAACGAAGGACCTTGATGATGTCTTTGCAGCCGACAACTGGCGGAGCCCTCCACGAACCGCATGGGCTCCTATGACCCCTCCAGGTCCTTCGCTTGCGCCCGCGCGCCCTGCGGGCCACAAAGAAAAACCACGCGGTCGCAAGCTCAGGATGACAGTACGGGTGGTGGTCGCTGGGTGCCCTGCCCCCTCACTTCTGCAAAGCGTCTCAAGTAGAATGAACTCAGCATGAAGACCTCCAATCCCCCAGCCGAAGCAGGCGTGACCGCACCCGCCGAGGTTCGCCCCTCCAATTTCCTTCGCGACATCATCGTCGAGGACCTGAAGACCAAAAAATTCGGCGACGCCGTCATCCAGACGCGGTTCCCGCCCGAGCCCAACGGCTATCTGCACATCGGACACGCCAAGGCCATCTGCCTGGACTTCGGGCTGGCGGACGAATTCGGCGGCAAGACCAACCTGCGCTTTGACGACACCAATCCCGAGAAGGAAGAGACCGAGTACGTCGATTCCATCAAGGCGGACGTCGAGTGGCTCGGCTTCCACTGGGACGGCCTCTACTACGCGTCCGACTACTTCGATCAGCTCTATGAGTGGGCGCTCAAGCTCATCAAGGCGGGCAAGGCGTACGTGGACGATCTTTCCGCCGACCAGATCCGCGAACACCGTGGCACGCTGACCGAGCCTGGCAAGAACAGTCCGTATCGCGACCGCTCGGTCGAGGAGAACCTCGATCTCTTCCAGCGCATGCGCGCCGGCGAATTTCCCGACGGTGCACGGGTGCTGCGGGCGAAGATCGACATGGCCTCGCCCAACGTGAACATGCGCGACCCGGTGATGTACCGCATTCTGCACGCCGAGCACCATCGCACCGGCCCCAAGTGGTGCATCTACCCGATGTACGACTACGCGCACGGGCAATCGGATTCCATCGAGCGCGTCACCCACTCCATGTGCACGCTGGAGTTCGCCGACCATCAGCCGCTCTACCGCTGGTACATCGAGCAGTTGGGGATCTTCCCCTCGCAGCAGACCGAGTTCGACCGCCTCAACCTGACCTACACGCTGCTGAGCAAGCGCAAGCTGCTGCAGTTGGTGCGCGACGGCCACGTGTGCGGCTGGGACGATCCTCGCATGCCCACGCTCTGCGGTATCCGGCGGCGCGGCTACACGCCCGAGGCCATCCGCACGTTCGTCACCCAGGCCGGGGTCTCGCGCACCAACGGCATCACCGATTTCGCCATGCTGGAGCACTTCGTGCGCGAGGACCTCAACCGGCGCGCGCCCCGCGTGATGGCCGTGCTGCGGCCGCTGAAGCTGGTGATCGACAACTATCCCGAAGGCCAGAGCGAAGAGTGCGACGCGGTCAACAATCCGGAAGATCCCGCTGCCGGCGCGCGTAAAGTTCCGTTCTCGCGCGTGCTCTACATCGAGCAGGATGACTTCCGCGAAGAGCCGCCCAAGGGCTACTTCCGGCTGTCTCCCGGCCGCGAGGTGCGGTTGCGCTACGGCTACTTCGTCAAATGCACGAGCGTGGTGAAGAACGCGAAGGGCGAGGTGGCCGAGGTCCACTGCACCTACGATCCCGCGACCCGCGGTGGCAATGCTCCCGACGGACGCAAAGTGAAAGCGACCATCCACTGGGTCTCGGCCGCGCACGCCATCGACGCCGAAGTGCGGCTCTACGACAAGCTCTTCACCAAGCCCTATCCCAACCAGGTTGAAGAAGGCCAGGACTTCACCGTGAACCTCAATCCGAATTCGCTCGAGGTCGTGACGCAGGCGAAGCTCGAGCCCTCGCTGGCCGCGGCCGCCGCCGGCGCACGCTACCAGTTCGAGCGCCTGGGATATTTCTGTGCCGATCCCGACTCCGCGCCCGGCAAGCCGGTGTTCAACCGCACCGTGGCGCTCAAGGACACCTGGGCGAAGATAGAAAAGAAGGCGGGGTGAGAGGCGCTGGGTGGAGCAGGACCTTCAGGCCTGCATACCAACCGCACCACACCCGATGGCTTTAGCCACTGAGGGACCCGCAAGCATCGCCCCGGTACCTCAGCGGCCAAAAGCCGCCTTCTCAACCTGCCGCGGAACTGCAGGGCTGAAGCCCTGCTCCACCCGCCGCTCACGAAAATGGATGGGATGGGCGCTGATCCCTGTGGTAAAAGCCTTGCGTGCCTGGCAAGCGCTTGGGATGGCCGCAGGTGTTCGCGTTGCTGCTGCTGTGGGCGTTCGTGCTGCAAGCGCTCTGGATAATCCACCATACGCCGCTGCGCTGGGCGGAGGCAGCCTACGCGCAAGCCGGCCTCGATCAGCTCGCGGGAAAAGTTCTGCCACGCGACACCGGCGCGCAGCCGGTTCCCGCGGTGGTCGCCGCCGCGCCCGTCATCGTCGCCAACCGAATGGTTGCGTCGCTCTCGCCCGATGGTTTGAAGTGGCTGCTGCGCCTGCCCTTTGTGGCGATCGGATGGCTGCTGGGCGCGTCCATCTGGTATGTCGCGCGGCGCCTCTACGGCAATGCCGGCGGATACATCGCGCTCGCACTCTATTGTTTCTCGCCTGCCGTGTTCTTTCCCTGGCCGGGACCGCTGCTCACCGGCAGCCTGGGGATCTTTGGGACCATCTTCGTAGCCATCGCCGCCGCCCACACGCTTTACGCTCCAGCCGGGGCGGCAATTTCGGAACTACGGTCGCGCTGGCGGCGGATCATCCTGCTGGGACTGGCGATCGCGCTGGCCGCCGGCTCCGGTTGGTGGGCGATCATGCTCGTCCTGCTCGGCCTCGCATTCATGCTCTACCTGGTTCCCGAGCGCCGCCTGGCATCGCTGGCCTTGGTGCTGTCATCCTGCGCGGTCGCCGTCGTTCTGCTCCTGGCCTGCTACGGATTCCGCCCGCGCGCGCTCGCCTCGGCCATCACCCGGTCCGACTTCCTGCCGCTGCAGCGCGGGATGATTGCCAGCGAGCTGCTGCGCGGCTATGTGACAGGAATCCGCCATGCAGAAAATCCGGTTCTATTGGTGCTCGCGGCCATCGCGCTGGCTGCGTATTTTGCCTGGAGCCGCTGCCGGTATTTTGGGAACACCGCTCCGCTGCTCTCGCTGCTCGTGCTGGCCGTGCTCGGGCTGGGCGCGTTTGCGGATGTATTCGTGGGACCGTTCCCCTTCCGTGCGACGCCGTTTCTGTATGTATTCATCTGCGGAGTTTTTGCCGACCTGCTGGAGAGCCGCTGGCGCAAGGCTTTTGGAATCCTATTCTTAGCGCTGCTCGTGGCCTACGCGATGGTGGCGGTTATGGACGTCGCCCGGCTGCGTCTCAGCATGCTGCCCTGATTGGCGGAAACCCAGAACTGGCGCCCCTTCGACTCCGCTCAGGGCTTGGCCTCGCGCTGCTCGGCCTCGGCTAAACCCGCGCAACCTTTCTTCCCGGTTTGGGTTAGAATAGAGGTATGAAGCGGGGGTTTGCGCTCGCGCTTTTGACCCTGGCCACGTGCGTGGTGGTGAGTGCGCAGAGCCATGGCGGGGGCGGACGCTCTTCCATGGGAGCGGGCCGAGGCGCGACGTCCGGGTTCCGTTCCAGCGCCAGTTCCGCTGGTCCGCGCGGTTTCGCGGGGGGCTCCGGCCACCGGGTTGGCAACGGCACCGCTTTCGGGCATCACCCCGGGTTCGTCAATGGATCGCGCGACCGCGGTTTCCACCGCCGCCACTACTACCCCGGGATCGTTGGACCTTATTACGGGTGGGGCTACCCGTCATACGGGTCGTACTACCCGTATGGCGCATACGACTCCAACGATTATCAGCAGAATCAGGCGGTGGCGGATTCCACGCCGGACGACGACCGCTACGGCGATCACAGCTACAACGAGCAGCGGAGTTCTCCGCTGCCGCGCGCGCAGGCGCCTGCGGCACCCGAGCCGGAGCAGGATCCGACCGTGCTGGTCTTCCGCGACGGCCACCAGCAGGAAGTCAGGAACTACGCCATCGTAGGGCAGATGCTGTGGGACTTCAGCGCCAAGGGCACCCACAAGATTCCGCTCGCCGACCTCGATCTGGACACCACCCGCAAGCTGAACGACGAGCGCGGCGTGGATTTCGTCCTGCCCAAGGGCTAGCAAACCAGCACTGTCATCCTGAGCGAGCGCGCTTGGGTTTGGCGCGCGAGTCGAAAGCCTGCCCTGAGCGGAGTCGAAGGGGACCCCTATTGGAACTCCTCTCCGAGGTCCCGCGCTGCGCTCGGGATTTCGGCAGCGGGCTCGGACGCCCGCCAGACGCCTCAACTTCGACTCTTGCGGGCAAAAACCGGCCCGCACTCGCTCAGCATGCCAGGA
Organism: Terriglobales bacterium; assembly: GCA_044447375.1. GTDB lineage: Bacteria > Acidobacteriota > Terriglobia > Terriglobales > Acidobacteriaceae > JAHFUA01. The sequence continues at coordinate 7,102 of JBIOFT010000086.1, read as the reverse complement.
TCTTCCGAACGACACCGGTGCCGTGCGGGAGCGCGTCGCGCAGCTCGCGCATGGTCCGTTTCAGCACCGGATGGCGCACCTCGCCGGCGATCTCGCACAGCGGCTCCAGCGCGAACCGGCGCTCATGCAGGGCGGGGTGAGGGATGGTGAGCTCGCGCGTGTCCACCACCGAGTTGCCAAACAACAGGATGTCGATATCGATGGTGCGCGGGCCCTTGAGCTGAAGCCGCCGCCGGCCCATCTTTTGTTCGATGGCCAGCACGCGGCCCAGCAGGCTGCGCGGCATCGCCTCCGTTTCGAGCGCGACGGCGCAGTTCAGGAACCAGGGCTGAGCCGCGACCTCTACCGGCTCCGTCTCGTAGAACGACGACACCGCTTTGACCTCGCCCAGTTCGCCCAGGCGCGCGATGGCAGTCTCCAGGTTGGCCCGGCGGTCCCCGACGTTCGATCCCAGGGAGAGATATACCGTCTTTTTCAAGTTGTCAGTTGTCAGTTGTCAGTTCTCAGCGGTTTCACTAACCACTGACAACTGGTAACTGGCAACTGTTTGATCGGCGGTTTCGTCCACCGTGGCTTCTTCCCACAACGAGCGGTCTCTGAGCAGCATGGCAACCATGGCGGTGTGCATGGCGTGGCCGGCGCGGTCGGCCACCACGCGGCCCAGGATGCGCCGCCCCAACAGCGCCAGGTCCCCGATGAGGTCCAGCATCTTGTGGCGCACGAACTCGTCCGGGTAGCGCAGCGGACCGTTGATCACCCCATCGCGGTCGAGCACGATGCAGTTCTCCTGGGAAACGCCGCGGATCAGGCCCATGTTGCGCAGCGCGCGCTCATCCTGCAGCGAACCGAAGGTGCGCGCCGGCGCGATCTCCCGCCGGAAGACCTCGGGCGTGAACTCAGCGGTGTAGGTCTCCGCCCCGATCAGGGGATGCGGGAAGTTGATGCTGTAGGAGATGGAGTAGGATTCGGCGGGATAGATAGCGATGAACTTGTTGCCCTCGCGCAGCTCGACGGCGCGCAGGATGCGCATGTAGGTCCGCTGGCGCCGCTGCTTGCGGATGCCGGCCCGCAGGACCATCTCGACGAACGGCTGCGCGCTGCCGTCCAGGATGGGCAACTCCAGGTTATCGAGCTCGACGATGGCGTTGTCGATCCCCATGCCCATCAGGCCGGCCAGCAGGTGCTCGGTGGTGGAGATGAGCACGCCCTTCTTCATCAAGCTGGTGGCGTAGCTGACGCGGGCGACGTTGCGCCCGGTGGCCTCGACCTCGAAGCCCTCCAGGTCGCTGCGGCGGAAAACCACTCCGCTGCCCGGAGGCCCCGGGAGCAGCCGCAGGCTGACCTTCACCCCGCTGTGCAGTCCCACGCCTGAACAGTCCACACTGCCGCGAATTGTCTGCTCGTGTACCAAGTGGTTGTAGATGAGAAGATTACCAGCAGGGTTGCAGGAGCAGGCTGTGGCAAATTAGCCACAGTTCGTGGCAGGAAGTACCGAGTACCAAGTACCAAGTAGCTAGTACCAAGTGCCGAGTGCCGGGCAGGATAGGTGGTGGGTTTAAACAAATCCGCGGTAGCGAACCGGGCGAAAGCGTTACTTTGAAGGTGGCTACTCTCTCTACGGGCCACTGGGTACTTGGTACTGGGTACTTGGTACTCGGCCCTCACTTTTTAGGCACATAGGTCGCCGTGGCCGTGAACTTCGCATCCGGGATGCCCTGGTTGTAGCTGACGGTCTGAATGAAGCGCTGGCGGGTGATCTCGCCGTTCCGCGTTGTAAGGACGGTGTGCGCGGTGTTGAGGCCCTGCTCCAGACGCCAGTTGTCGTATACCTCGGCCATTTCATCCTTCTCCCGCGACACCGGGTCGCGCACCAGGTAGCTCTTCTTGACCGGCAGGTGGGTGAGCCGGTCGATGGCGAGCGTGACCGCCTCGTCCTTGCTGTTGATGATGGTCACCTTGTCCACCTGCTTGTCCTGGGTGAGCCCGAAACCCTCGTAGATAAGCGCCGTGTCGGGCTGCTTCAGCCAGACGCGCAGCACGGTGGTCAGCGAATGCTCCCGCGAACGCAGATATTCCTTCAGGTCTTCGGGATCCACCGTCCGCGTGCCTTTGTAGGTGATCTCCCAGCCCTGATCGCCGTTGTAGACGTAGATCACGTCGCGCTGCTTGCTGAGTTCGAAACGCTCCCTGTCCGGCCACTTCCAGAATCGCCAGAACAGCCCGCCCTGGCCCGAAGGATTGCCGTGATAAAAGCCGTAGGAGCGCCCCTGCTGTTCCATGTCCTGCAGGTTCAGAAAGGCCTGCCCGCCCAGCGCCTGGATCATCTGGTCCAATAACATCCGGGCCTTCTTCACCCCGGGATCTTCGCCGACGATCTGCTGGACGGACTTCTGCGCCGGGCTCTGCGCCGGCGGATTCTGCGCCGCCGCTGAAACCACCAGCATCCCAGCCGCGATCAAGGCAATGAATCTCATTCAGTTCTTTTGTTCTTCAATGACCCGATCACCCGATGACCCGATCTCCCGATGGCTCATCCCACCAGCACCGCCCCGCCATTCACGTTGAAGATTTCGCCGGTGATGAAGCCCGCGTGCTCGGTGCACAGAAACAGGATCGGCGCCGCGATCTCTTCCGGCGTGGCCACCCGCCCGAGCGGGATCTTCTCCAGCACCCGCCGGCGCATGTCCGCATCGTTGAGCGCCGGGGCTGCCATATCGGTATCCACCCATCCCGGCGCGACGCAGTTCACATAGATGCCATCCGGGGCCAGCTCGGTCGAGAGGCCCTTCACCATGCTGATCAGCGCGCCCTTGGTGGCGGCGTAATCGCAATGGTAGGCCTCGCCGCGCTGCCCGGAGGTCGAGCTCACCAGCACGATGTGCCCGCCCGAGCGCTGCTTCTTCATCTGCGCCACCGCGTGCTTCACCAGGCCAAAGACGCTGTCCAGATTGACGGCGATGGTGCGGCGCCATTGCGCGTCGCTCATCTCGCTCACCGGCACATCCTGCGGCGGCCAAATGCCGTGGTTGGCGACCAGGATGTCCAGGCGCGCGAAGCGCTGCACCGCCGCCTCGATCAGCTTCTTCGCGCCCGCGGTGTCGTCCAGGTTGGCCTCGAGCGCGGCGCAGTTCTCGTTGCCGCAAGCGCCGGCCACTTCATCGGCAGCGCGCTTGTTCTTCTGGTAGTTGAACATCACCCGCGCGCCCGTGGCTACGAACATCTTCACCGTTGCAGCCCCAATGCCCCGGGAGCCTCCGGTGACCACGGCTACTTTGTTCTTCAGCGATAGCGTGACAGGGTTTTGCGGCATTTGACCTTTGATCCGCGTTTATCCGCGTGCATCCGCGGCGGAAAAGGTTTTCGCTGCCTCGACCAGCCCGCGGAAGATGGCCCGCGAGTGCGGATCGTCATCGTAGGATCGCTCGGGATGCCACTGCACCGCGATCACCCAGTGGTCCGGCGAAACTCCTTCCACCGCCTCGATGACCTCGTCCTCGGGACAGCGCGCCACCACGCGCAGGCCGTCGCCCACTACGTCCGCCGCCTGGTGATGGCTGGAGTTGACCGTCAACTCCAGCGGACCGATCCCGGTCTCTTCCTGGCTGACCAGCAGGCCGGCCAGCCGCGAGAAGGGATCGACCCGCACTTTGTGCGCCTGCTGCACGGCGCGCCCGGCGGCATGGTTCACCGGCGTTTCCACGTGCTGGATCAGCGTGCCGCTGTTGTACACGTTCAGCATCTGCAAGCCGTAGCAAATGCCCAGCACCGGCTTGCGCAGGTTGTAGGCATCCTGGAGCAGGAGTTCGTCGGCGGTATCGCGGCCGGGATCGGCGGCCTCCGTTTTGGGATGCTTGGCGGCGCCGTATTTCTGCGGATCGATGTCCGCGGCGCTGCCCGGCAGCAGCACCGCCTGGCACCCGGTGATGATCTTGGCGATCTCCTCCGGTTGGTGGCCGGCCTCGATGACCACCGGCTCTCCCCCCGCCTGCTCCACCGCCCGCACATATTGCGGCAGCGCGCGCTGGGCGTAGTCCGGCTTGCCAAAGTGCGGCACCGGGATGGCGATGCGCGGTTTCATGGCACTAGTGTAGAGGAAGCGGCCACGGATTTTCACGGATTGCCCACAGATACCTAAAACATCCGCGTCAATCCGCGTTGATCCGCGGCGCCTGAAGTTCGGCCTTTCCCTGTCGAGGCACTTCCGCGCGCGAGTAGTACAAATCCTCCACCGCCTTCTGCACCGTGGCGGCGAGCTTGTCCATGTCGCGCGGGCCATATCCTGCCGGCGACACCGGCTCGCCCACCAGCAGCTCCAGCGGCCGCGGCTTGACGTGGAAGGTGTTCATCGGCAGCAGCTCGTAGGTCCCGACCAGCGCCATGGGCACCACATCCACCCCCGCCTTGATGGCCACGTAAAACACTCCCGGCAGGAACGGCTTTACCTGCCCGGTCGGCGAGCGGCCGCCCTCGGGAAACACCACCAGCGGCTGCCCGCCTTTCAGGATGGCTGCGGCGCGGTTGAGGCTGCGCATGGACGCGATGGCGTTCTCACGCTCGATTGAGACTTGTCCCGAGCGCCGCAGGTGCCATCCCAAGAACGGGTATCGGAACAGCTCCTCCTTGGCCATGATGCGGAAGTGGAACGGCAGCGCCGCGTAGACCGCCGGGATGTCCAGCGCCGAGAGGTGATTCAGCGCGTACATGTGCGGGCGGGTGGTGTCGATCTTCTCCATGCCGCGCACCGCGAGGGGCGTTCCGATGATTTTGAGGATCACCTTCGACCAAGTCACGGCAAACCACTGCTGCATGCGCCCGTCGCGGTCCACCAGCGACGAAAGCAACGAGAACGTGGCCATGAACACCGTCCACAGCCAGATCAGCGGGTCGAAGACGAAGTACGACCGCAGCGCGCTCAGCAGGTGGTTGAGTTTGGATTGCGGCATTCAGCAGTCAGCATTCAGCATTCACAAGCCAAGATCCCTCGCTGCGCTCGGGATGACAAGAGTAAACGGGTTCTCAATCACCCGATGACCCGATCACCCGATGCCCCGATTGCATTCAGCGCCTCTCCGACGACATAGATCGACCCTGTGATCACCACGACGCCGTCTTTCGACACCAGTTCCCGTGCGCGCTGGAGCGCACCCGCGACGGTGGGTTCGATGATGATCTCCGCCCCCGTCCGCGCGGCGGCTTCCCGTATCTCCTCCGGGCTGGCGGAGCGTGGGTTGTCCGCACGCGTGGCGATCACGTGCTCGGCCAGCGGGAACAGGATCTCCGCGATCTCTCCGACGGCCTTGTCGCGCATCACGCCGAACACCAGCACCAGCGGACGCTCGCCCGCATATTCCGAAAGTGCCGAACGCAGCGCCCAGGCTCCCGCCGGATTGTGGGCCACGTCGAGGATGATCTCCGGCGAGCCTGCGGTGGCGGCGATGCGCTGGAAGCGTCCCGGCCAGCGCGTCTCGCGAATGCCGCGCTCGATGTCGCGGGCGGTCGCACGAAATTCCGCCCGGTTCAACTCCTCCGCGGCGGCGATGGCGAGCGCGATATTCCGAAGCTGGTGGCGGCCCACCAGCGGTGAGTCCACGACGATATCTTCTCCCATCACGCGCAGCGGATAAGACGTGCGCACGCCGTTGGGCGCCACGCCCGGCACGTCTTTCGCTCCCGGCGACACCGGCGGCACGTAGGGCACGGCGCTTACCGCATGCGCTCCGCGCTCGGCGATGGTGTTGCCGATCACGTCATTGGCCTCGGGATGCTGCGGCAACGTGACCACCACCCCGCCGGGGCGGATGATCCCGGCTTTCTCGCGCGCGATCTGGGTGATGGTATCGCCCAGGAACTTCTGGTGGTCGAGCGCAATGTCGGTGATGACGGAAACCACCGGCTCGACCACGTTGGTCGCGTCCAGCCGCCCGCCCATGCCGACTTCCAGTATGCCAATCTCAACGCCTGCGCCGGCGAAGCAGTCGAAGGCCATGGCGGTGAGCACTTCGAAGAAGCTGGGATGCCAGGGCAGTTCGCCGGCTTCCACCAGACGGCGCGCCACCGCTTCCACCCGCTGGTGGATCTCGCCGAACTGCTCTTCGCCGATCTCCTCGCCGTTGATGCGGATGCGCTCATTCACCCGCAGCAGGTGTGGCGAAATGTAAAGCCCGGTGCGATGTCCGGCGGCGCGCAGGATCGAGGCCAGGGTCGCCGCCGTCGAGCCCTTGCCGTTCGTCCCCGCGATCAGCACGCTCGGGAATCGCCGCTGGGGATCGCCCAGTTCGCGCAAGATCGCCCGCATATACGCCAGGTTGAAGTGCTCCGAGGGCGTGTTGGCCAGCTCGTGGCCGAGAGCGTAGAGGTCCTCCACCGCGGTTTGGTAGGTGTTCGGCATAGCTTCATTCGCTGCGGATAGCCTGCCCCGAGCGAAGTCGAGGGGCGGATTAACGCGGATTATAAAGGTTTACCGCCGAGAACGCAGGGGACGCCGAGGAACCAAGGATTCCCGAACATTTGTTGAAAGGAAATCGACTTCTCGGCGGACTCGGCGTCTCGGCGGTGAGAAGTCCTAGGGGGCTTAGCTGCTCATGAACGCCAGCGCCCGCGCGATATACGGCTTCATCTCCTTGCGCGGCACCACGGCGTCCAGCATGCCATGCTGCAAGAGGAACTCGCTGCGCTGGAAGCCTTCGGGGAGCTTCTGCCGGATGGTCTGCTCGATCACCCGCGGGCCCGCGAACCCGATCAGCGCCCCAGGCTCGCCGATGTTGAGGTCGCCCAGCATGGCGTAGGAGGCGGTCACGCCGCCGGTGGTGGGATCGGTGAGCACCGAGATGTAGGGCACCTTGGCTGAGTCCATGCGCGCCAGCGCCGCCGAGATCTTGGCCAGTTGCATCAGGCTGATCACGCCTTCCATCATGCGCGCGCCGCCCGAGGCCGAGACCACGATCAGCGGACGCCCGTCGGCGGTGGCCCGCTCCACTGCGCGCGTGATCTTCTCGCCCACCACCGCGCCCATGCTGCCGCCAATAAACGCATACTCCATCGCCGACACGATGACCGGCCGGCCTTCCAGGGTGCCGGCGGCGTTGATGACGGCGTCCTTGAG
>JBIOFT010000085.1:0-16411 GCA_044447375.1 Terriglobales bacterium | reverse complement strand
GGTGATGGCCGCCGTCAGCGTGGTCTTGCCGTGATCGATGTGCCCGATCGTCCCCACATTTACGTGCGGCTTGGTGCGATCAAACTTTTCCTTGCCCATAAGTGCCTGCCTCTTTCAATCAATTAAGCCGATAAACCTGGTGGAACTTGCGCCGGCCCGCTTCGTCCACCTGCTCCAAACGCACCAGGTAGAACTCGCGCACCTGTGCCCGGTCCGACATGGGCAGCGCTTCGTACAGCGCGCGCGCCGTGGTCCCCATCTGCTTCAGGGTGCGGCTGGCCTTCTCCATGGCGCCGCTCGCCAGCACCGCCTCGTAGTGCCGGATGAGGAGCCCTTTTCTTCTGACCGCCTTCAGGAAGCTCTCGCTCTCCGAACTGAAGAGGCTCTCGAAGACGCCTCGCAGCAGCCCATAGACTTCAGCGTTATCGATCGGTATCGTCGCCTGTTCAAATGTCGGCATCGCGTCCGTTACAACCCCGAGAAACTGGAGCGGGAGACGGGAATCGAACCCGCGACCAACAGCTTGGAAGGCTGTGACTCTACCACTGAGTTACTCCCGCCTAACTCTTTAGCCACGGATTTGCACGGATGTTCACGGATCATCTTTTTTCTTCTGATCCGTGAAAATCCGTGGCGCTTTTCTTCAAGCTCTGGAGCCGATGACCAGGATTGAACTGGTGACCTCTCCCTTACCAAGGGAGTGCTCTACCAACTGAGCTACATCGGCTCGTAAACCCAAGCACTCAGCAATCAGCAGTCAGCCCGCGTGCTCACCGCGATCGCGGCCTTCCTCAATCCGCTCCCGCTGCGCATGCAGCAAGGTGCGAACCGCAAACACTCCCAGGACCGCCAGGGTTACCGCGCGCAACGGCACGCCGCGTCCAGCCACCGAGATGCTCGCATCCAGCGTGAACCACGCCATCACGGCGAGCACCGCGTACACCGCCAGCGCGACCAGCAACTTCCTCGACATCTTCTGATCCAAAATCCGATCCAAAATCCGATCCAAAATCCTGGTGGACAGGGGAGGATTCGAACCTCCGTAGCTCGCAAGGAGCGGCAGATTTACAGTCTGCTGCCATTAACCACTCGGCCACCTGTCCATCGTCTCCGCTCACCAGCCGCGCCCGCGCGCGAATCGCTCCAGCGGCCCGCCGAACGGAAGAAAACAGCAAGAGAGGAAACCCGATTTTTTGTGCGCACACTTTTTCTGACGCACATCAGCACACAAACGCCAACGTCTTCCGGAATTACCAGGTGGAGTGTGTGTTCCTCTTGATGAGTTGCTCGCTGCTACCGTGGCTAATGGTTGCAGGACGCGACCTTGCCTCCTGACAACCCGTTTTGCTTGGAGCTGGCGAAGGGATTTGAACCCCTGACCCTCTGATTACAAATCAGATGCTCTACCAACTGAGCTACGCCAGCAAAATACTTCCCGACCGCCGAGACAATCATTGAAGTTAACACAACGGCATCTTACGTGCAAGGGCCAACCCCCACGGCGTAACTCGGGCGTAAACAGGCTGGCCTGTTCCTCAGGGTAATAATATACCTCCAGCAACTGCCCTCCGCGGGTAGATAATCTTGAGAATTGTGAAAAAGAAAGCTGATATACAGACGATTAACTGCCCAAATCGTCGCTGTTCTCATTCTTTTTCGGTGACGGTCTATGCTGACCATCGCACCGCGGATGGCCAAACGCTAGTGTGTCCGCAATGCAAGACCAAATTTCGTCAGTTTATGCGGCAGCTCGTGTTCGGTGACATGGATTCCCCGAGTTCAGGGCCCCTTCCTGTGCGTTTGCAGCAGAAATGATTCGGTCCGCTCAGAAGGCGCGGTGCTGTAAGCAGGCGGCGCGCTTCCTGGCGCTGGGATGCTATCATTCCGCCTCCGTGCTCACTTGTCGCCAACCATTCATTTTAGCCCAGACTGAAGATCGCCGGGAGCGCGCCCGGGGGAAATCGGCTGTGCGCGCCAGGCTCCGCCATGCGCCGACGTAAGCTCTGGATCGCACTGGCGGTTTTGCTGGTCGCGGCGGCCATCGCGGCCGTCGTGTATCTGCGAAGCCGCAGGGGGCCGGAAGCGGCGCGGCTGCTGCCGGAATCCGACGCCGTCCTCTTTGTCAACCTGCGGCTGATGCGGCTGGCCCACGTCTTCGGCGAGGCCCCGCCCGTCTCTTACGATTCCGATTACGAGCAGTTCGTCAAGGAGACCGGCTTCCAGTTCGAGCGCGACCTGGACCAGGCCGCGTTCGCGGTGCATGCCCCCTCGGGCGCGGCCGCCGGCGGCCAAGGTTTTCTCGCGGAGGCCCGCTACTCCGAGATCTTCATCGGCAAGTTCGATGCGCAGCGCGCGGCCGCCTACTTCCGCAAACTTTCGAGCAGCACCGAGGACTATCGCGACGCCGTCATCTACGCCATCCCGCACGAAGGCCGAACCGTTCGGGTTGCCATCCTGGGGCTGGACACGGTGGCCGTTTCCAATCTGCCGGACACCGCGGCCATCCACCAGATGATCGACAAATACCGCGCGGCAGCCTGGCCGGCCTCCGGGCCTTCTCTGGTGCGGGAACACTACCGACAGGTGCCTCTGGCCAGCATGGCATGGGCGCTGGCCCGCGTTCCCGGGCAGCCGGGCCAAGGGCCCGCACTGGTGCTGCCCGGCGGGATGGAGATGCCGGTTCACTGGCTGGCCGGTTCGACCATCGTGGGCTCCGCCCGCTACCTGGGAGCCCTGCATCTGCGGATCGAAGCCCTGATGCAAAGCGAGGACGAAGCCCGGCAACTCGCCGAAACCGTCAAAACGTTCCTGGCGCTGCTTAAAGGCGTGGAATCGTCAACCACGCAGGGCGGTACCGACGCGGACGTGAAGGCGTTCTTCAGCAGCTTGAAGGTCGAGGAGCACGGCACCCGCGTGGCGCTGACAGCAACCCTGCCACAGGGATTCATCCGCAAGGCGCTTACGCCGCCCCCCAGCCCGCCGGTTCAATCTCCCGCAGTTCCCCCGCCGCCTTCAGGGAAAAAGCGAAAAGGCCAGAGCCCATGAAGGACGCACGGGAATCCCCGTAAAACAACAAGGGCGACCGATTTCGGTCGCCCTTGGCCGTCAACAACTCTGATCTGTTATTGCCCCGACGCCACCCCGAAGTTCTGGGCCACGCTGATTCGCAGGTACTTGTGGGGATTCACCGGCACATCCTGGATGCGCACCTCGTAGTGCAGATGGGGGCCGGTGGAACGGCCGCTCCGCCCGACATAACCAATCACGTCGCCACGGCGGACGCTTTGTCCAACCGCGGCGGCGAAGCCGGCAAGGTGTCCGTAGCGGGTGCTGATGCCGTGGCCGTGCTCCAGGATCAGGAGTTGTCCGTAGCCGCCGTTCTCGGCGGCGAATACGACTACCCCGTCGGCGGGTGCAATCACCGATTGGCCGTAAGCCGTCGAGATGTCAACCCCGGTATGGAACGCGCCCTCACCGTTGAAGGGATCGATGCGCTCGCCAAAGGACCCGCTCACCGGGCCTTCGACCGGCCACATGGTGGGCGCGGCGGCCATGCGCAGCCAGTCCGCGGTAGTTACCGATTGCCCCCCACCCAGTTCGATGCCGACGGTGGCGGCGCCGCTCAATGCCGAACTTCTGAGAGCATAGAGCTGGTCAAGCGAGGAGAAGAACTGGTCGGCGCTCAGGTCCGGGGAGTCGGATTTAAGGATGCGGTTGGTCTTCAGACCGTAGAGAGTGGAAACTTCACCCGCCAGCGAGCCCAGCGAAGCCACCTGGATCTCTTTTTCCTGCGCCACCTGCTCCAGTTTCGAGTAACGCGTCGTCAGGGCGTCTTTTTCCGTGCGTAACTGGTTGAAACGCGCCACCTTCATCAGCATACGGGTGTAGGAGCCGGCCATGCCGGTGATGGTAAACATGCCGATCAGGGCCCCGGCCAGGAAAACGTAGATGTAATGCAGGGGAATGGGAATCTTTCGGAGCTGTCCTTCGCCATCGCGGGCGACCAAAAGCACGTAGTAGCGTTTGCGCAAAAGTAATCTCTCGATCCGTTGGGGACTGACTAAAGTTACCTGCCTGAAGCAGCCCCACCGTTTCCGGCCAGTTCACAGGGCTGACGACGAGGGAAGCTTATCGGCCCCAGCCGCTCCAGTCAACAGCTATATGGATGCTGAAAGGGTTAAGACTGTCGGTTGGGTATTTACTTCCTGGTTATGGACTTATGGGCAATTTCTCCAGGTCTGGTAACCACCTTCCTGCTTCCTGCTCGCTGAAATTGTGTGCCGGAACCCCGCTCCAAGCTGTAGGGTGTAATGGCCTTGCCGCTGACCGAAAAGGCGCTGATTCTTCGCATACGCCGCCAGGCCAAAACTCCGCGCGGCCGGGGGGTGGTGCGCACCGGGATCGGGGACGACGCGGCGGTCCTCGCATGCCCTTCCGGCTTCGAGGCCCTGCTCACCACCGACTTCAGCCTGGAAGGGGTGCACTTCCGCCGCGAGTGGCACCCGCCGGATTCAGTCGGGCATCGCTGCCTGACGCGCGGGTTGAGCGACATCGCTGCCATGGGCGGCGAGCCGGCGGCGGCCTTTCTGTCCCTGGCTCTCCCCGCCGGCCTCCCGCAGACCTGGGTGGAAGGGTTCATGAGAGGGCTGCTGCGGCTGGGTAGGGAATACAACGTACCGCTGGCCGGCGGGGACACGGCCGAGTCGCCTGCCGGAGTGTTGGCGGACATCGTGGTGGTGGGACGAGTGCCCACCGGCAAGGCGCTGTTGCGCTCGGGCGCGCGCCCCGGCGATTCCATCTACGTGACCGGCGAGCTGGGGCGGTCGGCATGGACTCTGCAACGCCTGCGCGACGGAGGCTTGGCGGCGCTGGGTCGGAAAGGCAAGCCACGCTACGCCGCCCATGATCCTCACTTCTATCCCCAGCCGCGGATCGCCGTCGGCCGGTGGCTGCGGGAACAGGGCCTGGCGACGGCGGCCATCGACGTCAGCGACGGCCTCTCCACCGACCTCGGGCATATTTGCGAGGAAAGCGGTGTGGGGGCACTGGTCCAAGAGGCCGCTATCCCGCGCCCGAGCGGATTGCCCACCAGCAGCCTGCACTACGCCCTGCACGGTGGAGAGGATTACGAATTGCTCTTCACCGCACCGGGATCGCGCCCGGCTCCCAGCAAGATTGCCCGCGTACGCGTCACCCGTATCGGGGAGATCATCCGCGGCCGCGACCTGTGGCTGGTGGACAGCCACGGACAAAGGAAGGCGCTGCCCCCGCGCGGGTGGGAGCACTTCAGCGGCCGATGACTGAATGCGTCCTCCTTTCGGGGGAAAAGCGCGCTCGGCTGCACCCGAAGGATGTACACTTTCAACCGCCGTAACGCCAAGATTAACCCCGGTCCAAAACCAGGCGACCCGCCACAAATCCACGGCGGGGAGAAAGAGGGAGAACAAGGATGCTGACGGCAGCCCGTCCAAGAGCCGTCGGCAAGCGTGTGTTGTGGCTGTTGAGCGGCGCGGCGCTTGCCCTGCTGGTGGCGCCGGCTTCACACTGTGTCAACACCTTCCGTACGCGGAGCGCAATCTCGCCGGCCGTTCTTCTTCCGATCCAATCCAAGGAAGCCGAGGATCTGGGCGCGGGAAAGTTGCTGGTGGCGAGCCGGCAGCTTGGGGATCCGAATTTCGCTGAAACCGTGGTCTTGTTGGTTCGCTACGATGCCGAAGGCGCGGTCGGACTGATTCTCAACCGGCGCAGCCATGTCCCTCTTTCGCGCGTGTTGGAGGGACTCAAGGCGGCGCAAGGCCGTTCCGACCCGGTCTATCTCGGGGGTCCGGTCGGAACTCCCGCGGCCTTTGCGTTGATCCAGTCGCCGGCCAAGCTCGAAGGGGCTGAACACGTTTTCGGTGGGGTTTACCTGATTTCCACGAAGCCCCTCTTCGAACAGGCCATCTCGGCGCGGCCCGACCCTGGCGTTTTTCACGTTTATCTGGGCTACGCCGGATGGACCAGCGACCAACTGCGGAAGGAAGTGGCTCTGGGCGCGTGGTTCATTTTTCCGGCGGACGCGGGAGCGGTCTTCGATTCAGATCCGGATTCCCTGTGGTCGCAAATGATTCGGAAAACGGAGCTAAAGTTGGCGGGGAGCGAGCCTGCTGGCGCAGATCAATGGCCGCTCCTGGGGTCGTCTGAGCGCTCATCCCTAACGCTTATTAGTAGTAAGCGTGCAGCATCGAACCGCGAGGATGATCCAGCGTCGTGGTCAAACCTCCAGTCCGCGGCGCTCAGTGGTTCCTTCCGAAGTAGAAAGTGAACCTGCCAGTCGGCCTGAAGAAGTTCAATGCCGCGGTAGGTCACGGCTCCCTCCATCGCAAGCTGCTATCATGGTCGGCTTTTCCGGAAAATCCGAGGCTCCGGAACAGGGAGATTATGAAACGACTCTTGTGCCTCATCGTGCTCTTGCCCGCGCTCCTGGCCGGCCAGCAGAAGCCGGCGGCGATGCCCGCCTCCACCAAGCAACCTGCCGCCCACGCCGAGCACATCCCCGATCTGGCCGAGCTGGAAAAGATGGCCGCGCGGTTTGCGCCCACCGAGCTGCGCGTCGATACCGGCTCGCTTTCCCCCGGCGACCAGAAGGCGCTGGCGAAGCTGATCGAGGCCGGACGCGTGCTCAACGAAATCTTCATGGACCAGATGTGGAGCGGCAACGATGCCCTGCGCGCCAAGCTACGCGAGGATCGCACGCCCCTCGGCCGCGCCCGCCGGCACTACTTCCGCATCAACAAGTCGCCGTGGTCGGCGCTGGACAGCGAAAAGGCCTTCTTGCCCAACGTGCCGGCACGCAAGCCGCTGGGCGCCAGCTTCTATCCCGAGGATATGTCCAAGCAGGAATTCGAGGCCTGGCTCAAGACCCTGAACGGCTCCGAGCAGGAGCAGGCCAAGGGATACTTCACCGTCATCCGCCGCCAGCATTCCGACCGCAAGCTGGTGATCTTTCCCTATAGCGTCGAGTACCGCCAGGACCTGAACCGCGCCGCCGCCCTGCTGCGCGAAGCCGCCGGCCTGACCACCAACAGCAGCTTGAAGAAGTTCCTGAACTCACGCGCCGAGGCCTTCATCAGCAACGAGTACCGCGCCAGCGACGCCGACTGGATGGACCTCGACGCGCCCCTCGACATCACCATCGGGCCTTACGAGACCTACCAGGACGAGCTGTTCGGCTACAAGGCGTCGTTCGAAGCCTACATCTATCTCCGCGACGACGCCGAAACCGGCAAACTCTCCTTCTTCAGCCGCCACCTGCAGGAGATCGAGAACAACCTTCCCGAGGACAAGAAGTATCGCAATCCCAAGCTGGGCAGCCAGTCGCCGCTGCGGGTGGTGAACGTGGTTTCGGCCGCCGGCGAACGCGCGGTGCAGACCGCCGCTTATAACCTGCCCAACGACGAGCAGGTGGTGAACGAGAAAGGCAGCAAGCGGGTGATGCTGAGGAACATCCAGGAGGCCAAGTTCAACAGCGTGCTGGCGCCCATCTCGCGCCGTGTACTGCCGGCCGAGGCCCAGGGCGAGGTGAACTTCCAGGCGTTCTTCACCCACACCGTGGCGCACGAGCTGATGCACGGGCTGGGACCGCACCAGATCGCGGCGACAGTGCGCAAGCCGGCGTCCACACCGCGCCTGGAGTTGAAGGAATTCTATGGTCCGCTGGAAGAGGCCAAAGCGGACGTGACCGGGTTGTTCGCGCTGCAGTTCCTGATCGATCACGGAGAGGCGGCTCCGGGCAAGCCGCTGGCCGGGCTGACGGAGAAGAACCTCTATACGACCTACGTCGCCTCCGCCTTTCGCAGCCTGCGTTTCGGCGCCACCGAGGCGCACGCCCGCGGACAGGCGGTGCAGATCGACTATTTAATGGATAAGGGAGCGGTCACCGCCCAGCCCGACGGCAGGTTCACCATTGATTTCGGGAAGATGAAGCAGGGGGTGCGCGATCTCGATCACGACCTGCTTACGCTGGAAGCCACCGGCGACTATGCCGGGGCCAAACGCCTGCTCGACCGCATGGGCGTGATTCGTCCGGAGATGCGCCGCGTGCTGGACAAGCTGGCCGATATTCCCGTGGACATCGAGCCGCTCTACGTAACCGCCGAACAGCTTGCGCCCCGTCCGCGCCGCGGCGACACCCCGGGCGACGAACGCTGAAGCTGCTGGACTATAATTTTGTTATCCGTGCCCATGGATCCCAGTCCCGCCAATCCGCACGCCAGCGCTACGGTCGCTCCCACGGCACGCGCCTATCTCTGGTTGCGGGAGACCGGCGAGCTCTGGCGCATGCTGTTCGACCAAAACCTGGCGGGTGTCTTCTGCTCCACCCTGGACGGCGAGATGCTGGAGTGCAACCTGTCGTTCGCGCGCATCTTCGGCTACGACTCGCCGGACGAGATCGTGCGCCGTCCGGGGGTGGACTACTATTTCGATGCCGCCGACCGCCAGTGTTATATCGAGAAGCTGCGCGCTCACGGGTCGGTGCGCAATCTCGAACTCACCTTGCGCAAGAAGGACGGCACTGCCGTCATCATCTTGGAGAACGTCGCCGTGCTGCCCGGCGAGCGCGGCCAGCCGGAGGCGATGCTGGGCACGGTCATTGACATCACCGAGGCCAAGCATGCCCAGGAAGTCATGTTGCGCGCCGAGAAGCTGGCGGCGGTGGGGCGCCTGGCCGCCACCATCGCGCATGAGATCAACAACCCGCTGGAGGCCGTGACCAACACCCTGTATCTGGCGCGCACTCATGCCGAAGTCACTCCCGCCCTGCGCGAACTCTTGCTGCTGGCCGAGCAGCAGGTCGCCCGCGTCGCCAGCATCACCCGCCAGACGCTGGGGTTCTTCCGCGGCGCCACCGAGCGCACCACCACCAGCATCGCCGCCATCCTGGATGATGCCCTGGCGCTCTATCAAGCCAAAATCAACGCCAAGAACATCCGGCTGGTGAAGCAGGTGCGGTTCAACGGCCCCATCCACGTCCGCCCCGGCGAACTGCGCCAAGCCTTCTCCAATCTGGTGGCCAACGCCATCGATGCCGTGCCCGACGGCGGCGACTTGGTGCTGCGCGTCAGCCGCGGCCGCGATTGGCGCTCCGGCATGCCCGGAGTCACGGTGACCGTCGCCGACAGCGGCTTGGGCATCGACCCGCAACATCGCAAGCGCATCTTCGAGCCCTTCTTCACCACCAAGAGCGACGCCGGCACCGGCCTGGGGTTGTGGCTCACCCGCGAAATCGTGCTGCGGCACAGCGGGCGCATCCGCGTCCGCACCAGCTCCCGCTGCGGCCAGAGCGGGACCACCATCTCCATCTTTCTTCCCACCGCCAGCCCATAAGGCCGGCTTCTCCGCCCTGGTCGCCATACAAGGGGAGCTAATCCGAATCCCGCCGGAGAACCGGCTGCTGCGCGCACCCGCAAGCCTCCGCAGGCCGCTGTTGCCGTTGTTCAGCCCGGCACGAGAGCCCGTCTGGGCGACTTTTTTTTTCCCCCAGCGCGTGAGCGCTGGGAGGGCGGTTGAGAAGGAGAATGAGCCCGGAGGGCGACACCTTCGTTCTCCTCGAAATTTCCTGTGTCGCCCCTGCGGGGCTCGGGTCGTCTCTTGATTCCTGACCCAGCGCTAACGCGCTGGGCTCACACAAATATCGCCCTTACGGGCTTTCGGAAGAGGGCGCTCGTAAGGAATGCCTTGATCGGCGAAGATGACGTGTTAGGGGGAAAGAGCCGCCGCCCGGTCACAGCCCCAAATACGCCGACCTTAGCCGCTCGTTGCTCAGCAGCTCCTGCGCGGAGGTGCCGATCCCCAGCTCGACCGCGCCGTTCTCTACCACATAGCCGCGATTCGAGATGCTGAGCCCGTCCACCACGTTCTGCTCCACGATCAGCACGGTGAGGCCGCGCTTGCCGATCTCCTGAATTTTCTCGAAGACCTCTTCCACGATCTTGGGCGCGAGTCCGAGTGAAGGCTCGTCGAGCAGCAACAGCTTGGGCTGGTTCATCAGGCCGCGGGCGATGGCCACCATCTGCTGCTCGCCTCCGGAGAGCGTGCCCGCGAGCTGTTTGCGCCGTTCCTTTAATCGTGGAAAAAACGCGAACTGCTCTTCCATGGACTCCTTGAGCCTGGGGCGGGCGCGGCCGATGTAGCTGCCCAGCGCCAGGTTCTCCTCCACCGTCATGTGGGGAAAGAGTTGCCGGCCTTCGGGCACGTGGCTGATGCCGAGTTCCACGATCCGGTGCGGCGGGGTGCGCGCGATGTCCTGGCCGTTAAAGCGCGCCGTGCCCTTCTTCGCTTGGAGCAGGCCGGAGATGACGCGCAGGGTGGTGGTCTTGCCCGCGCCGTTGGCCCCGACCAGCGTAACGATCTCGCCTTCGTTCACGTGCAGGGTGATGTTGAACAGCGCCTGGAAGTCGCCGTAAGCGGCCTGCACGTCGTCCAGCACCAGCAGCGGCTCGCTCATAGTCCGAGCTCCTTGTACTTGGCGCCGAGATAGGCTTCGATGACCGCCGGCATGCGCACGACTTCCTGGGGCTTGCCTTCGCCGATCTGCGTGCCGTGGTCGAGCACCACCACGCGATGGGCGATGCTCATCACCACCTGCATCACGTGCTCCACTCCGCCCACCGCCGCCACGCCCCACTCCGGGAGCTTCTTGAGAATCTCCGCCAAGGCCAGCGCTTCGGTCGTCGAAAGGCCGGCCACCACCTCATCGAGCAGGATCAGCCGCGGTTTGGTGGCCAGGGCGCGCGCGATCTCCAGACGCTTCAGCATGGCAACTGGCAATCCGCTGGCGGTGAAGTGCATGGCCTTTTCCATCTGCAGATACTTCAGGACCTCCCGCGCCTGCTCGGCGGCTTTCGACGGGCTGGAAGTGTGCAGAAATGCGCCCAGCATCACGTTCTCCAGCACCGTGAGGTTGCGCAGCGGCTTGACGAGCTGGAACGTGCGTCCGATGCCGAGGCGCGCCGCGTGGTTGGGGCTGATGTGCGTAATGTCCTGCCCCTGGAAGCGGATGCTGCCTTCATCCGGGTGGAAGACGCCAGTAATCAGATTGAACAGCGTGGTCTTGCCCGCGCCATTCGGTCCCACAATGAAGGTGATCTCGTTCTCCTCGATGGAGAAGGCCACGTTCTGGATGGCGCGCAACCCGCCGAAGCGCTTGCTGACATGATCGATCTCGAGCAGGGACATATCTTGTACCTAATCCGCCGCCGCGCCTTTGGCGCCCGCCTTGAGTCCCCCGAGCAGCGCGCGCCGGCGCAGGAATGCAGCCAGCGTGCCGATGATCCCTTCCGGCAGGAACAGCACCACCACCACCAGCAGCACGCCATAGATCAGCAGATGGGCTTCCTTGAAGATGTCCTTGAACAATTCCGATGCCGATTCGAGCACCACCGAGCCGACGATCGGCCCCAGCACCGTGCCCGCGCCGCCCAGCATGGCGACGATCGCGATCTCGTTGGAAACGTCGATCGCGAGCACCTGGTCAGGCACAATATAAAGGAAGAGGCTGCCGTAGAGCGCCCCGGCCAGGGCCGTCAGCGCGGCGCTGACCAGCAGCGCCACCAGCTTGGTTCTGGCGGAGCCGATGCCGACCGAGAGCGCCGTGTCCTCGTCTTCGCGGATGGCCATCAGGTAATAACCGAACCGGGCGCGCGAGATTGCCACCGTCGTGGCAAAAGCCAGGGCTGCGAGCGTCACCGCCGCCCAATAGAAGGCGCGGTTCACGTTGCCGTGGAACAGCGCCGGCACTTGCACCCCGACGTCGCCTCCGGTCACGTTGGGCAGGTTCTTGGCGATCAGCCGCAGCACTTCGGCGAAGGCGATGGTGGCCAGCACGAAGTAGGGCCCACGCAAGCGGAACGAAACTCCGCCGATCAAAAGCGCGCACAACAGCGCCACCACCACGCCCATCAGCGCCGCCAGCCATGGCGACACGCCCAGCTTGCCGGAGAACAGCGCCAGCCCGTAGGCTCCGGCGCCGAAGTAGGCGGCGTGCCCGAGTGAGAGCTGGCCGGCGTATCCGCCGACCAGGTTCCACGCCAGCCCCAGCGCCGCGAACAGGTAGATGCGGAACAGGATCTGCAGCCCGTAACCCGTCTCGACCACCAGCGGCAACAGCAAGGACAGCACGAAGACCACGAACGCAGCGAGCAGGTGGGAGCGCTTCATGCCTTCTGACTCCCGAAGATGCCGCTCGGCTTCAGCGAGAGCACCAGCAGAAAGATCACAAAGTCCACCGCCAGCGCCCACTCATTGCCCCAGTAAAGGCTGGTGAGACTCTCCACCACGCCCAGCACCAGTCCCGCAAGCGCGGCGCCTACGATCGACTCCATCCCGCCCAGCACCACCATGACGAACGCCTTGAGCGTGAACTGGTCGCCCACCTGCGGATATATATAGAAGACCGGCAGCAGCAGGCCGCCGGCGATCCCGGCGGCGGCGATCCCCAGCGCGAAGCAGATGGCCTGCACGCGGAAGACGTTGATTCCCATCAGCGGCGCAGCGTAGCGGTTCTGCGCGATGGCGCGCGCGGCGCGGCCGATCATGGTGCGCATCACAAACAAATAGAGCCCGAACGCCAGCACCACCGCGATGCCGAACGAGACCACCCAGGGCGCATTGACGCTGATGTGCGACCCCAGGTGGAGGTTCTTCCCCAGCAGCGGAATGTTGATCTGGTGGTAGTCGGCGCCGAAGACCAGCAGCACGCCATCGGTGCAGATCAGCCCGATGCCCAGCGTAAGCAGGATCTGCATGAAATCCGACTTCCCGTGGATGGGCCGCAGCAAGCCGAAGTAGATGGCGTATCCAATGCCGAACAGCACGATGCCAGAGACGATGAACAGCAGGTATGGGCTGATGTTGGTGCGGGTAAAGAGCACGTAGGTGGCGTACATGCCCAGCATCATGAAGGCGCCGTGGGCGAAGTTCACGATGCGCATTACTCCAAAGATCAGCGCCAGGCCCATGCCCACCAGCGCGTAGAGAGCGCCGGTCAGCAGGCCATTGATCACCGCCTGGAGAGCTGCGTAGAGGTCCATTGGTAATTTGTAATTGGTAATTTGTAATTCAGAATTCCGCCGACACTCCCCGTCGGCTTTTCAAATTACAAATCACAAATTACAAATCACCAATTGCAGAAGCATCACAGCCCCTGGCGCTTATTCCAGGGCGGCGTGGGGATCACCGGCTTGGCTTCGGCGGCGTCAGGCGGATAGACCACCTTGTATTGTCCATCGAGCACCTGGGTCATCAGCACCGGATGAGGGTTCTGCCCGTGCAAATCGAAGTGGATGGGCCC
The DNA here is from genome assembly GCA_044447375.1 of Terriglobales bacterium. Taxonomy (GTDB): domain Bacteria; phylum Acidobacteriota; class Terriglobia; order Terriglobales; family Acidobacteriaceae; genus JAHFUA01. Next base: position 3,081 of record JBIOFT010000085.1, on the reverse strand, counting down.
GAACGGCGTGTCCGGCAGATTGATGTTTTTCAGCGCGTCGCGAATGGCGGCGGGCTGCGCCGAGTTCGCCTGGTTGATGGCGGCCGCCGCGGTGAGCAGAGCCGCGTAAGCTTCCATTGCGTGATACGCCGGGTGGGCGCCGGTCAGCTTAAAGAACGCCTCGTCGAATTCCTTGGAGCCCTTCCACTGCGCCGTGGGCAGCCATTGCGAAACCGAGAAGGTGTATTCCGCGTAGGGCCCGGCGCCTTTGTCCTTGGTGGGGAACTCGGCGGCGGCGAAACCCGTCCCCGCGGAGGTGTAGAACTGAGGATTCAATCCGATCTGCGCCGCCTGCCGCATCAGGGTGCTGGCGTCGAGCAGGTAGGAAGCGAAATAGATGACCGCCGGATTTCTGGCCTTCACCCGCTGCAGCAGCGCCTTGTAATCAGGAGAGCTGGCCTGGTAGGCCTCGCTGTCAACCACGTCGAAACCGTTCGCTTTGGCGGCCTTGTCCATGGCCTGTCCGTTGGCCTGCCCGAAGTTGGTGTTTTCATAAACGATGGCCATGGTCTTGGGAGCGTTCATGGCCTTCAGGAAGTCGATGGTGGTGGTGGCGTACGCGCCCGATCCGGCGCAGATGCGGAAGGCCCAGGGCGAGCCGGTCTGGATCACGTTGTCGGCGGTCGCGGTCGGCATCAACAGCGGGACCTGCTTCTGGTCGACGGCGGGCACGATGGCGCGCGTGTTTTCGCTGGAGTACGCTCCCAGGATGATGGGCACGTGGTCCTGGTCCACCAGCTTGTTGACCCCCTGCACCGCCTGGTCGGGACGGCTCTGGTCGTCGTAATAGACCAGCTCGATCTTCTTGCCGCCCAGCACGCCGCCCTTGGCGTTCAGATTATTCAGCGCGACGGTGTAGCCATTCTTGTGGGCCTGGCCGAAGGCCGCCGCCGGCCCGGTGAGGGAAGTGATGACACCAATTTTGAAGGTATTGCTGGTTTCCTGCTGGCTGCCGCCTTTACACCCGTTTAACGCCAAGGCGCCGGCCAGCAGCAGGGGCAAACAACGCGCCAGCCGCTTCATGGGAGGACTCCTCGTGGCAATTGCAACCGGCGCATTGTAGTGACAGAAACGCGCCCGCACAAGTTGAGGCGCTTTCCGGTAGTGGCTCAGTTTGAAACCAAGGCGACAAGTTCATCAAGTGACCACGCGTGATCGCTCAGATTGGCCTCCATTGCTGGCGTCACTCGGAGGCTGGAATGAATCCGCACGTAATTGTAGTGCATGAAGTGAACCGCCACAGCGTAGGCGTGGTTCTCAAGTTTTTTCGAGAAAGCGTTCGTTAGCCGAGTGAAGCGTCTCATGCTCATTCGCATCGTGAGGTTCTGTCGTTCCACAAATGAGGTGCTGACGTGTTGTGGATCGGGGTTACCGCTCACCACTTTCATATCGCAGCCGATGCAGGTAGCTGGCGAATAGCGGCGCTGTTCCTCGTCCGACGGAGCGCCATAAATCTTCTGGAGTTGGGCATAGTCGCAGTCCATTCCGAATGCCCCTTCAACTGCGTCCACGTACACTCGATGACCGTCTGTGGTGATCTGAACGCGCCCGCGAATCCGCCTAGCGCAATCCTGCATGAAGTCCATTGCCCAGTCAGCACCCCGTCCGCCTACCAAGTAACTGACACAGAGCTTGGTGTCGGCATCTATCGCCGTCCACGTCCACACATCGCCCCAGCCAATTTCCTTCTTTTCGATGCTTACATTTCTCGCCTTCGCGCCGACGTAGGCCCAGATTTCATCGCACTGGAGCCGCCGGACCCGAACGTTCTTGACGTTCTCATCGTGGAATTTCATGCACGCTATCCCAAGGTCCACGAGCAGCTTTGTAACAGTGTTCCTGGCGATGCCAGTCATGCGGGAGGTGGAACGGATGCTATTTCCTTCTACCAGCGCCGCGACAACCCTTGTGCGCTCGTTGCTGCTCAATCTGTTCATACTGAGCATTATGCTTGAGCGAATCAAAAGAGTCAAGCATTTGTTTCATTTTTGAATTTGACGGATCATTCTGGGAATGCTAGGTTTAGTCACCGCCTGAGGCGGTGACTAAAAACTTGCACCTTCGTGCCAAACCAAGCGCTTGACAGCCGGTATAATATTTCAGGCCCACGAGCGCAACCCCACCGCGCTCCCGGCTCGTCTACCGTACTGGGAGAGATCATGTGGATATGAATACAAGGGCCTTCCGGACCGTTCAGGAAGCCACGAGGGAGGGGTCTGTGTCGAAGGACCCAAAACGGGAGGCGGCCCGTAGAGGCGGCCTCAAGGGTGGACCGTCGCGTGCAATGTCAATTAGCCGTGAGCGAAGAATTGAGATTGCACGGAAAGCGAGCCGGGCGCGCTGGCGCAAGTCGCCCGTCTGACATTTGTTGCAAGGTGGAAAATATGGCCACGATGGCACTTCCAATTCGTGAACTCAGTGCGAGCGTTGAGTGCGACGCGGCGTCCGCACAGAAGACCGTTTTAAAGGTCCTGGAAAGTGTGTCGAGCAAGCGCACCGATGTGCTGATTTGGATGAAGACCCGGCAGTTGGACCACAAGCTCGTTAGCCTGATTGATCGCGAACAAGACTTGATCACCAAACTCCAGAACTTGGACACATCCGCGCTAACAACGGATTGGCTGGAGAAGTTTGCCTGCGACTTAGACCGCATTGTCAGCCTCACTGAGTCCATGGTTGACGACATGAACGAAATGCCACCCAGGTGTGTCAATGTATGGAGCCCAAAGCTGAAAAAGCTAGACGAACTCGCTAGATACATCGACAATATCGCTGAGTCGTTCCACGTTGCAGCCGATCCGGAGTGCGCTACACTCCTATCAGTAGCAGCGGAATACGCTTAGCAGCCTGTGGTGTAACTAGCGGATTTTCGGCACGGCCCGCGGCGGGTTTGGCCCCGCCGCGCCGCGAGGTCGTTTGCGCGGTAGCTTGAAAGTTGGCTCCGGTACAGCCGATCTCGATCTTCCCGGCTTGTGAGCAGCAAATAAACCAGCAAAAGAAGCAGGTCCCCGCGATTCTTCCACTCCCGCGGAGTGCCGGCCC
>JBIOFT010000084.1:0-16736 GCA_044447375.1 Terriglobales bacterium | reverse complement strand
GGAGCGGGGGACCCGTGACAGTTCGCGGCGGCTAAGGCCAAACCCGCGCGGCCTTGCCCGTGTCGGCGGCAATCACCGGTTCGTTGCTCTGCTGGGTAGAAGAATAGGTCTTGGCCGGCGAAGCGGAGGCCGCGATTTCGCGCGCCGGTTCCTTATCTTCCAGCATGGGCGCCACTACACGGAGCGCTTCGATCTCTTTTTTCAGGCGTTCGATCTCGAGTTCCTTCTGCCGCATCACGTCGTAGATATTCTTCATTTCTGAATGGCCTCGTTCTGGCGACTATAGCATTGCTTCTCTGGGTGTCAATACCGTTCCGTTCGCTGGCCGGCAGCGGCGGTGCGGCTTTGGATCCTGATACAGGATGGCATGGCCCGGGCCGCCCATCCCGAGCGCCTGTACCAAGAGGGTAAACAACACGGTTGTCGAGGCGGAGCTGGCTATGTCTTTGAAAAGAAGGTTGTGTAGAGCGTAGCTGCCTTTCCGCTCAATGCCCGGAAGCGGCCCGGCGAGCCTCCCCCGCCCGCGATATGAAGGAGTCCCTGACCGTCCACTGCGGTTGCGCGCCATCCGAGGTCAACTTCAACATCTGGAAGCGCAACTCGCCGTGGTCGACGGTCAGGTTGCAGACATGGTAGGTCGGGCCAGGGTCGCGGTAGAAGTCGCCGTCGGACCGCTGGATCATGTAGGGCGTGGCTCCTCCGCCTCCGCTCACGACATAAGTCACCCCGCCGTGCTCGTAGCGCTCGTAGTTGTGCACGTGTCCGGCCAGGACAATGATCCGCGCCCGCATGCTCTGCTGGTGTTTTTCAAGCATTGACGCCAGTTGCTGCTCCTGCGGACGGGGCGAGTGACCTCCGCCGGGCATCTTGTCGTTGGACTGTGTGAGCGGCGGATGATGCAGCGCTACCAGCACGAAATCCACGTCTGGCGGCAGCGCCTTGAGTCCTTGTTCCAGCCACTGCCATTGCTGGCTGCCCTGGCCGTCGTCCGATGTGCTGTCCAGAACGAACATCAGCACGTTGGCAGCGCGTACCGAGTACCAGCGTCGGTCCTGGAGGCGGGGGAAGCGTTGGAAATAGTTTTCCAGCGCCCCGCTTTCCGCGCCGCTGACGTCGTGATTGCCCAAAACGGGAAGTAGTTCGAGGCCCGCCTGCCGCAGCGGTGCGGTTTCCTCGTCGAATACCTTCCAATCCTGGCCGTTGCCACCGCGGAACACCAAGTCGCCGGTTATGATCACGAACGCCGGCTTCTCCTGTGCGATGCGGGCGATTTCAGCCCTGCGCATGGGCGCATTGGAATGCTTGGTGTCCGCTGAATCCGTGAATCGCGTGTCTCCATAGCCGACAAAAGTGAAAGGATAAGCCGGAGCGGGCAGCACGATGTCCGGCTTCCACGAGCTCGCGGGCGACTGGGCCCGTGCGGGCGCCAGCGCGAAGGCCAAGGCTAGAAGAGTGATCAAGCCGGCTCGCGCCGGCCGCAGGCAAAGATGGGCGATGTACATTTGGATTAGATGCTGCAATCCACTGGATTGTAGGACAAGAATCGGATCGCGGCGAGCGCTTTCGCAGCCGAATGCCGGAACTCAGAAATCGTGGGTCAGTATGTCGGACGCGCGGCGGCACAATTCGCGCGCATACTCGGTCCAGATGCCCTGTCCCCAATAGCGATAACAACTGGTCTGCGTCAGCAGGAGATAGAAGAGCGCATTGCGGTAACGGCGTTCACCGGGTGAGGCTTTCCCCAGCGCTCGTTCCGCAAACCGGGCGCTCACCGCCTCCATGGGGCCCAGCACGTTTTCGTAGCCGCGGACCCAGGAGAGGTTGTTCGTCCAACTGCCCCCCTCCATGTTGAAGCGATTGTCCTGGGCTCGCAGCTCGGCGATGACGCTCTCCAGCCACTCGCGCCCCTGGCCGGGCTGGAACCGCTCCCAGATGCGCTTCTGGTGAAGCGGTTGGATGGGAGGGAAGTCCGTTTCCTGGATGCCGATCTCGGCCAGGTATTCCAGGTATTCCGTTACGTTCACGGGCGGAGTTTCCCAGCCTGACGCCTCGCGCATGACCTCAAGGAATTTGCTGGGAAACTCGTTCATCATCACGCCGCCGTTCTCGCCGTCGCCGATTTGGGTCACCAGGGGTGGGATCTGCCGGCCAGCCAGCGGCATTTGTCCCAGCCCTTTGGCCTCGTAGTAGGGCTGCATCTGCGCCACCAGTTTGGTGTCACTGCCTTGGGTCTTGATGATGGCGATGATGCTGGCAGTTTCACCCGCTGAGTTCCTGGCAAGCAGACGGTGAGGAAGGTGGCGATGTTGCAAGCTGCCGCCATCTTCCACGCGCTCCACCGAATGTTCCTGAACCAGGACCCAGCGGTAACCGCAATCCTTAAGTGTCCTGACAAATTCGTAGGCCACGTCAGGATGGTTGGGCAGCGCCATTTCTGGCGGCGAGAACCCCTTGACCCGTGCGAGCGCCTCCAGGCCAAAGATCGCGGCGAAATGGTGCTGCCACGCCTTCACGTGCAGGCGAAAATCCTGCGCCGGTGTGCTGGGAGCGACCGCGTGTCCCCAGGCTGTCCCCACCCACTCGGCGCAGCGCCGGTAGGCAGGATCGCAGGTGATGCGCCGCAGGTTGTCAAAGACATCGTCCAACCCCATTTGCCGCAGCCCGTGCAACAGGCAACCGGAATAGTCGAGCATCACCCGCGGCTGTTTGCCCTCGTGAACGAGCTGCGGAATAAATTCGCCCATCCGCTTGTAACACCAGTGAAACACCGAGGCGTTGTGGTTGTCGCCGATGTGCGGGTTATCCATCATGTACTTCAGATTGCTGATCACCTCGGCGGTGCGGAGATCGCCCGTCCCCGCAAGAATGAGCGGCTGATGCATGTGCAGTGCAATAGCAAACGCGCTCTTGATTCTGGCAAAGTCGATGCCGCTCTCCGCCAGGTAGACTGGGCGGGTGTTGGTGGTTGCTGCGGCGACTTGGTCCTCCGCCCCACAGATATTGGGTAAACCATCCACGTATTCTGGAAGTTCGCTCATGCGCGATTGTTTGATCCCTTCCGGGCCGCATCGGATGCCAAGATGCGGTCACTGGGTGTAGACGTGAGCGACGCGGTCGGCGATGGCGTCCCACGTGAAGCCCGATTCCACCGCGACCCTGCCGTTGCGTCCCATCCAGCGGGCCCACTCCCAGTTGGTGAACAGGGTGCCAATGCCCCAGGCCACGGAATCAGGGTTGGGATAGATCTTCAACCCGTTCACCTCATGCCAAACATATTCATCCGGGCCGCCGTTCTTGGTGGCGATGACGGGCTTGCCCGCGCTCCAGGCTTCCAGCACCACGATGCCAAAGGGTTCGTTGCGGCTGGGGACGCACACCACATCGCAGGCTTTGTAAAGCTCCGTCAGCTCTCCATTGATCTTGAAACCGAGAAACCGGGTGGCATGCTCTACACCAAGCTGCCACGCGCGATGCTGCACCGCGGCCCGCATCTCCCCATCTCCGGCGAAGACAAATTTCGCCCCCGGATAGTGCCAGAGGATGTGGGGGATGGCCTCCACCAATAAGTCTGGTCCCTTTTGGTAGACCGCGCGCCCGGAAAACAGCACCGTCGGATCCATGGGCCCGATGCCATACCGGGCTTTGACTCCGCCGGGGTCCAGCCATCCGTCGTAATTGTGGAGGTTCACTCCATTGTAGATGGCGGAGATCTTCCAGTCCGGAACCTCGTACATCCACATGACTTCCTTCTTCAGAGAATGCGAAACCGTGATTACGCGATCGGACCAATGGGTAGCCGCACGTTCCTGGTGGCGGACACGTTCCGAGCGGCCATTATGGAAGTGATTGCCGCTGCGGCCGTACTCGGTGGAGTGGATGGTAAGAACGCTCTTCCGCCCTCGCCCCTGTTTGATGTAGATCATGGCATTGCCGGTCAGCCAATCGTGGGCATGAATCACGTCAAACGCACCGACGAAATTCTCGGTTGCGCACACCTGGTAAGCGATGGAGCGGCACATGTCGTTGACTTCTTCGACGAAGTCCGAGTTTAGCCGGAACTGACAGCGATGGTAATGCACGCCATGGATGCATTCGTAGTGCGGCTGCCATGCTCCCATCCGCGTGAAGACATGGACTTCATGTCCTTTGCGCTGGAGTGCAGCCGCCAGCTCGGTGACATGGGCCGCGACGCCGCCCACGGGAATGGAATGAAGAGATTCCCAAGCCAAGAGTGTGATTCTCATAGTCAGCCGAATGAAGACAGATTTCGTGCGGGAACTTTCCCTAACGGGGTTCCGGCTTGCAGCCTGTGCCGATCCAAGGTAAAGGAGTGCACTCTGTGGAAATTCGGAATCGACAGCAAGATTGGCAGTGGAAGAATTCCTTTTTGGAGATCGCGTCTGCCGCATACCAAAACGGATCATTTTGACGCTGAGGCTCAGAACCAAAAGCCTGGAGCCCGGCGCTGCCAAGGCGGAGCTGTGGTCGTGGTACGATCTCTGGTTTTGCTCAACCGCTCGGGAGGGTTCTTCGCATGCGCTCGAGGCCGCTGGTTGTCCTCGTCTTATCGCTGGCATTTCTGGCCGTTGTCCCGGTCCCGGGAAAGGCCCAAGGCCAAACGACAGGTTATGACCAGAATCTGTTCAAGGAGATGAAGTGGCGTTTGATCGGTCCATTCCGCGGCGGCCGGGCTCTGGCGGTGACCGGCGTTGCCGGCGAGCCGGACGTCTTCTATTTCGGAGCGGTCGCGGGCGGGGTGTGGAGGAGCGTCGATGGCGGCGCGACCTGGACCCCGCTGTTCGACAAGGAGTCGATCTCATCCATCGGCGCCATCGCGGTTGCCGATTCCGATCACAATGTGATCTATGTAGGCACGGGCGAAGCCTGCATCCGCGGCAACATCTCCTACGGCGACGGCGTGTTTAGGTCCACCGATCGCGGCGAGACCTGGAAGAACGTCGGCTTGCGCGACACCCGTCACATTGGCGCCATCGTCATCCATCCCAGGAATCCCGACATCGCCTTCGTGGCGGCCCTGGGTCACGCCTATGCCCCGAATGCCGAGCGCGGCATCTTCCGCACCACCGACGGCGGAAAGACATGGGAAAAAGTCCTGTACAAGGACGACCGTACCGGCGGCATCGACGTCGTTTGCGATCCCAACAATGCCAACATCCTCTACGCCGCTCTCTGGCAGGTGTATCGCACGCCTTGGAGTCTGAACAGCGGTGGCGCCGGCAGCGGTCTCTACAAGTCCATCGATGGCGGCGCCACTTGGAGGCGACTGGAAGGCCATGGCCTCCCCGATGGAATCCTGGGCCGCATAGGGGTTTCGGTGTCCGGTGGCGACTCCAATCGTGTGTATGCGCTGATCGAGGCCAAGGAAGGCGGCCTCTACCGCTCCGAAGACGGCGGTGACACCTGGACGCGCGTCAATGACGACCAGCGCTATCGCCAGCGCGCCTGGTACTTCACCCACATCTTCGCCGACCCCAGAAGCGTGGATACCGTTTACGTACTCAACACCGGCATGTTTAAGTCCACCGATGGCGGCAAGACCTTCAACCTTCTGCCCGCGCCCCACGGTGATCACCACGGGCTGTGGATCGATCCCACCGACCCCGACCGCCTCATCAACGGCAACGATGGCGGCGTCACCATCAGCGTCGACGGCGGCCGCACCTGGTCGCTGCAAACTAATCAGCCCACCGCGCAGTTCTACCACGTGATCGACGACCATCAGTGGCCCTACTATCTCTACGGAACGCAGCAGGACAACAGCAGTGTCGCCATTCCCACCTATGACGATTCCGGCGTGATCGGCCGATGGAGTTGGTTCGACTATGGCGGCGAGACCGGCTTCGTCGCACCCGATCCCAGCGACCACAACATCATCTACGGTGGAAACGAGGGCACGATCTTTCGCTTCGATAAACGCACCCAGCAGATGCAGGACGTTTCCGTCTGGCCGCTGGACGTTTCCGGCCACGGCGCCAAGGACCTGGAGTACCGCTACAACTGGACTTCGCCGCTGATGATTTCTCCTCACGATCCCAGCACCATCTACTTTGCCAACAACCGCCTGTTCCGTAGCCGCGACCGCGGCATGAGCTGGGAGGCGATCAGTCCCGACCTCACCCGCAATGACAAGAGCAAACAGGAGCCCTCCGGTGGCGCCATCACCCTCGACATCACCAGCGTTGAGTATTACGACACCGTGTTTGCCCTGGCTGAGTCCCCGAAGCAGAAGGACTTGCTCTGGGCCGGCAGCGACGATGGCCTCATCCAACTCTCCCGCGATGGCGGCAAGAACTGGACGAACGTTACCCCCAAGGCCCTCCCGGAATGGAGCATGATCAGCCTCATCGAGGCTTCGCCCTTTGATGCCGGCGCTGCCTACGTTGCCGTAGACCGCCACAAGCTCGATGACTTCCGTCCGCACATCCTGAAGACGAATGACTACGGCAAGACTTGGACCGCCATCACCAACGGCATCCCCGACGGCTATTTCGTCCATGCCGTCCGCGAGGATCGCCAACGCAAGGGCTTGCTGTATGCCGGGACCGAAAGAGGAGTGTTTGTATCTTTCGACGACGGCTCGCACTGGCAACCGCTGCAATTGAACCTGCCGTCCACACCGGTCACCGACCTGGTGGTTCACGATGACGACCTGGCGATCGCCACGAACGGCCGCTCCTTCTGGCTGCTCGACGACCTCATGCCCCTGCGCGAACTCAATCCGCAGCTTGCCCAGGCCGGTCTTCACCTCTACAAGCCGCAGCCTGCGATCCGCCTGCATTTTCCGGAGCAGGTGGAGCGGCGGCGGCCGGTGGGACAGAATCCTCCTATCGGAGCCATCATCGATTACTACTTCAAGGCCAAGCCGGCCGGGGAAGTGACGCTCGACATCCTCGATAGCCAGGGCCGGCTGGTGCGGCATTACTCAAGCAAAGAGAAGAAGATCGCCGAGCAACCGCCGGAGTGGCCCGATCAGGAAAAAATGAAGGAGGTTATTCCGGCCGAGGCGGGCATGAACCGCTTTCCCTGGGATATTCGCTACGAGCCTCCGGTCAAGATCCCCGGCGCGTTCTATAGCGATATCGGGCCGCTGGGGCCACTCGCCGTTCCTGGAAGCTATCAGGTCAAACTGACGGCTGACGGGCAAAGCCGGACGCAGCCTCTCGAGTTGCGCCTCGATCCGCGCGTCACCAACGTCTCCGCGGCTGACTTGCAAAAAGAGTTCGACCTCGGCATGAAGATCCGTGAGGCGAACAACCGCCTCCACGTTGCCGTCAACCAGATCCGCCAGTTGCGGGGCGAGTTGGAGACGCTGCGCCAATGGGCAGGCGACAGCCAGCAAGCCCAGCCAGTCATTGCTACCGCCAAACAGTTCGACCAGAAGATGACCCCCATCGAGGAAGAGCTGATCCAGGTGAAGATGAAGAGTTCGGAGGGCAATCTGGGTCTTCCCAACAAGCTGAACGAGGCCCTCGATTCACTCAGCCACACCGAGGACACCGCCGACTCCGCTCCCACCGCGCAGATATCCCAGGTCTTCGACATGCTCAACCGCATGCTCGAAGCGCAACTGGGGAAATGGCAGGAGATCGTCAGCAAGGACCTGCCCGCGCTCAACCAGTTGATGCACGCCCAAGGAGTGCCGGACTTGCAGGCGCCGACGGGGATCCCGAGGGAGTAGCGCAGCGCTTGCCGCCGATCACCGTGCCCGCGCCAGCACTATAGTGATGTCGTCCGGCTGTTCGTTGGCGCCGATCCAGTCGCTGACCGCCGAGGTGACCATCTCCGAGATGCGGGCCAGCGGCAGGTGGCGGTGGTCGCGCACCATCTCGATCAGCCGTTCCTCGCCGAATTCGCCGAACTCGTTCTCCGGCTCCGTGACCCCGTCGCTGAAGGCCAAAAAAATGTCACCCGGCCGCAGATCGATGGTGCGCTCCTCGTAGCCCTGGTCATCGAACAGGCCGATCACCAACCCGGGCGTGTCCAGACGCCGCCGCAGCGACCCGTCCTGCCCCAGGATGACCGGAGGGAGATGTCCGGCGTTGGAATAGGTTAGAGCGCGCGAGCGGCCGTCGTACACGCCCAGGAAAAGCGTGGCGTACTTTTCCGCCGGGGTGCTGCGATACAACTGGCGATTGAGCAGGCTCAGCACCTGCGCGGGAGAGAACTCGTCGCTGCTGCCCGAGCGCGCTTCGAAGATGTGGGTGGGAGCGTCGGCCTCTGCTCCCGCCGCCACCAGGTGCGCGGTCATGGCCGGCATGCGTCCGATCTCGTAAGCGCGGACGGCGGAGTGGATGGTGGCCATCAGCAGCGCCGCCGAGATCCCCTTGCCGCTGATGTCACCCACCGCGATGCCCAGGCGGTCCGGGCCATAGGGCAGGAAGTCGTAGTAATCGCCGCTGACGGTGCGCGCCGGGCGGCACACACCGTGGACCTCGAGCGACTCCAGGTCCGACATTGCCTTGGGGAACAACTGCGACTGCACTTCCTGGGCGATGGCCAGCTCGTTCTCGAGACGCTGCTTTTCCTTCTGCTCGGCGATCAGTTGTTCCAGCGACTCGCTCATGGAGTTGAACGAGCTCTCGAGGGCCGCGAGCTGGTCTTGCGTGGTGACCGTGATGCGGTGTTTCAGGTCGCCGCGATTGATGTGCTGGGTTGCGCCGTAGAGTTCGGCCACCGACCGCGTCATGGTGCGCGTAAGCCCCAAGCCGACGATGAGCGCGATCAGCTCGATGATTGCGAAAACAATGGCCAGAACGATGAACAGCGTCCAGATGGCGCCGCCGAACTCCACCATGGTCTGGAACAGCCGCGCGTACAGCAGCGACAGCCGGGTGGTCGCGCGCAACGGGATGCGCACCGTCTCCCCGGTTTTCCAATCTACGGTTGCCAGCGGAGCGAAGAAGGTGACTTCGCGGTCGAGGCGCCGGCCCTGGGGTGGCAGCGAGCCTCCCGAGATGCGCCGTGCTCGCGCCTCTTCTGTTGTACGGTCCCCGCTATCCACGGAGGCCTCGGAAAAGCGGTCTCCCATGGCACGACTGCGGATCCGTCTGCCGGGATAGATCGTCACCTCGCCGATGTCGCCGGCGATCCGTTCGACCAGCGCGCCGTCCACGGGCATGCTGGAGAGCACGGTCAGGGTCGCGCCATTGGCAGACACGGTGTTGACCGCTCGCAGATAAAGGCGGGCATCATCGCGGACAATCCCCTGGAAATCATCCTTGAGCCAGGCGGGAAGCTCGCCGATATTCCGCCGACCGCCAGGCGCGAAGAGTACGATGCGCTGCCCACGATACCAAGCCACCACTTCCGCGGTCTTCATGTGTTCGTCGGGACGGAATTCCTGCGAGGCCAGCAGGTCCTTGCTGGTGGGCGCGCCGCGGACCCGTGCCACCGTCGCCAGTTCGGTCGCCATGGCGGAGTTAGCTGCCTCGAGTGTTCGCAGCTCGGAATTCAGGTCGGAAGTGGCAAGGAAGGTCGCGAACTGGCCGGCAAACAGGTAGCCGGCGATCAGAGCCATCATCAGCACCAGCACCAGCGGGATCACGCCGATGAAGGTGTAGGTGACGATCAGACGGTTGCGCAGCCGCCACATGAACCGCCGCCGGAACCAGCGCAGGCTGAGGATGAATCCCAGCACGATCAGCGCGCTGGTGAGCAGTACGACCCAAACATCCAGGGCTCCCCCGCCGCTTCGGCCGGAGCGCAGCCGGTTCAGTCCGTAGATGAACAGATCCACCAGCAGGAGGTAGAGCGTGAAGCGGCCTAACCCGCTCGTGGGCGCCAGGCGCGCCAGTCGGCGCCGCAGAGAATAGTTGGAGAGATCTTTCATCAGGAGCTTCGCTCAGCCGAGTTTCGCAAGATTATAGACGTATGGTGCGACCGGCGGGCGGCACGGCCGCCAGGTATGGCTCAGTCGTCATGACATAAGATACGTGTCCACCCTCCGCAAGGTTCGCAGTACAATCCTGTGTTTAGCAGGTTCGAAACACTGGATTTTATGGTGTTCAGATTGGACGTGACGGTAGTGTGCCGATGACCGCCCGCGCCCGCAAGTACCGCATCCTGGTGGTGGATGACGAACCCTCGGTGCTCCTCACCTACCAGATGATCCTGGAGCAGAAGGGCTACGAAGTCGTCCCCGCCCCGTCGTCCGAGGAAGCGCGCCGCGCCCTGGAGAGCGAGAAACTCGACCTGCTGCTGTGCGACCTGTCGCTCGGGCAGAAGGCTTCCGGGTTCGAGGTCATCGAGCATGCGCATCGCTGCCAACCGGGATTGCCATCGCTGCTACTCACCGGTTACGCCGGCAAGGACATCAACGACCGCGCCCAGCGCCTGGGCATTTCGGTCCTGCTCAAGCCCGTCGATATCCAGTCGATATCCAGGAGTTCCTCGGCGTTATCCGTGCCCATTTGAACGCTGATGAGCAGAAAGCTAGCGGCCAGTAGATCGCTGCCGGAATCCGCCTGGCCACTGCCCGCCGCGGGCTCGCAACGGGTAACTGGTTTAGAATCGCTCCGTGTCCCCGCTGAAATCGTTTGTGCTCCTGATCCTATGTGCGGCGTCCGCGCCGGCGCAACAGCAGCCCAAGCAGGGCGATATGCAGGTGCGCGTCAATTACATGAATGTCTGCTCTCCCAGCGACGCCGACAAGCAGGGAATCGTCTCCGCGCTGGAGCGCATTCCCACCGCTCCCCGCTTCGGGCCGGAGTTTGAGATCGCGCGCGGCCGCTCCACCGCTCCCGATGCGCCTATCGCTTCCTGGGTACGCGTGCGCCGCGAATTCCCGCCGGGCGTGCCGCTGACCAACGCACAGTATTCCGTCAGCCTGGATGCCCAGGACATCATCGAGACAGTGGTCTTCCGCTGGCGCGAGCCCAAGGACGTGATGCAGGTTTCCATCGAGGACAGCGTTTCCAACGTGGCCAGTCCCGCGACGGTGGTTTCCACCGACACGCCGGCCAGCCGCATCCGCATCGAACGCTTCGGCAAGCCTTCGCTGGGCCTGTCGCGCTGCCCTCAAGCCGATCAAACTGCGTACGAGAGCGTTTTCGCCGCCGCCAGCCGCGTTGCGAGCCGCTACCGCGCGGCCCTGGGTGTGAGGGAGAGCGTGCCCCCGGAGCTGGCGCGGCTGGGTCTGGGTAGTTCCCAGCCAGCCAAGAGCCAGAAGCCAAAGGCCAAGAGCCAGTAGCGAGGGGCTGGCAGCCCCCGCTTTGAATCAAACCCGCAAATCATTAATCTAAGTAGCCATGGAAATCCTCAATACTGTGATCATCGGGTCCGGTTGCGCCGGACTGACGGCGGCGATCTACGCCGCTCGCGCCAACCTCAAGCCGCTGGTGCTCCAGGGCCACGAGCCCGGCGGGCAGCTCTCGCTCACCACCTTGGTGGAGAACTTTCCCGGTTTCCCGGAAGGCATCCAGGGGCCGGAGCTGATCGAGAACATGAAGGCGCAGGCGGCGCGTTTCGGAGCTGAGTACGAGACGGCGCACGTCCACCGCGCCGATCTCAGCCAGCGCCCCTTTGTTTTGCACCTGATGGGCGGGAAGCCGCCTATCCATACCCGCACGCTCATCGTGGCCAGCGGCGCCTCCGCGCGCTGGCTCGGCCTGCCCAATGAGCAGGCGCTTATCGGACACGGCGTCTCCTCCTGCGCCACCTGCGACGGGTTCTTTTTCTCCGGCAAGGAAATTGCAGTGGTCGGCGGCGGCGATTCCGCCATGGAGGAAGCGCTGTTCCTCACGCGCTTCGCCGCCAAGGTCACCGTCATCCATCGGCGCGACCAGTTCCGTGCCTCCAAGATTATGATCGACCGCGCCCACAGCCATCCCAAAATCCACTTCCTCACCAACACCGTGGTGGACGACGTGTTTGACACCGCGAAGAACGAGGTCACCGGCCTCAAGCTCCGCAACCTCCACAACGGACACACCCGCACCTTTCCCACCAGCGCATTGTTCCTCGGCATCGGCCACGTGCCCAATACGGCAATGTTGGACGGCCAGCTCGAGACCGATGCCGACGGCTACCTGATGACGCGCGATTACGTGTTTACTGGCATCCCGGGCGTCTATGCCTGCGGCGACGTCGCTGATCGGCGTTACCGCCAGGCCATCACCGCCGCTGGCACCGGGTGCATGGCAGCCATCGAGGTGGAGAAATTTCTGGAAGAGCAGGGACGCTAAGCGTTTCGCGTTTCACGTGGGCCGCTACTCTTGAAACGTGAAACTTGAAACGTGAAACCAGCGGTTACTACCGTCCCGGAAACTCGACCGTGCCCTCTGCCTCCATGGGCACGCCGTTGCACGTGGCGGGCTCGTAACGCCATTGCCGCAGCGCATTGAAGGCTTTAGAGTCGGCGGCGCGGCCCGCGCTGTTGACCACGGCCAGCTTGTGCAACCGGCCGTCAACCCCGATCACGAAGCGGATCTTCAGGTTTCCCCGTCCCGCCTTGGGAAGCGCCGGCAAAGGCGTCGCCAGAGGCTTAGGAGGAAGGACGGCAGGGCAGCGGTCGTGTGCATCGAAGGGGGGCGTCCAGTCCGCGTCGGAAACCGCTCGCGCTTTGGCATGAGGACCCAGCCGTTGCGGCGGGATGGAGGCTGAACACACACCCGCCAACAGCAGAATCACGACGACACCCCGGCGGATTCGGGAGCACATGGTGGGAGACGCCCGATACAGCCGGGCGTCTCATATTGGGCAATCCGCCTACCAGGAACGCCGCGCGTAAGTGCTGGAAATGCAGTGCTTAGCTCATTCTGAGACGGCGCGACGGTGCAAGCATTTGCACATTCAGAGGAGGACACGGAGGGCAACGGGCGGATTCTGTCGGCCCGGCGATGTGTTACAAAATCCCTATGGACGGTCCCACAGGGATCCAGCGTCCGGGCAGGCCAGCAGGATGCTGAGAGCATTTTTTGTCTGGCTTTCCGAGAGTCGCACGCTGCGCGCGGTGGCCGAGCGCTCCTCCATTGGACAACGCACCTCCAGCCGTTTCGTAGCCGGCACCACGGTGGAAGACGCGATGGCGGCCACGCGCGCCATGAATGACCTCGGCCTGACGGTCTCGATCGACAACCTGGGCGAGAACGTCACCAATCCCGAGGAGGCCCGCCGGAGTGCGGCGCTTTATCACAAGTTGCTGGACGAGATCACCGCCCGCGGCCTGAAGACGAACGTTAGCCTCAAGCTCACGCACATGGGGCTGGACGTCGACGAGAAGCTGGCGCACGAGAACGTTTGCTCGCTGGTCGCGCGGGCCGCCTGCTGTCACAACTTCGTCCGCGTGGACATGGAGGGCTCGCCCTACACCCAGCGCACCCTCGACTTCGTGGGCGAGCTGCACCGCGTGCGCGGGCACGAGGACTCCGTCGGCGCGGTGATCCAGTCCTACATGCGACGGAGCCAGAGCGACGTCGAAGAGCTGCTGGCCGAGCGCATCCGCATACGCCTGTGCAAGGGAGCGTACAAAGAGCCGCCTGAGCTGGCCTTCCAGAAGAAGTCGGAAGTGGATTCGAACTACGTCAAGCTGATGAAGGTGCTGCTCAAGAGCGGCGTGTACCACGGCATCGCCACCCACGACGAGAAGATCATCGAGGCGACGAAGGCCTTCGCGCGAGCCGAGAAGGTCACGCCCGACTCGTTCGAATTCCAGATGCTCTACGGCATCCGCCGCGACCTGCAGCAGAAGCTGGTGCGGGACGGCTGGCGCATGCGCGTCTATATCCCTTTCGGGACCGAGTGGTACCCCTACCTGATGCGGCGGCTGGGCGAGCGCCCGGCCAACGTATTTTTCATCGCCAAGAACCTGCTCCGGCGGTAGTAGAGCCGGCGTCCCGGGACCTCGGCGGCCCGCTATTGCCTGATCTGTTAACATAGCCCCTATGTCGCGCAGCGATCCAGCCACGCTGGCGCAGGCCTTCGCCGCCCTGGTCGGACAAGGGGTCGAGGACGAGCGCATCGACCTGGTGCGCGCCGCCCTGACCATCGCCCAGACCGAGTATCCCGACGTTGCCATCGACGTGTACCGCGGACGGATCGAGGATTTGGCGCGCCGCGTCAAGCGGCTGGTGCCCGACCTGGGCGATCCTTCCGAATCCATCGCCGCGCTGAACCGGGTGCTGTTCGAGGAAGAAGGCTTCCGCGGCAACGGGGAAGACTATTACGATCCGCGCAACTCGTTTCTGAACGACGTGCTCGACCGCAAGCTCGGCATCCCTATCACCCTGGCAGTGGTTTACATGGAGGTCGCTCACCGCGTGGGTTTTCCGCTGGTGGGCGTGGGCATGCCCGGACACTTCCTGCTCAAGCACTACGACGTGGAAGGCCGGGAGATCCTCATCGACCCCTTCAACCGCGGCAGCATCCTCACCGCCAAGGATTGCCAGCGCGCCCTGGACGAGATCTACGGTGGCCAGATGCCGCTCCAGCCCGAGTTCCTGATGGCCGTCAGCCGGCGCCAGGTGCTCGTGCGCATGCTCAATAATCTAAAATCCATCTACCTCTCGGTGCGCAACTTCCGCAAAGCTCTGCCCATCGTGGACCTTATCCTGGCCATCTATCCGCGCTCTCCCGAGGACGTGAAACAGCGCGCGCTGCTGCGCTGGAGCCTGGGTCAGACTCGGGGAGCGCTTGCCGACCTCGATGATTATCTGAAGATGTCCCCTGATGCCTCGGACGCGGATGAGATTCGCCAGACAGCGGCGTCGCTAAGGCGGATGATGGCGACGATGAACTAGAGCCGGTGGTCGTTAGTCGTTGGCAAAACCAGATAGATTTCCGCGTTTGGGGTGACACGGAGCAATTGAGTCTCAGCCGAACTGCCAGACTGTCTTTATCGCGAGTGGGCTTAACGACCAATGACCACCGGCCAACGACGGGAACTAGCGCTGGGCGGGCTCGAACTGCGCTAGTCCGCGCACCAGATCCTGCTCCTGTGGGGAGAAGCGCTGCTGGAAGTGAGGAGAATTCAGCACACGCTCGCGCTCGGCGGGATCCATCGCGCTCAACCGCCGCGCGGCTTGGCGTACGGCGATGCGGCGGTCCTGAGGCAGGTTTTGCATTTGGCCGTAAAGGTTGCGCAACTGCTGCCGCTGGCCTTGAGGCAGGTGCTCGAAAGTCTCCATACGATCCAGGATCCTTTGCCGCTGCTCCGGAAGCAGGCTGTTGAAGTTGCGCAGCCGATTCAGGAGCTGCTGCTGCTTCTCGGGCGGAAGCTGCTTGAACGCGGGATCGTTCTGCAGGGCTTTCTCCTGCTCCGCGGGAGGCAGGTTCTGGTTCTTGCGCAGCCATTCTCCACGATGCGGGCCGGGGCCCATTGGCCGTGGGCCGCGCTGGTTTCCCCGTTGATCCTGGGGCTGCGCCAGCGCCTGGGGGGTACACGCGACTAACAGTGCCAGCGCGGCAAGGACCAGCATCGCAATGGATTTGATCTTCAGCACGTTCCTACGGATTGGCCGTCTCCGCCCCCGTTCCCAGATCGTCCAGCGTGTCGAAGTTGGCGTACATATCACCATCGTGCTCGAGTTCCTGCAAGTCGCTGACGGCCGTGCCCGTCTGGTTGATGGTGGCTGGCGGCTTCGCGTTCTTCGCGATATCGCTGTGGTCCGGAGCATTGCGGAAGATGGTGATGCTCACCACCATCAGCAACGCCAAAGCGAAGGCGATGGCCGGCTTACGCAGCCAGCCCAGCCAGCTCCGAGGCTCGGCCGCAGCCTCGCGCAAGCGCGCACGCAGGCGGGAATCGAAGTAGGGAGACGGTTCGGGCGCCTCCCACTCGTCCAGCAGCGCCATGGTCTGGCGCATCGATTCCAGTTCCTGGGCGCAGCTCGCGCACGCGCGCAGGTGCTCGTCCAGCGGGGTCCCCGGCGCGCCTGTCTTTGGCGCGCCAGGGTGGAGGCTGGCGGCCGGGTTCTCCTCGGCCGCGTCCAGCATGTATTCCCTTGCTTCCTTGCAGGTCATAACTCCCCCGTTACAGAAACTTCTCCAGCTTCACCCTCAGTGTTTCGTAAGCGCGGAACAGCAGCGACTTGGTGGCGGACTCGCTCAGCTTGAGCACGTCGGCGATCTGCCGGTAGTCCATGTTCTGGTACTTGTGCATAACGACCGCCAGCCTCTGCCGCTCGGGCAGCGATTCTACTTCCTTGCGGATGGCCGCCAGCCGCTCCCGCCGCAGCAGCTTCTGCTCTACCGTGGTTTCGGGATCGGCCACGTCGAGAGTCAATCCCGTCTGCGGATCGGGCTCATCCAGGCTGGTACCGGAACGCTCCGCCTTGGTGTCGCGGGCATGGTTCACCGCCAGGTTGGTCGCGATCCGGTACAGCCAGGTGGTGAACTTGGCCTCCGCCGCGTAATTCTCCCGCGAGCGGTACACCCGCAGGAAGACTTCCTGCGCCAGTTCTTCCGCCACCCCTTGATTGTGCGTCATGCGATACATGAAACTCACCAGCGGACGCCGGAACTTCTCTACCAGGTAGTCGAAGGCGGTATCGTCCCCTGCCGCGACACGCAGCATAACCTCGGCGTCGCTGAGCAGGTGCCAGGCCGCTGAGGATGCGGCCATCGTCCCCCCGGCCAGTCTTGGACGGGCAGCGGCGCCTGCCGGCGGTTCCTGGCTGAGCGCTAGGTTGCTCACACCCCTACTACCCGCTGGCGGGGCGAAAGTTGCGTGACTTCGGAGGCGGTTTGAGGATCTCGGTCGGGGGCCATGAGACAGGTGG
>JBIOFT010000083.1:0-16750 GCA_044447375.1 Terriglobales bacterium | reverse complement strand
TCACAATCACTATAATGTTTTTTCTGGGGGGGGATTAACCCCGCGCCCCTTCAAAGCAGTCCTGATCCGCGCTATCGCGCGGCGGCCTTCTGCGCCTCGATTGGCTTTAGGAATTCTTCCATCGAGAACGTCGGGGACAGGCGGTGGAGCTTCTCCACGATACGCGTACGGTCACCCTCGGAAGCAGCGGCGGCATAGCGCTTCCGCAGCAAGGCGATTTTCTCCTTGCGGGCGCGGCGGCGGCGAATCTCACTGTTGCGGCTGGGTGTGGTCATGAATACGCTCCATTCTGGGATTGAGCAGCCATTGTATTTGGAATCGGGCAATTCTGCTTGGGCCGCAGCCGGTGGCTAATGTTGGCTCCCACCCCGCCTCGCTATACACTTGCGCCGTGCGAATCGCCATCGATACCCGGCGGATCCGTGACTTCGGCGTGGGTACCTACATCCGCAACGTCGTCCGCATGCTGGGGCGGATCGACCAGCAGAACGAGTACCTGCTGATCGGGCCCGCCGAGCCGCTGCGCGAGATCGAGGATCTGCCCCCCAACTTCCTCAACGCGCCCTACTCGCTGCCGGACACCTCAGCACGCAACTACTTCCAGTTCCAAGGCATCCTGCGCAAATTCCATTGCGAGGTGTTGCACGTTCCACACCTGTTCTCCTCGCCCCAGTACATCCCGTGCCGCTACGTGGTGACCGTGCACGACCTGCTCGATCACTTCTATCCGCCACACGGCGAGTCCGCCGCCCGGCGCTCCCTGCGGTTCTATTTTACTCGCCGGGTACTGCGCCGGGCCGAGCGCATCTTCGCGGTGTCGAACTCCACCCGCAACGACATTGGGCGGCTCTTTCACATCCCGCTCGGCAACGTGGAAGTCATCTACAACGCCATCGACGAGCGCTTCCGGCGCGGCCACGCCAGCGACGCCGACCGCCAGTTGATCGCCGGGCGTTACCAGGTGAACTATCCCTTCCTGCTCTACGCCGGCAATATCCGGCCGCACAAAAATGTCATCCGCATCATCGAGGCGTTCTCAGCGCTCCGGACCGAGCTGGAGAAGGAGGGACGTTTCCCCGACCTGAAGCTGATCATCATCGGCGACGAACTCTCCCAGCATCCCGACCTGCGCCGCACCGTGGTGCGCAGCGGCGTGACCAACTACGTGCGCTTCCTCGGATTCGTGCCCATCGATGTGCTGCGCATCTTCTATGACATCGCCAAGATCTTCGTCTTCCCCTCGCTCTACGAGGGGTTCGGCCTGCCCCCGCTGGAAGCCATGGCGCACGGCACTCCGGTGGTGACCTCGAATACTTCGTCGCTGCCGGAGGTGGTGGGCAGCGCCGCCGTGCTGGTGAACCCGGAGAACGTCTTCGACATCATGCGCGCGCTGCATCGCGTGCTGCTCGACCAACCCTTGCGCGAGCGCTTGAAGCGCGCGGGATACGAGCAGTCGCTGGCTTTCGCGTGGGAGCCCTCGGTCGAGAGAATCCTGCAGGTGTACGAAGAGGTAGCGCAACAGGGCAGCGTCGCCGCCGGCCACCGGCTGGCGAAGAGCAGTCCGTAGCTTGCGGGCGTGCCAGGGACGCGGTTGAAGAGACGCAGCATGCCGCGTCCCTGACCAGAGAATCTACGTTTCCTGATCGTGCTTACCGCCCGCCACTGCTGGCTGCCGATGCCGAACGGACCGCCGTCCCCGGCAGCTCGATGACCGTGCCCGCCCCCGCGTACACGTAATGATCGCCGAACGCTTTCTTGAGCGCAGAGAACTCCGGTTCGCCGGTGCAGTGTCCCGGCGCCACAAAATCGAGCTTGTACTGGTCGTGCAGCACGGTGGCGATGCGCTCAACCTCGGGATCTGGTTTCTGAATCTGGTGCAGCCCGCCGAGCAGGATGTGCACGTGGGGATCGATCACGCTCGCCTCCTGCACGAGGTGCTCCACGCCGGGATGCGAGCAGCCCACGATCAGGATCACTCCCTGCGGACTCTTGATGGCCAGCGACAGTTCCTTCAACTCCAGCGTGCCCGGAGTGGTGGAGACGCCGGGAAGGATGAACAAACCCGGCGCCACCTCGGTCTTGCTGCTGACGGGAACGAAGTTGCCGTTCGGCCACGGCGTTCCGGCTTCCAGGATCTCCGGCGGATGGCCGCCGTAGTAGCGCATTTCCGCGGGCAGCGACGGATCCTTGCGATAGAAGTCGTTCTTCACCCCGCGCGCGAACAATCCCCAGGGCTCGTCGGGAACGTAGATTTTCACCTTGGGATTGACGGTCAGCAGGTAGGTAATGCCGCTGGTGTGGTCGGCGTGGCGGTGCGAGATGACCACGAAATCGATGTTGCGCAGATCAATCCCCAGCGTTTTCACGTTGTGTTCGAAGATGCTGGCGTTGTTGCCGGTGTCGAACAGGATGCGTTTGCCGCCATATTCGACCAGGGCGGCGAAGCCCCAATCCAGGGTCAGGGCCGGAGCCTTGCCGAAAGAGTCGTAGAGAATGGTGACGCGGTTGGGCGTTTCCGCGGCGCCGATACCCGCGAAAAGCAGAACAATCACCGCCAGAGCCCGAAGCGATATGTGCCGATGCATGGTTCCTCCTCAAAAGTGCCCGAAAGCAGAACGGCCTACCGCCGAAGTCCTCTTCTGGTGGTAGGCCGCTCGAAATCGGGTTAGTGCTGGATTTCTAAGCCGGTAGCCTTTCCGCACCAGAAGACGTGGCGCGACAACAACACGCGCGACAACAGGCCATCGTCTGGTGGTCGTGCATCATGATCTCTGTCTGGCGCTCCTGCGCCGTTCGAGCCTAGAGATGCGGTTTACCGTGGATCAGGTTCAACAAAAAGATGCCGCCAGTAGTGCGTGCCCTTGGCACCCATCACACCGGGTGTTCGGACGTGCTTTCGGCCGCCCAGGTGAGCGACACATAGGCCGGGGAGCCTACCAGGAACGCCACCCGCTGGCGAGGCTTGTCCCGCTTGATCTCCTGCCAGAACTCAAGGGCCGCGCCAGGGTTCTCCCGCGGCGCCACCAGGACCAGGTGGTAGATATTGGTCCGCCAGAGCTCCAGCGCCTCGAACATGTTGCTGGCAACGTCTACATCCACCAGGCGTGACCGCATCAGCGTCGCGCGGACATTTCGCGCCTTGGTAAGACTGTCGGCCAGAAGGACTTTTTTCTTATCCAGATTTACAAAGGGCGCTACAGAATTGTCCGGCACACCTCACCTCCCAGTCTTCTGAGAGGCGGACGATTCAACAAGCAGGCGGCGGTGAGAAGCGAGCGTCTGCCAGAAGGAGCAACCATCGTACCACCGTTACCCACCGGCCGTGCCCTTATTCGCCCCGAAGAGCGAGTCAGGCAGCCGCCCGATTTTTCTGGCAGGAAAGCTCCCGAGGTGATATCCTTCAATTGCGTTAGATTTGAAATCGGTTGTGAGCAGCTCTCAGCTTACCAGCTCGTACCTGCCTGCAGTACCTTCCGACTTCTCTCCGGCGTAAATCAAGAAAAGGAAAGTTACAACACAATGGAACAAGGAACAGTCAAGTGGTTCAACGACGCTAAGGGCTTCGGTTTTATCAGCCGCCAGAGTGGCGAAGATGTTTTCGTGCACTTCTCGGCGATTCAGGCGAGCGGATTCCGCAGCCTGCAGGAGGGCCAAACCGTTCAGTTCAACGTCGTTAAGGGACCCAAAGGGCTGCAGGCGGAGAACGTACAGCCTGTGTAAGTTCGACCGGCAGCATGGAAACGGGCGCTCGCATCGCGAGCGCCCGTTTTTCTTTGCCTTCAGGTCAGCCTTGTTGAGGCAGCGGCAGCGGCTGTGCCAAATGAAGCCTGGTGAGCATCCGGATCACCGGCCATGCCGGGTCGATCTCCCACTTCCGCATGCTGAACTTGGATGAGGCCGGATACTGGTGATGGTTGTTGTGCAAGCCCTCTCCGCCGGTCAGCCAGGCCACGCTGCGCAGGTTGGTGGCGGTGTTGTTGAAGTTCCTGTATCCCACGCAATGGCAGATGCCGTTGATCACGGCGTTGCTGAAGATGTAAGCCCCGCCCTGCACCACGAACGTGGCCGCGCCCAGCACCGGACCCACCCAGCCGCTCGCCAGCAGGTGAAAACCGTACATGAACGCCGCCAGCATGATGCCCAGCCCGATCCAGCCATGCGATAGCACGGCCTCGGCGCGGCTCCGCGGGATGTCCTGCGTGTATTTTTCGACCACCTCGGGCTTGCTGGCTTCCCGCGCATAGTAGTGGGCGTTCAGCAGCAGCACCTTCAGCAGGCCCTTCAGGTACGGGCTGTGCGGATCGCCCTCCTCGTCGGTGAAGTGGTGGTGCTTGCGATGCACCGCTACCCACTCCCGCATGGAGATCCCGGTGAAAAGCCAGAGCTGGATCCGCATGAGCAGGGCCATCGCCGGATGCAGCTTCAGGCCCTTGTGCGCCATGGTACGGTGCAGATAGATGGTGGTGCAAAGACTAGAGAGTTGCATGGACGCAAAGGCCACCAGGAGTGCGACAAGAATCGGAATCAGCATGGTGTGTGAATCTTCCTGTGCTGGGAGGCTCTAAAAAAGCCATTCCCGAGATGTTAAGAGAGCCCCAAAAGCCAGTAAGTTGAACGCAACAATCAACCCCACTCTTACATCCATTAGAGCACAAAACGGGCGGGCATGCAGGAAATCACCGAAATCGTTGGTTCACTAGACCGATCTCCTACCCGCGCGGTTTCAACGAGATGGTCGGCAGGAACCGCGGCGGCTTGCGTGCACGTCGGGCTCGAATGCTGGGACCGCCGCCGGCGCAGCGGCTTCTGCCGCCCCCGCGAGCGCGGGCAGCAGAGCGGCACTCATTCCGCCCACGACACTGGTTTTCAGGAAGCTCCTGCGGCGTGTAGCCCCCAAGCCCGGAGCGCAGGGAGGGACCCTGAACGCAAAGCAGTGACAGCCGGACCTGTAAGCCGAATTCTGTCTGCCCGCCTTGAGGCGGGCAGGACGGTCATTCCTCTGGGCCGCGCATCACTGCGCGGCTCTAGCGACCTACCCGGAGGTGAAACGCGCCGAGTCAGCGCGCGGACGCCGAAGCGCCGCTCCCTCCCTATTTGGTCTTGCTCCGTGTGGGGTTTGCCCTGCCCGCCCCATTACTGGAGCGGCGGTGCGCTCTTACCGCACCTTTTCACCCTTACCCCGCGCAGCGGTTTCCCGCGCGCCTGGGCGGTATATTTTCTGTGGCACTTTCCGTCAACGTCCCTTTGAGAGACGCCGCCCGGACGTTATCCGGCACACTGCTCTGTGGAGTTCGGACTTTCCTCCCCTGATCCCGCGCAGCCTGGATGAATCCAGCGTTCGCAGGGCAGGAGCGACCGTCCGGTCCGGCTGTCAACAACTTCATTATAGTGGATGTTGCGCACCAGTAGACCGCTTGCCGCCGGAAGGGCTATAAACACCCGAGCATGGTCCGCACCATCGTCGAGATCGTGGCCGCAGCCGGGGCGGTGTGCGGCACAGCCTACTACCTGGTTTCCATCATCTGCGCATGGCGTTTCTTGCGGCTGCCGCGTCCGCCCGCCCACCCCAACGAAGCAAAGCCGGTCTCGATCCTGAAGCCCGTGCGCGGCGCCGACCCACAGGCCTACGAATGCTTCCGCAGCCATTGCCTGCTGGATTATCCCGAGTACGAGATCATCTTTGGAGTGCACGATCCGGGCGATCCCGCCGTTGCCCTGGTCGAGCGATTGAAGAAGGAGTTCCCGGACCGGC
Source organism: Terriglobales bacterium (assembly GCA_044447375.1). Lineage (GTDB taxonomy): Bacteria > Acidobacteriota > Terriglobia > Terriglobales > Acidobacteriaceae > JAHFUA01. Next base: position 10,998 of record JBIOFT010000083.1, on the reverse strand, counting down.
GCATCGAGCTGGCCGTCTGCCCCCGGGACCTGGGCGCCAACCGCAAGGTCAGCAACCTTATCCAGATGCTGCCCGCAGCGCGCTACGATCACCTGCTGGTAAACGACGGAGACATCCGCGTGCCGCCCGACTATCTGCGGCGAATCATGGCGCCGCTGGCAGATTCGCAGGTCGGAATGGTGACCGCTCTCTACCGCGCCGTCGCGGGGCACACCTTGGGTTCGAAGCTGGAAGCGCTGAGCATCAGCGATTTCGCGGCAGGTGTTCTGGTCTCCTACGCAAAGCGGCGTGCCTTCCACTACGGGTTTGGATCGACGCTGGCATTCCCGCGGCGTGTGCTGGAGCGCATCGGCGGATTCGACACCCTCGCCGAATATCTGGCCGACGACCACCGGCTCGGCACCCTGATTGCCCAGGCCGGATACAGCATCGTTCTTGCCGAGGTGGTGGTCGAGACCCACCTGCCCGACTATTCGCTGCGCGATTTCTGGCGCCACCAACTGCGTTGGGCGCGCACCGTGCGCGACGCCAGCCCGCGCGGCAACGCCGGCCTGGTGCTCGTCTTCGGAGTGCAGTGGGCGGCTGTGACGGTGATCGCGGCTGCGGGCGCGTCCTGGGCCTGGGCACTGTTTGCGGGCGCCTATGCTGCCAGGATCGCGGCCCTGCTGGTGGCGGGGCTCGGCGTCTGCCACGATCGCGGCACGCTGCGCCGGTTCTGGCTGCTTCCCCTCCGCGATGTGCAAGCTCTGCTGGTGTGGGCGGCATCCTATGCCGGCCGTACCGTGGTTTGGCGCGGCGAACGCTTCATCCTCAAACACGGACGCTTGGTGCGAGTCCAGCCTCCTGTGGTAGAGATCTAGAGAAGGACGACGATGAACCTGGAAATCGATTCCGCGCGCCTGCTGTCCGAGATTGAAGCGCTAGGGTTGATCTCGGAGGCGGCGCCACCCGTGGTGACGCGAATCGTTTTCACGCCGGCGGATATGCGGGCCCGAGCCTGGCTCATAGATCATTGCAGAGCTGCGGGGCTTGCGGTGCGCCAGGATGCAGTAGGAAATACCTTCGCGCGTTGGCAAGGTTCCGATCCTGCAGCACCAGCCGTTGGCACAGGTTCGCACCTGGACGCGATCCCCAATGCGGGGAAGTACGATGGCGTCGTGGGAGTTCTTGGAGGACTTGAGGCGATACGCGCGTTGCAACGCGCTGGATTCCACCCGAAAAATTCCATCGAACTGCTGTTGTTTACCTCGGAGGAGCCGACACGCTTTGGAATCGGATGCCTCGGCAGCCGGCTGCTCTCCGGGACTCTTTCCGCGGACGCCGCCAGAAAGCTGATCGACAGCAATGCCGAATCGCTCGATGAAGTGCGCCGCAAGGCAGGACTGAGCGGGGAACTCGAAGAAGTCCAACTGCCCAGCGGATATTACAAGGCGTTTCTAGAGTTGCACATCGAGCAGGGGCCGGTGCTCGAACGTGAGCGGGTGCCGCTCGGCATCGTCACCAAAATTACAGCGCCGGCGAGTGCCCGCATTGCGATCGAAGGTTCGGGTGGACATGCCGGCGGGGTGCTCATGGCGGACCGGCACGACGCGCTGTGTGCGGCATCCGAACTGATTCTGGCAATCGAGAATGCGGCGCGGACGAGCAGTTCGATCGATACCGTGGCGACCGTTGGTATGTGTGAAGTCTTTCCGGGTGCAATCAACAGTATTCCAAGCCTGGTGCGCATCAGCGCCGATGTTCGCGATACGGATCTCGCGCGGCGGGACGGGGTGATGTGCGCCCTGGAAACCGCGGCGAAGCAAATCTCCGAGCGGCGGAGTGTGTCCATACGGATCGAGCTGCTGAACGCTGATGCGCCCGCCGAGTGCGCGCCCGGCGTCATTGATGCTCTTTCCGCATCGTGCCGGAAGCATGGGCAGAAATTCTTGCCCATGATCAGCCGTGCCTACCACGATTCGCTCTTCATGGCGCGGATCGCACCGGTTGCGATGCTATTCATTCCGTGCCGCAACGGGTACAGCCACCGTCCGGACGAATACGCATCCATCGAAGATATCGCTCGAGGGTCGCTGGTCCTCGCGGAAACCTTGGCGAGTATGTCCGCGTAGCCGAACTAGCTTGCCCAAGTTCAAAATGTCCGTCTGGCGGATAAAACCGGTGTACAATCGCCGCCGTTTTCCAAGTCAAAAGGAAATCCCGGTGGACGCACGCCGCGTGATTGCTGTGGTGTAGCTATACAAGGGAGGAACGAATGACCAGGGCATTAAAGGCTGCAACGGCCATTCTGGCAGCGTTATGGCTCGTGGCTGTTGTGCCCGCAGAGGCGAAGGACAAGATCAAGGTCGGCTTTATCGGACCGCTCACCGGAGGCGTCTCGGCCAACGGACTCGGAGGCCGCAATTCGGCCGATCTTGCCGTGCGACTGCGCAACGCCGACGCGAAAGCAAAATACGAATACGAACTGGTGGTACTCGATGACGAGTGCAAGCCGAACGTGGCGGTGCAGGTGGCGACCAAGATGGCAGCGGAGAAGGACATCATCGCGGCTGCAACGCACTACTGCTCCTCGACCGCAATCGCGACGGTCGACGTCTATCACAAGTTCGGGCTGCCGGTGGTGGTCTGGGGTGCGGTGCTGCCCGACATCACCTACCGCAACAAATATGCCGAGATCCATCGCGTCAACGGCACCATGATCAACCAGAATGAAACCAACGCGGAGCTGGTTACGAGGCTCGGATACAAGACCTTCGCCGTGATCCACGACACCACCGACTACGGCAAAGGCCACAACGAGTATTTCAGCGCAGCGCTTGCCAAACTGGGCGGCAAGATCGTCGGGACGTTCGGTGTCGGCGCCGACCAGCAGGACTTCACCGCCGAGCTCACGCAGATTAAGGCGCTCAATCCCGAGGTGATTTATTTCGGCGGGCTCACACCGATCGGGGTTCGCATCCGCGCGCAGATGGACAAGCTCGGGATCAAAGCGCTGTTCGACGGCACGTCGGGCATCGTGTCCGATGCTTATATCCAGGGTCTCGGCCCCCTGGCGGAGGGCACACTCGCATTCCGCGAAGGCGCGCCGGTCGAGAAGCTGCCGGGCGGCAAGTTCTTCATGGAAAAATACACCGTACAGAAATACGACAGTCCCCCAGAAGCCTACGGCGCCTTCGCTTATGCCGCGATGGACCTGATCCTCGACTCGATCGAGAAGGTCGGGCCGGATCGTAAGAAGGTCATCGACGATTTGGCCAAGGTGAAGAATCGCGACTCCATCATCGGTAAGATCACCTTTGACGATCACGGTCAGAATACCGTTTCGGTCATTACGAAGTATGTGGTCCAAGACGGCAAATTCGTAGTATGGGAGGACAGCGAATACGCCTCCGGCAAGCGCAAGCTGCCGCGACAGAAATAGCCTTGCTACGGGCCGGGGCGGCGTAGTCCGCCTTGGTTCTCCCGGCGGTGACGCGTAGGGATCTGGCTCATGGATCTAGGACTGCTTGCGCAATACATCATGAACGGGCTGATGGTCGGCATGATGTATGCGCTGGTTGCGGTTGGTTTCACCCTGTTCTTCGGTGTGCTCGACGTCATCCAGTTTTCCCACGGCGACGTCCTCACCGTCGGCGCCTTCACCGCGCTCGTGACCTTCTTGGGGGTGCGTGCGGCGGGCGTGGGTTCCGGTTCGATCTTGCTGCTGGCCATGGTCATCGTTGCGATCTTCGCCGTGGCGGCGCTCGGCATGCTGATTGCCCGCTATCTGGTGCTGCCGCTGCGCACGGCGCCGGCGCTCAACACCTTGCTGATCACGCTGATGCTGGGCACGGTTCTGCGGGAATCGGTGCGGCTTTTTTACCCGCAAGGCGCCAATCCCAAGCCGTTTCCCGCGCTGCTGCCGACAAACTCGATCAACTTCGGGAACTTCAACCTGCGGCTCGACAACGCCATCATGCTCACCGCCGGCGCCTTGGTGATTGCCGGGGTGGAGCTTCTGCTCAAGCGGACCAAACTCGGCCTTGCCATCCGCGCCGTGGCGCAGGATGAAGAAACGGCGCGCACCATGGGCGTCAATTTCACGGCGATCGTGCTCATCGCGTTCGCGATCGGCTCGGGCCTGGCGGCTTTCGCCGGGATCATGAACGGGCTCTATTACAACGAAATAAATTTTGGCATGGGTCTTTATTTAGGGATCATCGGTTTTGCCGCAGCCATCATCGGCGGGCTCGGCAGCATATATGGCGCAATCCTCGGGGGCTTCCTGTTCGCGGCCCTGCAGACCATCGGCACGGTCGCGCTGCCTTTCGCCAGCGCCTACAAGGACGTTTTCGCCTTCACCGTCATCATCATCTTCATGGCGTGGCGCCCAACCGGGCTCATCCAGGAAAAGATCAGCGAGCGGGTCTGAGTGCGTGAGTGAAGCGAGGCAGAAATCACGGGCTCCTTTGCTGCCAGGTGTCATCGCCCTGGCGCTGGCCACCATCTATCTGAGCGCCTTGTTGGCCGTCGAAAAGCAACTTCTCATCATTGGACTGTTGGGCCTTGCTGTGATCGCTGGGCTCGGGGCTTACTGGATGGGATGGCTGGCTGCGGTGGGCCGGAGCTTCGCCGACCGCGAGGGCGCCCTCGGCGCGCTGGCGATCGTCGCCGCCTTCGCGGTGGCGGCGTCCTTCCACGACGATCATTTTGTCCTGCTGCTGCTCGTCACCGTCCTGCTCTATACGGTCGCGACGCTGGGGCTCAATATCCAATTCGGTTATGCCGGCGTGCTCAATTTTGCCGGCGCGTCGTTTTTCGGCATTGGCGCCTATACGTCGGCGGTGCTCAACGCCCACACCACCGTGCCGCATCTGCTAGTGCTGCTGATCGGCGGGCTCATTGCCGCCCTGATCGGATCGCTGCTGCTTTTGCCGGTCCTGCGCACGCGCGGCCACTATGCTGCCTTGGTCACCATCGCCTTCGCTCTGCTGCTAAAGACCTTCCTCGAGGTCAATGACGTGCTCGGCGGCCCGCAGGGCCTGCAGGTCAAGGGCATGACGATTCTTGGCTGGTCGTTCAACGACAATATCGAGATCGGTAACCTCGAGCTGTCGTTTTACATGAGCTACTTCGTGCTCAGCCTGGCGCTTCTCGCCGGTGCCTTCATCCTGGTACGCCGGCTGGAACGGTCCTGGATCGGACTCAATCTCGACGCACTACGGCTCGACGAGACTGCCGCGAGTTGTTTTGGGCTCGATGTGGCACGGTGGAAGATTACGGCCTTCACGCTCGGCAACTTCCTCATCGGCATCGCCGGTGCGCTGTTCGGGATGGTTGGGGGATTCGTCGCGCCCAACAACTATACCTTCGCCGATTCACTCATCCTGGTGTCGATCGTCCTGCTGGGCGGCATCGGGAATCCGTGGGGCTTGGTGGTCGCCACAGTCATTGTGGTCGTGCTTCCGGAAAAGCTGCAGACCATCCAGGAGTACCGTTTCCTGCTCTATGCCGTGATGGTCATCGCCGTTCTGTTGTTTCGACCGGAAGGTTTACTGCCGCGCCCGGCGCGCAGCTATTTCCCCGGATGGCGGCCATGACGCCGTTGCTGGAAGCGCGCGGCCTCACCCGGAAGTTCGGCGGCGTGGTCGCGCTCGACCATCTCGATCTCGCGGTCGCGCCGAACGAAATCCTCGGCCTGATTGGACCTAACGGTTCGGGCAAGACGACTTTCTTCAACGTCGCCACGGGAATTTACCGCGCCGAGGCGGGCACTCTTACCTTCGAAGGAGCCGACATTATGCGCGCGTCGCCGCGGGCCATCTACCACGCCGGCATAGCACGCACGTTCCAGCGCTCGCGGCTCGCGTTGCCGCTGTCGGTGTTCGACAACATCATGATCGGCAACCACAAGCGGCTGAATCAGGGGCTTTGGTTCAACCTAATGAAGCGCAGCGACCTCAAGCGCGAGTTCGAGGCGAGTTATAGGGCGGCCCGAGCGCTGGTCGAGGTGTTCGAGCCGTGGCTTGCCGAGCGGATGTTCGAGCCAGTCGCCGGCATGACAATGATCGACCGCCGCCGCATCGAAATCTGCCGTGCGCTCATCAGCCAACCCAAGCTGTTGTTGCTCGACGAGCCGTCTGCCGGCATGACCCATGAGGAAACCACGACACTGATGGACGACATCCTGCAGGTCCGCGCACGCAACCAGAATCTCACCATCATCATCGTCGAGCATGAGATGGGCGTGATTGAGCGCATCACCGACCGCTGCGTGGTCCTCAACTTCGGCCTCAAGATTGCGGAAGGACCGTACCGGCAGATCGCCGCCGACCGTCAGGTGCAAGAAGCCTATCTCGGGGTCGCCTGATGAGCGCACGCCTGGAGATCGCCGACGTCACCACCGCCTATGACAAGGCCGACGTGCTGGAAGGGGTATCGCTCACGGTCGAGCCCGGGCACATCACGTGCCTCCTCGGATCAAACGGCTCCGGCAAAACTACGCTGATCCGCTCCATCCTCGGCTTGACGCCACCGCGCACCGGCCGGATTGTGTTCGACGGCGCCGACATCACTGCTTGGCCGGCGCATAAGGTCATCGCCGCAGGTATCGCCTGCATCCCGGAGGGGCGCAAGGTCTTTCCGAAGTTCACGGCCGAGGAGAATTTGCGTCTCGGCGCGTACCCGGAGCCCTCCGATGCTGTCACGAACCAGCGCCTGGCGGAGATCTATCGCCTGTTCCCTCGCGTGGCCGAGCGGCGCCTTCAGCTCGCGGGCACCATGTCAGGCGGCGAGCAGGCGATGGTGTCGATCGGGCGCGGGCTGATGCGGGCGCCGAAGCTGCTCTTGATCGACGAGCCGTCGCTCGGTCTTTCGCCGCTCATGGTCAAGGAGAACTTCAATATCATTCGCCAAATCAACGAGCGCGGAATCACCGTGTTTCTGGTCGAGCAGAACGTGTACCAGACGCTCGCGATTTCGCACTATGGATATGTGCTTTCCAAGGGCCGTGTGGTCGCGGCAGGCAGCTCATCTGAGCTCGTCGATCGCCAAGAAGTACACGACGCATATTTTGGCTAGTTGCAATCGGTCGCTATGCCAACTCATCGTTAACGCCTCTGGACACTTGGCCACGCCGCTCGGCGCTGTCCATTCCGTGCGCGTTCATGACCTTGGGCTCACCTCATAACGGCTGCGAATCAAACCAAATTGCTCCAAGTCTCCCCCAACTTCAGCCCGGCCCGCGCCGGTGAAAGGGGCGGGAGGTTAGTGACTTACGTCACATTGACATGTGCTGGCTGCCACATCTTGCAGCCTCGCCCCTACATAGTCTGGCGGTGTGCCAAAAGGGGCTGTCAGGCCGGTCACTGGGGAGGAAATCACGGTGTTCTGTGAGCTAGATCACGGCGAGCGTCAAGGGTTGGCACCAAAGTGTGTGATTTCACGGATTCCCATGGGCGAATTGTCCCAGACTGGAGCAGGGTTTAATACGGGCGGCAATCGTCCGCCTGCAAGCCACTCGTTTTCAGCTAGTTGGAATGCAAGGCCTGAGGGCGGGCGGCGGTTACCCTCGTGCTTAGACCAAAGGTTGGAGCTGGATGTGGAGACCTCAGCAACAAGACGTTTCGTGGGGCGGGTGGCTTACTGGCTGGTCCTGGTGACCGCGCTGGCCGTCCCCGCGATGGCCAAGCAGCATCCGGTGCCGCTGGACGCAAAGACGGATGCCGCCAAGTGCGCCGAGTGCCACGCCGACAAGACCAAGGGCAAGGCAGTCCACTCGGCGATCGCGATGGGGTGTACGAGCTGTCACGAGATCCGCACCAGCAAGGACGTTACCCGAATCAAGCTGATCACCACCACTCCGGTTAAGCTCTGCCTCCAGTGCCACAGCGATAAGGATGCCGCCCAGATCAGGGGGCACGTCCACAGTCCCGCGGTCCGCGATTGCGTTAAGTGTCACGATCCTCACGTTTCCGACAACAAGAACCAGTTGCTGAAGCCCACCTCCGGCGCCGGCAAAAACGACAATCTTTGTCTGCAATGCCACGACGAGGGGCTGAACACCCCGGCCAAGGGCAGCCGCCACGCCGCGCTGGACATGGGCTGCGATGCCTGCCACACCACGCACAAGACGGGTGATCCGACCAAGCGGGAGTTCGCAGAGCATCTGACCAAGGACGCTCCCGCGCTCTGCCTCGACTGTCACGATCCCAAGGATGCGAGTCTGAGCAAGGCGCACCAGGGGCAGCCGTTCGCGAAAGCCGACTGTCTAACCTGCCACGATCCGCACCAATCGCAAGCGCCCAAGCTGATGGCGAAGTTCGTCCACATGCCCTTCGGCGAGAAGCAGTGTGACACCTGCCACCAGCCGGCGAAGGACGGCAAAGTCGTTCTGACCCAGGCCAGCGCCAAGGCCGTTTGCGTCACCTGCCACGACGAGCAGGCCAAGAAGATCGATTCAGCGAAAGTTCAGCATCCGGGCGCCCAAGGCGACTGCACCGACTGCCACAATCCGCACGCCGGCAGCACCCCAGGATTCGTGCAGCCGAACCCGGTCAGCGCCTGCCTGAACTGCCATGCCGAGCAGGCGGAGTTGCACAAGAAGCAGCACCTGCACCAGCCCGCCTTCGAGCAGGGCTGCGCCACCTGCCATGAGCCCCACGGCGGCGATAACCAGCACCTGCTGCGCACCGCCAATGTGAACGCGCTTTGCCTGGAGTGCCACGGTCCGGAGCGCAGCCCGGGCAAGCTGGAGAGCGAGCACCTGCTTACCATCTTCGACGGCAAAGTGAAGCTGCCTGAGGACTATTTCCGTACCAAGCGCCCGCCAGTGTTGCCGCTCGAGTATGGCGCCGGCCACCCCACCGAACGCCACCCCATTTCCGATGTCCGGAACCTGGCCACCAAGGCCGTCACCCCGATGAACTGCCTGACTTGCCATCAGCCGCACGCCGGCGCGGACAACGGGATGTTGGTTAAGGATCAGGCGCCCAATATGGCGTTCTGCAGGGGCTGCCACAACAATCCACTGGATCTGAAGGCGATGGAATCCGGAGGCAAATTCGGCGGAGGCAAAAAGTAATGTTCGTACATTGCAAATCAGACCGCACTCGCAAGCTCTCGACAGCCATTGTGGCGCTGTTTGCGCTGGCGCTCGCGTTCGCCGGTTCGGCCTACGCCGACAAAAAGAAGCCTGCTCCCGCCGCCGACGGGCCAAAGCTCGGCGATCAGCGCACGAAGGGCTATTTCGACACCAGCAAAATCGTGTGGCCGAATCCGCCGGCAATCGCACGCATCCGCTTCGTCGACCTGTTCACCGGCCAGAAGGTCGATCCCAACCTCTTCTCCAAGAAGAACGAGAAGCCGAAGCAGAAGTGGATGGACCGCCTGGCCGGCGCCAAGCCTGTGGACGATATCCAGGTCAAGGATCTGCCCTTCCAACTGATCCGCACCTACGGAGTGGCGGTGGATTCCAAGGGCCTGATCTACGCCGCGGACCAGGGCGTGGGCGCAATCTTCATCTTCAACCCGGAGACCAAGGCGGTCGAGCTGATCGGCAACGGAAAGCAGGCGCACTTGGGGATGATCAGCGGCCTGGCCATGGACGACAACGACCGCCTGTTCGTCGCCGACGTGAAGCTGCACCGGGTGGATGTGTTCAACGCCAAGCGCCAGTTGGAAGCGACATTCGGCGCCGAAGTGCTGGCCAGCCCCGCCAGCATCGCCATCGACACCGAGAACCGGTTCGCTTATGTGGTGGACACGCAGAACGATGTGGTGGACGTGTTCGACGCGGACAACTTCAAGCTGCTGCGCAAGCTCGGCACTCCCGGCAAGAAGCACACGCTGACCGCTCCCGGAACCTTCGCCCTGCCCATCGGGGTTGCCGTGGATAAGGACGGCAACGTTTACGTCACCGACACCTTCAACAATCGGGTGGAGATCTTCGACGCCGACGGCGGCTTCATCAGCACCTTCGGCAAGAACGGCGACGGGCCACAAGATTTCGAGCGGCCGAAGGGGATTGCGGTGGACTGCGACGGCCACATCTGGGTGGCGGATGCCGCCCAAGACATGGTCAAAGTCTTCAATCAAGAGGGACGCCTGCTGATCTACTTCGGCCAGCATGGCGAATATCCCGGCAGGTTCATGGGGATTTACGGAATCACCATCGACAAGAACAACCGGGTTATCACCTCCGAGACGTTTCCCGGCCGCGTGCAAGTGTTCCGTTACGTGACCGATGCCGAGGCCGAGGCGGAGAAGAAGCGGCGTGAAGGCGGAGATCAAAAGCCGGCCAGCGCTTCCGCGGAGCAGAAGCCGGCAGCCGCGTCGCCCACGAACCCGGTGAGCGTGGCAGGGAAGGATTCAGATGCGAAGTAAGCCGATATCGGAGCGCACGAGAACGAGATCCCTCGCTGCGCTCGGGATTTCGGCGGCGGGCTCAGACGCCCGCCAAACGCCTCAAGTTTGGCAGTCCGCGGGCTGCCAAGAACGGGAGACGGGCAACCACCCGTCTCTGGGCCCAGAAGTAAGGTGTTGCAACACAATCTTCAGGAGGTTTTAAATTTTATGAAGAAAGTAATGTTAATCCTTCTTGTGGTTCTCGCTGCGGCTGCCGTGGCGATGGCCGCAATACCTCAGGACACCACCGAAACTACCGATATCCTGGGCGCCCACCTCGGCTACGGCCGTGGATGCGTGATGTGTCACGCGCCACATAGCGGCCCTGCCGGCAACGGTAAAGCTGTCAACGATAGTCAGGCCGGCGAGTATGCTCTGTGGGGACAAGACCTTACCCCTCTCTACGGCGCAAACCTGACCTTCAGCGGCGACGGCAAGGCTACCTATGCAGTGACCCTGCCCGCCCAGGGCACGATCACCAGCGCCCATGACGCCAACACCATCATCCTCTTCTGCTTGAGCTGCCATGACGGCAACCTGGCAAAGGTAGGCATGATGCACGGCCAGACGGTTGAGACTCTCCCCATCGTCGGCGGCAATGCTCCCACCCTGCTC
>JBIOFT010000082.1:0-16780 GCA_044447375.1 Terriglobales bacterium | reverse complement strand
GGTGGTCACGTGCGTATCGATGATTGTCAGCATGGCGCGGTGAAATCCCTGGTCCACGGCCGAGGCTGGCGTCTTGCCGTTGCGCACCTCTTCCCGGATGCGCTCGAAGATCAGCACGTTGGAATCGACGCCCATGCCAACCGTCAGGATCACGCCCGCGATGCCCGGCAGGGTCAACGTGGCCCCACTGAAACCCAGGAAGCCCAGCAGGATGACCAGGTTCAGGATCAAGCCCACATTGGCATTGATGCCTGCGCCGCGGTAGTACACCAGCATGAAGGCCAGGACCACCGACATGCCGATAATGGCCGCGCGCACGCCTTCGCGAATCGAGTCCGCGCCCAGCGATGGCCCCACCGTGCGCTCCTCCAGGTAATGGATGGAAGCCGGCAGCGCACCCGAGTTCAGGATCATGGCCAGGTCCTTGGTCGCCTGCTCGGTGAACGATCCGGTGATGCGGCCGGTATCGTGAATTTGTTCCTGGATGGTCGCCACCTCCATCACTTTGTTGTCGAGCACGACTGCCAGCTTGTCGCCGACGTGCGCGCCGGTAAAGGCAGCGAAGCGGCGCCCGCCGTCGCCGGTGAGGACGAAGCTCACGTCGGGACGGTTGTTCTCATCGCGACCCGGCGTGGCCTGCCGCAGGTCCGTGCCGCTCACCGCCGCTGTACGCGACACGATGTAGTACGCCTCCTGTGGGGGTTCGGCGGTGCTCCCGATGCTACGTCCCTTCAGCAGGATGGTGTTGGGCGGCAGAACGCCGCCGGGATTCGCCTGCAGCGCCTCCTGCTGGCTGGTGTAGGGACCGCTGATCGCCTGCCGGATCTCCAGCATGGCGGTGGACTGGATGATCTCCTTCACGCGCGCCGGGTCGTCCACGCCCGGCAGTTGCACCAGGATCTGATATTGCCCCAGGCCGTGTTCCTGGATGGTCGGCTCGCTGACACCGAGCTGGTCCACGCGGTTGCGGATGGTCTCGATGGCCTGCGTCACCGCCCGGTTCTTCAGGTCGTTGGCCACGCTCGGCTTCATCTCCAGCAGCCAGTTGTTCTCCGCCAGCGACGTCAGGTTGTACTCAGGAAGCCGGTCCTGCACCAGGCTGCGCAGGTCGCCGCTGGCCTCTGGCGGCACACCCTTGAGCGTGATCTGCTCGGGATGGTTCACCGGATCGGGCTTGGTGACGTCGCTGTAGCTGAGGTTGCGGCTGCGCAGGTCTTCCTTCAACCGCTCGACGGCGCGGTCGGTGTCCGCGTTCACCGCGTCGTTGACCATGACCTGCAGGATCAGGTGGGTCCCGCCCTTCAGGTCCAGGCCCAGGTGGATGCGTTCCAGTATCCCCGCTTTCAGTCCCTCGCCGCTCAGCTTCTGTGGCAGCCCAAAGATGCCGTACAGAAAAGCGAGCAGCACCACGATGATGAGGAGTGTCTTGATCCAGAGGTTCTTGGTCATTGTGCACTAGAGTACCAAGTACCCAGTTCCAAGTACCAAGTACGGATTCGACAACTTGGTACCTGGTACTCGGTACTGGGTACTTCCTTCAGGATTTCGCCTGCTCCTCGGGGCTTGCCACCGAAGCCACCGACGAACGCAGCACTTCGATGCGCAGATTGTCGGGTGGAACCCGCAGGTGGACGACGTCGTCGCGCAGCGCGATGATGGTGCCGCGGAGGCCGCCGGTGGTGGTCACCCGGTCCCCGGTCTTCAGGGCTCCCAGCATGGCCTGCCACTTCTTCTGGCGGCGTTGCTGCGGCATGATCAGCAGGAAGTAGAAGATCCCGAAGATGACCAGCGGCAGCCACAACACGGCTCCGCCCTGGCCGCCCTGCGCCAGAATGAGACTGAGATTGCCGATAATTTGTAGGTCCATCAGAACTGCTTGCTTGCGTGGCGCCCTCCACCCCACCGAAGCAAACCCGGCTTCGTTGGGGGCCCCGGGGTGGCTAAGGCGCGCTTCCTTTCCTTTTATTTCCTCAAGGAATCGTTTGCTAGGCCGGGTCTTCCCCCTGGGCGGAAGAGTTCAGGCTGTGCGATCGGACCTCGGAGAGCAATGCTTCCAAGTGCCCAAGTTTAATAGATTGCCGCACTTGCCGCATTGTGTCAAGGTAGAAGGCCAGGTTGTGGATGGTGTTCAGCACCGCCGCCAGCGTCTCGTTCGAGCTGTAGAGGTGCCGCAGGTAAGCGCGGGAGTAGCGGGCGCACACCCGGCAGCCGCAGCGCGGGTCGAGCGGCCCTGCGTCCTGCGCAAACCGCGCGTTCTTGATTGCCAGCTTGCCCTCCGACGTATACAGCAGCCCGTGGCGCGCCGCCCGCGTGGGCAGTACGCAATCCATCATGTCGATGCCCAGAGCGGCGTATTCGACGATCTCGTCCGGGGTGCCGACGCCCATCAGGTACCGCGGCTGGTCTTGCGGCAGATGCGGCAAGGTGGCCTCCACCATCTCCCGCGTCAGCGTCCGCGGCTCCCCCACGCTCAACCCGCCAATGGCGTATCCGGGAAAGCCGATCTCGACGGTGCGCCCGGCGGATTCCTGCCGCAGGTCGGCGAACATGCCGCCCTGGACGATGCCGAACAACGCCTGAAAATCGTTTCGCGTTTCACGTTTCACGTTTCCCGAGTTTGTGTCGCCGCTTGAAACGTGAAACTTGAAACGTGAAACGTCCCGCCAAGGCACTTCCTGCCTGTGCTCCTCAAAATACTTCTTGCAGCGCCCCGCCCAGCGCGCCGTCATCTCCATGGACTGCCGGGCGTGCTCGTGGTCGGCCGGATACTCGGTGCACTCGTCGAAGGCCATGATGATGTCGGCGCCCAGTGCGATCTGCGCCGCAGTCGCGGTTTCCGGGCTCAGGAAATGCAGCGCTCCGTCGAGATGTGAGCGAAATTCCACTCCCTCCTCGCGCACCTTGCGCAGGTCGCTCAGGCTGAAGACCTGGTACCCGCCGGAATCGGTCAGGATGGCGCGCTCCCAGCTCATGAACCCGTGCAGCCCGCCGAGTTTGCGGATGGTCTCCGTCCCCGGGCGAAGGAATAGATGGTAGGTGTTGGCCAGCAGGATCTCGACCCCAAGCTCTTCCAGCGTCTCCTGCGGCACCCCCTTGACCGTGGCCAGCGTACCAACCGGCATGAAGACAGGCGTCTCGACGTCGCCGTGCGCGGTCCTGAGCCGCCCCGCGCGCGCCGACCCGCAGCGGGCCTCGATTTGGAACAGGCCGGACATGAATCGTTAATTCTATAAGGAGGGAACCCACCACGGAGGCACAGAGACACGGAGGCGAGCAATTCTCCCAGACCTCCGTGACTCCGTGTCTCTGTGGTAGGCGTGACTAGGCTCTTCGGTCCATGGCCTCATTCGCCAGCCGATCGGCATCGGCGTTGTGCTCGCGGCGGACGTGCTCGATGCGGAACCACTTCAACTGCCGCGACAGCCGCTTCGCTTCTTCGTACAGCGGACGCAGCTCCGGACTCCGCACCTTGTACACGTCGTTCATCTGCCGCACCATCAGCTCGGAATCGCTCCGCACCCGCAAGGCAGGGTGCTCGTGCTCGAGCGCATAGTTCAGCGCCGCGATCAGCCCGGAGTATTCGGCAAAATTATTGGTGTGGTGGCCCAGGTAGCGGCCGAACTCCGCAATCCGCGCCCCGCGCGGGTCCTCAATCACCACGCCATACCCGGACGGCCCCGGATTGCCGCGCGCGCCGCCGTCCACATGCGCCAGCACGTGCTCGGGCGCGCTCTCCGCCGGGGATCCGAACATCTCCTGCGTCTTTGGTTTTTGCGGATGAGAAGAAGGAAATCGTGCCATGCCAGGAGTCTAACCGCTTGAAACGTGAAACTTGAAACGTAACCCTACCGTCCTTCCGCCAGCCGGGTCGCCAGCCGGTCCGGCAGCCTGGCGGCGATGATCTGCTGCTGGGCCTTCTCGATGTTGTAGGGCACGCGGTAGAAGATGACCTCGTAGCGGTCAGGATCGAAGACGCAGAACGCCGCCCGCGGATCGCCGTCGCGGGGCTGCCCCACCGACCCGGGATTGATCATGTACTTGGCGTCGCTCCGCAGATCGAGCACCCAGGTCTCCTGCTGGTCCGGCGGGCCTTTGTAGATGGGCCGAAGCGTCTCCCAGCGGTCGTTCTCGAAAGCGAACCCACCCTGGATGTGAGTGTGCCCGAAAAAGGTGAGCGGATAGTTCGAGCGCAACAGCGACTCCTGCGCGTCGCGCATGACGATCACGTACTCGTCTTCATCGAGCGGCGAGCCGTGGACCAGTTGTATGCCGTCCGCCTCCGTGCCCGCCCAGGTCTCCTCCTGGTTCAGCGGATAGCGGTAGGGCAGGAAAATCGGCCCTCGCGGCATCAGCTTGAGCCACTGCATGTTCTCGGGCGTGAGCGCCTGCATGGTCCAGAGCGCGGCGATCGCCGCCACCGGATTGAAGTCCTCCATGCTCATCAGCCCGGTGCAAGCCTTGTCATGGTTGCCCCGCACCAGCAGCCCGCCCAGCTTGCGGGCAAGTTGCGTCACCTCGTTGGGACTGCCGCCGTAGCCGACAATGTCGCCCAGGTTCGCCACCTTGTCGCAGGTGGGCGCCACCTCCAGGCAGGCGTTCAGCGCCTCGAGATTGGAATGCATGTCGCTCAGAATGAGGATGCGCATGGGAAACAGCACTCAGCAGTCAGCAATTAGCACTCAGCCCCCAACGGGCAGAGATGATACCTTCCGCGGGCTCGCTTGTCATGTACGGGGATAGGACGCGACGCTGAGTCCGATTCCTCCGTGGCTCCGTGACTCCGTGTTGGGTTTTACCGAGTGCTGAGTGCTGAGTGCTGAATGCTGACCGGACACCGCGCCCAGTGTCCCGGCTCGACTTCGACCAGCGGTGGAAACGCGCGCGCACAAGCTGCGATGCGCAGGGCGCAGCGCGGCTCGAAGGCGCAGCCCGCAGGCAGCGCCGTGATCGCCGGCACCATCCCTTCGATGGTCTTGAGCGGACGCGCGCGGTCGGTCGTGAGCGTGGGCACGGCGTCGAGCAGCCCGCGGGTATAGGGATGGGCCGCGCTGCGGAAGACCTGGCTCGCGCTTCCCATTTCGACGATCGCGCCGGCATACATCACCGCCACGCGGTGCGCCACTTGCGACACTACCGCCAGGTCGTGCGAGATCAGCAGCATCGCCAGACCATATTTCTGCTGCAACTCGCCCAGCAGTTCCAGGATCTGCGCCTGGATGGTGACGTCGAGCGCGGTCGTGGGTTCGTCGGCGATCAGCAGTTCAGGCCGGTTGACCATGGCCATGGCGATCATCACCCGCTGCCGCATCCCGCCCGAGAGCTGATGGGGATAGTCGCGTGCACGACGCTCGGCATCGGCAATCTGCACGGCGCGCAACGCTTCCACCGCCCTTCGCCAGGCCTCCTGCTTGCCGACAGGGTGATTGTTGCCCGACTTGCCTGCTTCCTGCCTCCTGCCTCCCGCTCCCTGGTGTGCGAGCACCGCTTCCGCTACCTGATCGCCGACGCGCATTACCGGGTTCAGCGCCGTCATCGGTTCCTGGAAGATGATGCTGATGCGCGCGCCGCGCACGCTCCGCATCTCGTCCTCGTCGGCGCGCAACAGGTCCTGGCCGGTGAAATGGATCTCGCCGGAGATCCGCGCCTGCACCGGCAAGAGGCGCAGAATGGCCAGCGATGTCACCGACTTGCCCGAGCCCGACTCCCCCACCAGTCCCAAGACTTCTCCGGGGCGAAGCTCGAAGCTGACGTCGCGCACCGCCGGCACGCGGCCCTGAGCGGTCGCAAACTCGACACTCAGATCTCTCACTTGAAGCAGGGAAGCGCCCATCTTCCTAGTGTAACTGCAGCAGCGCGACGCCCTCGGCCACTTTCTTTCCGATACCGCTGACCCGGCATTTCTCTATATCGTTCGGCACTCGTAGTTTTGCGAAGCCGCATAAAATGTGGCTGTGCTCTCGTTTTCCACAGGGCAAATCGGCGGGAATCGGCATGGCTAGCGGGGTTCCCGGTCCTTTGTTGGTTCTCACTCGCCCCATTCCTGCTGCATATTCCTGTGGAAAATTTCGATGGCATCAATGCTGGCGAAGGCGATCAAGGCCTTCCAGATTTTCATAAGTCATCCGATTCAGTCAGAAACGTGGCTTCGGCCGCTGCGATTGCCGGCGACAAGACTTTGCACCTGTTTCGTAACATAGGCCTGTGGACAGACTGCAACTGGTTGAAACATAACCACATAAAATCGCCATAAATCCGTTGACTTCTAATCCGGCGGGTGTAAAAAGCTCATCGTTCTTTGACACTTACTTAAGTTTTCCCGGTTGGTAGCGCGTCCGGGGCTCAAGCCAAGTCACTGTCCAGGTTCTCGAGACCCAAGGATGGAGGGCTGGTGAGGGTCGTAGCAACCTTCTGGTCGAGGAGAACGAGAAGCTGTCGAAGGCAAGATAGAACCCCGGGGCGGTAACCGGTTTTTCCGGTTGGCGGCGAGCCCGGAGCCCGAGCTGGAGGCGCAAGCCTTCCTAAAGATCGCACGTCGTGACCCGCAAGGAAGCGGCGGTCGCAGGTCGGCAAGGGTCAAATCGCGAGCCGCTGGTCGAGAAGAATCGGGGGCCATAACCTCGGGGTTCTTGTTTTTATCTGCCCTCCAAAATCGGCTTCGGCTCCCTCCCCCAAGAAGGCCCGTGGTTCGCCACGGGCATGTTTCATGAATAGCCAAAAATAAGGAAGCCACGGATTTACACGGATGCCCACGGATTTGCAAACATATCCGTCCGGATACGTGAAAATCGGCGGACGGTTATCCCCTCCATTGAATGACGTTCTCTTTATGGGGAACCTTTTGGCGCGGTGCCCACCCCAGAATGTCGATCAGCCCTTTGACACGCCATTCGAAAATCCATTCTCGGAGATCTGCGTCGAGCACTGCGGCATTCTGCATCGTCAATTCCCAAGCCTCTCCGTACGTGAGTGATTTTTTTGCCTCAACCACTTTCAAGAGCGCGCCACGGACTCTCTCAAGTTGCCTTCGCCTAAAATGGGTGAAGCGAGCCTCCTTATACTTCTCATCAGGGGGCAAGAGGCTGAACTGGCCCGTGCGATCAAGCTCCTTTCGGCTCTGCGCCTCAGCGCGGATTTCATGCATAATTGGAATCACAGCCCGCTCAGTCTCTTTAAATACCTCGACCCCGCGGATATGGCGGGTAAGGTAGACCATGAAAAACTGGAAGTCGTCTTGGGATGCCTTCAGAACCGGGAGAGTACACGCGTATTTGAAGTCACCTGTCGTTTTTGCCGCGGCGGTATACTGCCGGACCAGCCCCTCTTCAAGTTCGTCTCCGCTTAAATTTTCCAATTTTGCTACTGCAGTCGCGCCGAAAATCTTGTCGAACCCCTTACCTTCCACCTTGACGAATCTGCGGATGAAGGACGTCATCAAGGTGATGAGCACTTCACCTTGGCTGAGACGCAAGATAGGCGCAATCAGTGGCAGTGCGATCTGCTCCCAACCCTTCGGATCAATGAAGACGAAGGAGAATGAATTTGGATTCTTCACGGCGAAGTTCACGACCTTCGGCACCGCTTGCGTAAAATCCCAGTTCCTGGCGACCGCCTCAATGTCCTTTATCCCGTCCGTGTACTTCTCAAGCCTGGAGAATGCTTCTCGATCAATTTCGATGAACAGACATCTCAGGTGGGGAGATTTTCCGCGCTGATCGAGCACGGTGCGAGTACTCCGGAGGACCTGCACTGCTGTATCGAAGGAGGTATCGTGAAGGTCAGCAGCTGCCGATTTCCAAGGTCCAGCCAGGCAATCAGTGTAGGCGATGTCAGCGGCCCAGTCTCCCACTATCGGAATAGCTGCCGAGAGGTAGCGACGGAGGACTGTATGTTTAACCTGTGTGTGCTCTCGTTCGTCATACTCCTCGGCCTTCGTCAAAACAATTCCGCCTTGGCTTCGATTGCGGCAATCTGGAATAATCGGATACCACGTTCTGGAGGCGACACGTTGATTACATCAGGGTACTCGTCATACGTCCGTCCCTCAAGCTTCCTGCCATTCAAGCCTTTCCGAACTCCGCCCCACTGTTTAAAAAAAAACTTTACCCCTGCGTTATGACATTGCCTCCGAATGGAAAGTACCCATTCAGGGCGCATCGGGCGTGCTCCGGGCCCGCTCTCTCCACCAACAATTGCCCAGGCAACTCCTGATAGGTCGATCTGTCCCAAGTCCTCAAGCAACGGTTCGATCGATAGAAACCGCATTCTTGCAGGGCTTTCTTGCAGGTGATTAATGCGTGGCAGACCATGTTTTCGGTTCTCCACGCTGACACCCCACCAGATGTGCGGTTGCTCTGCAGCAAACCGTAATTTGCCCGACAGGAGGAGGGACATCCTACGCGAACGCTTTGTCAGGACTTGGAAAACGTGCCAGTTTGCCCGGCACATTACCTCTGCCACAGCAACAATGTATGAATCTGGGACCACGTCCTGGAAGAGATCGCTCATCGAGTTAACGAATACTCTTCTCGGAGCAGCCCACTTCAACGGCTCTGATAGCTTCTCAGGCACCAGACGTGGATCGAAACCTCTCTCATAGGGGTGTCCCCTTACACCCCGGAACCTCTCGGAAAAGGTCTCCGCGTAGCAGTGCTTGCAGCCGGGGCTGATTTTCGTACAACCTCGGACTGGGTTCCAGGTTGCATCGGTCCACTCGATGGAGGTCTGTACGCTCACAAAGTATTCGCCGTTTGTTCGCTACTACTGCCATTCTCCGTCATCGGGAGGTCACTATGCAACACAAATTGTGCACTCACAACGGTATATTCCCGTGCTTCTTGGGCGGGTTCTTGTCGCGCTTGGTGTCGAGCATCTCCAGCGCGTCAATCAGCTTCTTGCGCGTGTCGCGCGGGCGGATCACGGCGTCCACGTAGCCGCGTTCTGCCACGACATAGGGATTGGCGAAGCGCTCGCGGAACTGCTCGATCAGCCGGGCGCGTTCCTGATCTTTGTTCTCCGCCTTGGTGAGCTCGCGCTTGTAGACGATGTCCACCGCGCCCTCCGGCCCCATGACGGCGACTTCGGCCGTCGGCCAGGCGTAGTTCACGTCGGCGCGGATGTGCTTCGACGCCATGACGCAGTACGCCCCGCCGTACGCCTTGCGCGTGATCACGGTCAGCTTGGGCACCGTGGCTTCGGCGAAGGCGAACAGCAGTTTGGCGCCATGGCGGATGATGCCGCCGTACTCCTGCTGCGTCCCGGGCAGGAAGCCAGGCACGTCTTCGAAGGTGATGAGCGGGATATTGAAGCAATCGCAGAAGCGCACGAAGCGCGCGCCCTTCACCGATGAATTGATGTCCAGCACGCCCGCCAGCATGGCCGGCTGGTTGGCCACCACGCCTACGCTGCGCCCGTTCAGCCGTGCGAATCCCACGACGATGTTCTTGGCGTAGTGCTCGTGCACTTCGAAGAAGTAGCCGTCGTCCACTACCATGCGGATGACGTCCTTAATGTCGTAGGGCTTGTTCGATTCCGAGGGCACGATGGTGTCCAAGGCCGAATCGGCGCGATCGATGGGATCGGTGCACGGCCGCCGCGGCGGATCGTCCAGATTGTTCGACGGAACAAAGCTGATCAGCTCGCGGATCATGGACAGGCACTCGGCGTCGTCGCGTGACAAGAAGTGCGCGACGCCCGAGGTCTCGTTGTGGGTCATGGCGCCGCCGAGCTGGTCCTTGGTGACCTCCTCGTGGGTGACCGCCTTGATCACGTCCGGCCCGGTGATGAACATGTAGGAGGTCTTGTCCACCATGAGGACGAAGTCCGTGATGGCCGGGGAGTACACGGCGCCCCCCGCGCACGGACCCATGATCGCGGATATTTGTGGCACTACGCCCGAGGCCAGCGTGTTCCGAAGAAAGATATCGGCATAGCCGGCGAGCGACGCGACACCCTCCTGGATGCGAGCGCCGCCGGAGTCGTTCAGCCCAATCACCGGCGCGCCCACGCGCATGGCCATATCCATGATCTTCACGATCTTCGAGGCGTTGGCCTCGGAGAGCGAGCCGCCAAAGACGGTGAAATCCTGCGCGAAGACGAACACCAGCCGGCCCTCGATGCGACCGTAGCCGGTGATGAAGCCGTCGCCGTACACCTTCTGCTGTTCCATGCCGAAATCAGTGCAGCGGTGGGTGAGCAGCTTGTCGGTCTCTTCGAAGGTTCCTTCGTCGAGCAGGAAAGCAATGCGCTCGCGCGCCGACATCTTGCCTTCCTTGTGCTGGCGCTCGTGACGCTCTTTTCCGCCGCCGGCTTCCGCCAGGCCGTCGCGCTTCTTCAGTTCTTCCAGCTTCTCTTCCAGAGTCATGCGGGGAATTATAAGGGTTCAGTCGCCAGTAGTCAGTCGCCAGTCGCTAGCTGAGGCCCAAAGCCGCAACATAGCCGCGGCGCACCACTGAGTCAGGGAGCTGCCCGCCTAACTGGCTACTGGAGACTGGCGACCGGTTACTGGCTTGCGCTGTCCGACCACCTGTACTTCTTGCCATCCCAGAACACGGCCGAGGAGGATTGCTCCTCTTCTTCGGTCAGATTGAGTGCGGCAATGGGCCGTTTGCGGTAGGTGACCTGGGTGAGCGAGAGACTGTCGAAGGGCAGGTTGATGAAGACGAACTTGGCTTTGGGGACGGCCGCGCGCCAGGCTTCCTTTCCGGCGCCATGGATCACCAGGACCAGATTCTGGCGGTTGGGATCGGTGGCGCTGAATTGCGCGGTAATCCTGGGGTTGCCGTACCCGTAATTCGTATAGTAGGGATCGATCACCCGGTAGTTGTGGCTGGCTTCATCCATGAGCGGTGTCTTGCAGCGGGCGACGATCACGGCGTCTTCCACGCCATCGCCGTCCAGGTCAGCGGTTAGGAAGACCACCCAGGGCAGGCCTCCGGTTTGAGGATGCAGATAGTTCGTTTTGATGGCGGTACGTTCGCTGGCAACTTCAAAGCAGGAGCCAAACTGCTTCTTCACGATTTCAGCAAGATCGGCAGGCGGCTGCGGGTGATCGTCGGCTTGGCCTTTTGGCGCCTTCCATAAGATCCATCCCCAGGTGACGAAGAAGAGAGCGATGAAGAGCCAGGCAAGCCTAACCAAACGCATACTGGTACTTTAATCCCGTTCAGGCTGATTGTAACGGTGACCAACTGGGAACATGCTGGAAATCCGGGCAGGGGTGGTTCCGCCATCCGGCCATTCCCTGATAAGGAAAGCGGCCACGGATCTACCCGGATGTGAACGGGGGAAACAGAAATGATCCGTGCATATCCGTGAGAATCCGTGGCTAGAGATTGGTTGCCTTTTCCGCGATGAGCTGGCAGACCTTGGCCACGAACTCCACCGCCGGCATGTCGTCGGTCTTTTCTTTGCCGCGGGTGCGGACGTTGACCGAGCCGGCCTGCGCTTCCTTGTCCCCAACCACCGCGATGTAGGGCGTCTTCTGCAGCGCGTGCTCGCGAATCTTGGCGTTCATCTTCTCGTTACGGCTGTCCACGTGGACGCGCGCGCCGGCCTCGCGCAACTGCGCCCCAACCTTCTCTGCGTAATCGTGGTGCCGCTCGCTGATGGGCACTACCACCACCTGCACCGGCGAGAGCCACAGCGGGAACGCGCCCGCGTAGTGTTCGATCAGCACCCCGAAGAAGCGCTCCACGGATCCCCACAGCGCACGATGGACCATCAGCGGCTGGTGGCGCTGCCCGTCTTCGCCGACGTACTCGAGGTCGAAGCGCTGCGGCAGGTTGAAGTCGAACTGGATGGTGGAGAGCTGCCACAGGCGCCCGATCGCGTCCACCAGCTTCACGTCGATCTTCGGCCCATAGAACGCGGCTTCGCCGGGAATAGTCTTGTAGGACACGTTACGCCGCTTGAGGGCGTTCTCGAGCGAGCGGTTGGCCAGCTCCCACTGTTCGTCCGACCCGAGGAAATTCTTGCGGTCTTTCGGGTCCCAGGTGGAAAGCTCTACCTGGTATTCGGTGAAGCCGAAGGTGTTCAGCACCGCCAGCGCGAAATCCATGCAGCCCACGATCTCGTCCTCGATCTGCTGCGGAGTGCAAAAGATATGGGCATCGTCCTGGGTGAAGCCGCGCACCCGCATCAGGCCGTGCATGACCCCGGAACGCTCGTAGCGGTAAACCGTCCCCAGCTCGCCCAAGCGGACCGGCAGATCGCGATACGAGCGGAGCTGGTCCTTGTAAATCAGAATGTGGAACGGGCAGTTCATGGGCTTGATGCGATAGTCCGCATCGTCCAGCTTCATGGGGGTAAACATGTTCTCGGCGTAGTAGCCTTCGTGCCCCGAGGTCTTCCACAGGTCCACGCGCGCCACGTGTGGCGTGTACACCAACGAATAGCCGCGTTGCAGGTACTCGTCGCGCAGCCAGTCCTCCATGGTCTTGCGCATGATGCCGCCCTTGGGATGCCAGAAGATCAGCCCCGGGCCGGCCAGCTCCTGGATGGAGAACAGGTCAAGCTGCTTGCCGAGCACGCGGTGGTCGCGGCGCTTGGCTTCCTCCAGCTTGTGCAGGTGGTCGTCCAACTCTTTCTTCGAATAGAACGACGTGCCGTAGATGCGCTGGAGCTGCGGGTTCTTCTCGTCGCCCAGCCAGTAAGCACCGGCGATGTTCAGCAGCTTAAAGGCCTTCACCTTGCCGGTCGACGGGATGTGCGGCCCGCGGCAGAAGTCCACGAACTTGCCGGTGCGGTAGAGCGAAATCTTCTCATCGGGCGCGGTGAACTGCTCGATGAAGTGGCACTTCATGAAGTCGCCTTCCGCCTTGAAGCGCTCCAGGCCCTCCTGCCGCGGCAGGAAATCCCGCGCGTAGGGAATGTCCTTCTCCACCAGTTCCTGCATCTTCTTCTCGATCTTCTCCAGATCCTCGGGGGTGAAGGCCGTAGGGCGGTAGAAGTCGTAGAAGAAGCCGCTCTCGGTCGCCGGACCATGCCCCAACTTGGTTTCGGGAAAAAGTTCGAGCACGGCCGCGGCCAGCAGGTGCGCCGAGGAATGCCGGAAGACCTCGAGCGCCTCCGGGTCGCGGTTGGTCAGGATGCGCAGCTCGGTGTCTTTTTCGAGCGGTCGAGTCAGATCGATGAGCGTGCCGTTGGATTTTGCAACCAGGGCGGCATCGGCCAGGCGCGGCGAGATTTCCCGCGCGACATCGAGCGGCGTGGTGCCCTTGGGGACTTCTTTCACGCTCCCGTCGGGGAGCTTCACCTGGATGGTTTGCGCGCTCTGTGCAGTCTCAGGCATGGCACAAACCACGAGTTTAGCAGAATCGAGAATCACGCAGGACCAGCCGTCACAGGCCGGGCCTGCGTAACCCTTCTCAGTGTGTAGTGGCCACCGCCTGCGGGCAGCCGCCGAGGAAGAGAGGAGTGCCAAGCGAGGTCAGCGTCCCGCCGCCGTTGATGCTGAATCCCGCCACGGTTCCGTCACCGCAGTCGGCCACCAGCAGGAACTTATTGGCGGCATCCACGGCTAGTCCTTCCGGCCCGAGGCCTGTGGGGTAAAGGTTAATCACCGTCAGCTCGCCGTTGGCGGCGATGGTGTAGGCCTCGACGTCGTTGTCGTTGACGTTTACCACATAGAGATATGTCCCGGTGCGGTCGGTCACCAGATACTGCGGCGAGTTTCCCGCTGGGAACGGCGAGCCCAGCACCGGGCTGAGCGAACCGTCGCCATTCACAGTGAATGCTGAGACATTGTTGCTGTTCGAATTGGCGGTGAACAGGAACTTGCCGGCGGGATCCATAGCCAGCGATACGGGCCCCGAGCCGGTCGCGAAAGTTGGGGTCGCCAGCGGGGTCAGCACTCCCGTGCTCGTATTGAGGCTGTAGGCGCTCACGTTGCTGCTGCCGAAGTTGGTAACGTAGACAAACCCGGCGGTCACCGCGATGCCCTGCTGCGGGTTCGTTCCGGCCGCAAACGGCGAGCCCGCCACGGCCGTCAGCGCGCCGGTAGCACCAATCGAGTACGCGGAGACGCTTCCGGGAAGGTTGGTGCCGACGTCATTGGCCACGTACGCGAACTTACCCGAGGGATCCACCGCCGCGGCCCCGGGTTCGGCACCCGCGGCAAAGCTGCCCACCGTCGCCACCACGCCGGAGGTGGTGTTCAAGGTGAACGCTGTCACCGTATTGCTGGTGAAGTTGGTCACATAGACGAAATTGTTGTTGGGATCGACCGCCGCCCACACCGGCGCCACACCGGTCCCGACAACCGGCACCGGACCGTTGTTGAACGACCCATCAGGGCCGATCACCAGCACGTTCAGGATGTTGTTGACGGCATCGGGAACGAAAACGAATTCCGAGCCCGGCTGCGGCGTGGGCCCCGGGGTGACGCCGTTGTTGTTGCCAGTGCCGCATCCCCCCACTCCCAACCCCACCAGCACTACCATCAGCAATGCTGAACCCCAAGCCCTACTGCCCGTGACTCTCATCGCGCAATCTCCTCTGCCCTAAGGGAATCAAAAAACACTATACCTTTAACCAGCAACAAACCCCGGAGTTGGAAGAAAGTTGCGCCGCCGTTCCAGACAATGATCACCGGGGAATCTGCTCCTGCCTGTTAGACGCACAAAAAGCTAAAACCGATGCCGGGAAGCGGACATCTTAATAACAGTCATGCAAGCCCAGGTGCAGCTCGGACGGGTATTCGGCATCCGCATCGGCCTGCACTACAGTTGGTTCCTCATTGCCATCCTGATCGTGTTTTCGCTCTCCGGGCAGTTTGCGGCCGTGCACCGCGGCTGGAGCCCCAGCGTGGTCTGGGGAACCGCGATCCTGACGGCGCTGCTTTTCTTCATCTGCATCGTGCTGCACGAGCTGGGACACTCAGTGGTCGCCCAGAGCCGAGGCATCCGCGTGCCCTCCATCGTACTGTTCGCCTTGGGCGGCGTCTCCCAGATGGAGCGCGAGAGCCCCGACGCCAAGACCGAGTTCTGGATGGCGCTGGCTGGGCCGCTGGTCAGCTTTGTCCTGGGCCTGCTCTGTCTCGGATCGGCGCACGTGATGGGCTGGGCGGGACCGACGTCGTCTGCGGCTTCGCCTCTGGTCGCGATGCTGGGCTGGCTCGGATACATCAATTTCATGCTGGGGGCCTTCAACCTGGTCCCCGCATACCCGCTCGACGGCGGGCGCGTCTTTCGCGCCGCCGCCTGGTGGGTTACCCACAGCATCGAGCGCGCCACGCGCATCGCCGCCAGCGTGGGGCAGATGTTCGCTTTCCTCTTCATCGTCGCCGGATTGTTCAAGTTCTTCAATAAGGATTATTTCGGCGGGTTGTGGATTGCCTTCATCGGATGGTTCCTGCTCGACGCTGCTCGTTCCAGCCGGGTGCAGGTGGAGATCATGCACGCGCTGGCCGGCATCAAAGTCGGCGATGTGATGGAGCGCAATTGTGCCGTCATCGATGCCACCACCAACCTGCAAACCCTGGTGGATGATCACCTGCTGCGCACCGGTCAGCGCTGCTTCATGGTGCAAAAGGACGGGCAGATGGCCGGCCTGATCACGCCCGCCGACATCAGCCGCGTCGAGCGCCGGATGTGGCCGCTGACCACGGTCGAGCAAGCCATGCGCCCGCTGGCGCAGCTCCAGGTGGTGTCCCCGGATGCGCCGGTCGTGCAGGCGCTCGAGACCATGGCCCGCGAGAACATCAACCAGTTGCCGGTTGCCTCCAACGGCCATCTGGAGGGCGTCCTCTCGCGCGCTCATCTGCTGGAAATTCTTCGCACCCGGGCCCAGCTCAAGGTGTAAGCAACCGGCGGGCCGTGCTCTGTGCAGCCGGGGGCGGCTGGGCCTACGCCAATACCCATCGTGTTACGATATAGACAGGGCATAAGGGGGCCGCTTCAGCGATGCCTCCAAGCCGACGCCAGAATGATTCCGAACCAAGACGAGAAGAGTTCCCCATCCGCCAAGGCGCCGGGCAGACTGGGCGATTTCACCACCACTGCGGGCATGCTGCCCATCGCGTTGCTGGCCGCGGTGATCGGCGCGCTGAGCGCATGCGTGGCTCTCGGGCTGCTCCGGCTCATCGGTCTGTTCACCAATCTGTTCTTCTTTGGGCGCTGGAACAGCTCTCTGGTCTCGCCGGTCGGCAACCATCTGGGAGTATTTGTCGTGCTGGTGCCCATCGCGGGAGCGCTCATCATCGGGGTGATGGCGCGCTACGGCTCGGAGCGCATTCGCGGCCATGGCATCCCCGAGGCCATCGAGGCGATCCTGACCAATGCCAGCGTCATCGAGCCGCGCGTGGCCGTGCTGAAACCTCTCTCCTCCGCCATTTCCATCGGCTCGGGAGGACCGTTCGGCGCCGAAGGGCCGATCATCATGACGGGCGGCGCATTAGGCTCCATGATCGCCCAGCTCTTTCATCTGACCAGCGCCGAGCGCAAGACCTTGTTGGTGGCCGGCGCCGCCGGAGGGATGTCGGCCACGTTCGCCTCCCCGGTGGCCGCGATCCTGCTCGCCGTCGAACTGCTGCTGTTCGAGTGGAAGCCGCGCAGCCTGATCCCGGTGGCGCTGGCAAGCGCCACGGCGGCGGCGGTCCGGCGTTACATCATCGGCCTGGGGCCGCTGTTTCCGGTTCCGCCCCATCCCGTCTTCATTGGACTGCTGGGGCTGCTGGGCTGCGTACTGGTGGGCGTCGCGGCGGGGGCGCTCTCCGCCCTGCTCACGCTTTCCGTCTATGCCGCGGAGGACGGCTTTCGCAAGCTCCCCATCCACTGGATGTGGT